>JAWOFN010000085.1:0-7306 GCA_046497505.1 bacterium | reverse complement strand
CGAAGAGGTCGCCCTGGTCCTCCACCCACTCCAGGAGCAGGGGGAGGTTCTCCCGGAGGATCCCACGGGTCCTACCCAGGATGTTCTCCCGCCGCTGCGGCTCCAGGGCGAAGGCGGCGAGGGCCTCGGTGGCCGGTGAGGGACAGATGGTGGAGTAGTCGTGGTACGACCAGAGCTCGGCGACCAGCCCGGTGTCGGGACTGGCCGCCCATCCGATCCGCAGGCCGGGGAGGCCGTACGCCTTGGAGAGGCCGGAGGTGACGATGAGCCGCCCGGTGCGGCCCCACATGGAGGGGGTCTCCTCCCCGTCCAGCTCGGCCCCCCGGTAGATCTCGTCGGAGAGGACCCAGGCCCCCACCCGGTCGGCGATCTCCGCCACCCGGTCGAGGACCTCCCCGGTGAAGACGCGGCCGGTGGGGTTGTTCGGGTTGGTGAGGATGATGAGGCGGGTCTTCTCGTTCACCGCCGCCTCCAGTTCCTCCATGTCCGGGTCCCAGTCGGCGTCCGGCCGCAGGTGCCAGGGACGCACGGCGGCTCCCCATCCCCTGACCAGACCGTGGGTCTGCATGTAGTTGGGGAGCATCATCACCACCTCGTCCCCGGGCTCGATGAGACGGAGGGTGGTGAGGAAGTTGGCTTCGGCCCCGCCGTGGGTGACCAGCACGTCATCCGCCCCGGCCCCGTCGTAGTTGGCCGCGATGCGCTCTCTCAGGTCCTCCCGGCCGTTGCCCTGAGCATAGCCCAGGCGGGTGTCCATGAGCCGGTCGGGGTCGAGGGATGCCTCGCCGCCCTCCATGCCCAGAAGTTCCCGGATGGTGAGGGGATGTACCCCGCTCTCCGAGAGGTTGTAGCTCACCCGGTGCTCCCAGGTGGACTGCCAGCGTTCCATGACGAAGGGTTCGATCCGCATCGGTTCCTCTCCTGCCTGTGGGGATGTGAGCACTCTACGCCGGAGGCGGCGGGCGGTCAGGTGAAAAACGGGATCCCCGCCCCGATTGACCGGAGGAGACCCGCCGCCGTACCTTCAGGGGGCCCCGTACCCCATGACCCTGGACAGGACACCGCACCATGCCCCGTTCCTCCCTATCCCGCCTGCCCCTCCTGCTGCTGCTCCTCCTGTTCCCCCTGACGGGGAGCGCGGCCGTGCAGGACGCCGACACCCGTCCCATCACCCCCAGGGACCTCTGGAGCCTGGGGCGGGTGGGCCCCCCGGCGGTGAGCCCGGACGGGGAACGCGCCGCCTACACGGTGACCCGGTACGACATCGAGGGGGACCGGGGGGACAGCGACATTTGGGTGGTGCCTCTCGGGGGAGGGGACGCTGTCCGGATGACGAGCGTACCGGGTACCGACACCGCTCCGGCCTGGTCGCCGGACGGGACCCGGATCGCCTTCGTGAGCACCCGGGGCGGGGACGGACCCCAGATCTACCTCCTGCCCGCCTCGGGAGGTGAGGCCCGGCGCCTCACAAGCCAGCCGGGGGGAGCGGTCTCCCCCCTCTGGTCCGCCGACGGGAGCCGCCTCCTCTTCGTCAGCGAGGTGTGGCCCGAGGAGGACCCGCAGGCGGAAAGGCTCCGGGATCTGGAGGAGGGACCCACCTCGGCGAGGATCTACGACGAGCTGATGTACCGCCACTGGGACACATGGGAGGACGGCCGGAGGAGCCACGTCCTCATGCTGGATGTGGCCGGCGGCGAGGTGCGCGACCTCACACCCGGCCCGTACGATTCCCCCCCCATCGCCCTGGGGGGCTTCCAGGACTTCGACCTGAGTCCGGACGGCAGCGAGTTCGCCTTCGTCCGGAACACCGATGTGCCCGCCGCGGTGGGTACGGGGAACGACATCTGGCTGGTGGACATCGACGGGGGAGAGCCCCGCCTCCTCACCGAGAACGAGGCCAACGACACCTCCCCGCAGTACGGTCCGAAGGGCCGGTACATCGCCTACCTGGCCATGAAGCGGCCCGGCTTCGAGGCGGACCGCACCCGGCTGGTGCTCTACGACCGCTCCTCCGGGGAGCACCGGTGGATCACCGAGTCCCTGGACCGCTCGGTCTCCTCCTTCGCGTGGGCCCCGGACGGTGAGGGTCTCTTCTTCCTCGCCCAGGACGGGGTCTTCCGCAGCATCTACCGGACCGACCTGGAGGGGAGGATCCGGCAGATCACCACCGAGTCGTACAACGGGGCCCTCGCCATCACCCCCGACGGGGAGCACCTGGTGACGGCACGGCAGTCGGTGACGCTCCCCACCGAACTCTTCCTGCTGGAGGCCGGGGGCGGGACGGTCCGGCAGCTCACCGACACGAACGGGGACCTCCTGGCGGAGCTGGACCTGGACCCGATCGAGCGTTTCACCTTCTCGGGCGCTGGGGGGATGGGGGTGGAGGGTCTCATCGTGCGCCCCCCGGGGTTCGACCCGGAGCGCTCCTATCCCCTAGTCTACCTGGTCCACGGCGGGCCCCAGGGGGCCTGGAGTGATGTGTTCCACTTCCGGTGGAACTACAGCATGTTCGCCGCGCCGGGGTATGTCGTCGCGGCGGTCAACCCCCGGGGGAGCACGGGATACGGACAGGAGTTCACCGACCAGATCAGCGGTGACTGGGGAGGGAAGGTATTCACCGACCTCATGGAGGGCCTCGACCACGTCCTGGAGGCCCGCCCCTACATAGACGAGGAGCGGATGGCTGCCGCGGGGGCCTCGTACGGGGGCTACATGATGAACTGGTTCGAGGGGCACACCGACCGCTTCCTGACCCTGGTGAACCACGACGGGGTGGCCAACACGGTGAGCATGTACGGCACCACCGAGGAGCTGTGGTTCCCCGAATGGGAGTTCCGGGGCACCCCCTGGGAGAGCGCCGACGTGTACGAGCGGTGGAACCCCCTGGCGCCAGGGAACGTGGAGGAGTTCGCGACCCCCATGCTCATCGTACACGGCGGTGAGGACTACCGGGTCCCCCTGGGACAGGGGCTGGAGATGTTCACCACCCTGCGCCGCAGGGGGATCCGGGCCCGGCTCCTCTACTTCCCCGACGAGGGGCACTGGGTGCTCGGGCCGCAGAACGCCCTGCTGTGGTGGGAGACCATCTACGACTGGCTGGAGGACTATCTCGGGCCGGCCGGCTGACCGCCCGGGGAGGAGGCGGCCGGGGGGCGGCCGCCGCCTACCTCAGCTCGTCTGGGGGGTAGTAGGCCAGGATGCCGCCGTAGGCGAGGTCGGAGGCCGCGCAGGGGGACATTCGGAGCCTGTGAAGAGCTTGGCCAGCACGGTACGGCCCTGCCGGTCGGCACCGGGCGTGAAGGTGCCCGCAGGGTGCCATGAGCGCAGCGCCTCGGTGCCCTGGACCGCTGCGGGACCGAGGGTGATCGCCGTCAGCAGGGCAGCCAGGACGATGACGGGGATCGTTCGGGGGACTCGCACTGTCCATCCCTCCCATGTTCGGTTCAGGTCCCCCCTCGCGCGGCGGGGGCCGGGAATGGATATCTTCCCTTGAGCGGTGCATCCGCACCGGGAAGTTGGCGCTTTCTGTCCCGTGCGCTTTCCGTGTATCAAACATATAGACGACGACCGACCGGAGATGCTTCCGGAAGCCTCGACGACGAGGGTAAGGAGAGGGACATGAGACGCACGCGCGCTGCGGTATCCTGGCTGGCGGCGGCCATGCTGGTGGCGGCGGGAGCCGGACCGGCCTCCGCCCAGGAGAAGCACCCCATGACGCTCCACGACACCTTCCGCATCGTCGGTGTGGGGGGCGGGGAGATCTCACCCGACGGCCAGTGGGTGCTCTTCTCGAAGAGCGAGCGGGACTTCGCCGAACGGGAACGGACCACCACCTGGTGGCTGGCACCCACCGACGGCTCGGAGGAGCCGTTCCGCTTCATCGGCGAGGAGGGGGGGTCGGGCTTCACCTGGGCCCCGGATTCGAAGTCGATCTACTTCAGCCGCGAGCTGGACGATGTGCGCCAGATCTTCCGGATCCGCCTCTCGGGGGGTGAGGCCCTGCCCGTCACCGACTGGGAGGAGGACCAGGGCTCCTGGCAGCTCAGCCCGGACGGTTCCTTCTTCATCCTGAGGAAGGACGAAGAGCACGAGGAGCGGAAGGAGCGGATCGAGGAGGGGTTCGACCACATCTACGTGAACGAGGGACCCAACGGCCAGGGACGGGATTCCTGGTCGAACCTCTGGAAGTTCGACCCGGAGACCGGGGAACGCACCCGGCTGACCGAGCGGGAATGGGCGGTGGGCTCCTGGGACATCTCACCGGACGGTTCGAAGGTGGTCCTCACGGCCCGTCTCGACAACCTGCGCAACGCCGGGGGCGCCTCCGAACTCTACCTGCTGGACATCGTCTCGAAGGAGGTGCGGCGGCTCACCGACAACGACGGTCCGGAGCAGGGACCCACCTGGGCCCCCGACAGCCGGAAGGTGCTGTTCAGCGCGGTGAGTCTGGACGCGTGGGACCTGGGGAACGGCGATCTCTGGCTCATGGACACCGAGAGCGGGGAGATCCAGAACCTGACCGAAGAGCACGAGGGGCCCATCAGTCGGCCACGGTTCAGCCCCGACGGACGTCACGTCTACTTCACCGGCGGATGGGGCACCGCACGCTGGCCCCAGAGGCTCGAAGTGGCCACCGGCCGCGTGGAGGACCTGGCTGAGAGCAGCGGGATCATGAGCGTGAGTTCCTGGTCGGAGGACCGTCACACCTACGCTTACCTCTATCAGGACTTCACCACCCCCCAGGACCTCTACATCGGCCGGGTGGGGGAGATTTCCCCGGCACCGACGCGCCTGACCGATGCCAACCCCTGGATCGGTGAGGAGATCGACCTGGGCGGCGTGGAGGTGGTGCGGTGGGAGAGCACCGACGGGTTCGAGATCGAGGGGCTCCTCCACACGCCCCCGCGCTACGATCCGTCCGACCCGGAGGCCATCCCCCTGCTCCTCCACATCCACGGCGGGCCGGCGGGAGCCTTCACCAACAGGTTCAGCCCTTCCAACCATGTGTGGGCGGGTCTGGGCTATGCCCAGCTCTCCCCCAACGTCCGCGGGTCCACCGGCTACTCGGACCGCCTCATGCGGGGCAACATCGAGGACATCGGGGGCGGGGATTACCGCGACCTGATGCACGGTGTGGACTGCCTCATCGAACGGGGGATCGCGCACGAGGACAGTCTCTCCCTGCGCGGGTGGTCGTACGGCGGGATCCTGGGCGGCTGGACCATCACCCAGACCGACCGTTTCAAAGCGGCCAGCGTGGGAGCCATGGTGAGCGACTGGACCAGCGAGTACGGTCCGGGCTTCAATTTCGACGTGAGCCTCTGGTACATCGGGGGAGACCCGTGGAGCAACCCGGAGGAGTGGCGTGAGAAGAGCGCCCTCACCCACGTGGACCAGGTGACCACGCCGACCCTCGTACTCCACGGCGACGAGGACACCACCGACACGCCGGCCCAGAGCATGAACTTCTTCTTCGGGCTCCAGCGGCACGACGTACCCAGCTTGTACGTGCGCTTCCCCGGAGAGCCCCACGGGCTCCGGACCATGCCGCACCAGTGGACCCGCACGACCGAGGAGATCGAGTGGATGCAGAAATGGGTCCGCGGCCTGGAGGACTACGCCTACCCGCCCCCCCCGGAGAAGGAGGAGAAGGAGGGTGAGGAGGAGGAAGGAGGGAGCATCTAGGCCGGAGCCGTCGCCGAAGACCCCGAGCATGCAGAAGGCCCCCGGGTGTCGCCCGGGGGCCTTTCACGTCAGAAGGCGGGCCGAACCCTCTCCGAAGGACCCGGGAGGGAGGTGTCGCGGCGAAGGAGAGAAGCGCGGCCCGCCTGGCTCGGCTGCCCCGCGGGAATGCGCGGGGCGGATGTCGATGAGCTGCCTTCCCCGGGCGGCTCAGGCCGCGTCGGGTCCCGCGATCCCTTCCTCCAGGGGAACGCATTCTCGGAAGGCTCGCATCCTGTAATTATCACATGCTGGGGGAGCCCGCAAGGCAATTCAGGAGTAACGGGGGCTTTTATCTTTGACCAGAAAGTTAGGACTGCTAGATTGACCTCCAAGCCCCTGCGAGACGGCCAGGAAGACCTTTCGGGTAGGGTATGACCATGAGATCGGAAGCGCGCTGTCCGTTCGACCCCGCCTGCGGAGCGGATGCCCCCTGTCCGTACCCCGATGCCTGCAGCTGGTACGTGGACAACGGTCCCGGAGGACACTGTGCCGCAAGGGACCCCGACGAGGTACTGCTCCGCTGTCAGATCGCCGGGGCAGCGTTCCGTTCCGGCTGAGAAGTCGAAGGACCACGGCCCTGATGGGCCGGAGACCCGAGGAAGAAGAGGGAGGCTTCCATGGCCGCGACCACCACGACCGGCCCCACGGTCGTGATCGACCAGGAACTGTGTAAAGGATGTCAGCTCTGTGTCGACGTCTGCCCCCAGGACGTGCTGTACATCGAAGAGGCACTGAACCATATGGGCTTCCATCCCGCCGGCTACACCGGGGAGGACTGCACCGGCTGCGGGGTCTGCTTCTATGCCTGCCCCGAGCCCGGAGCGATAACGGTCTACAAGCCGCCCCGCAAGAAGAGAGCGTAGGAAGGGGACGACCATGGCGGTACAACTCATCAAGGGGAACGACGCGATACTCCGGGGGGCCATCCTGGCGGGATGCCGTTCCTTCTACGGGTATCCCATCACCCCCAGCAGCGAGATCGCGGAAGCCGCGGCGAGGCTCATGCCCCAGGTAGGCGGTACCTTCCTCCAGTCGGAGAGCGAGGTCGGGGCCATCCAGATGGTCTACGGCGCCTCCAGCGCGGGGGAGCGGGTCATGACGGCCTCGTCCAGCCCGGGCGTGAGTCTGAAGCAGGAGGGGATCAGCTACCTGGTGGGATCGGAACTCCCCGCGGTGGTGGTGGACGTGATGCGGGGCGGTCCCGGTCTGGGGAACATCGCCCCGGCCCAGGGGGACTACTTCCAGATGGTGAAGGGGGGAGGGCACGGTGACTACCGGCTCATCGCCCTGGCACCCAACAGCCCCCAGGAGATGTGCGACCTCACGATGCTGGCCTTCGAGCTTGCCGACCGCTACCGGACGGTGGCGGCCATCCTCACTGACGGTTTCACGGGGCAGATGATGGAAGCCGTCTCCCTCCCCGAGCCCCTCTCCGAGCTGCCCGAGAAGCCGTGGGCGGTGAAGGGGACCCCGGAGACCAGCGAGAACCTGCTCAGCTCCATCTACCTGACCCCCGAGGAGATGGAAGAGCACGTGGGCCATCTCTTCGAGAAGTTCGAGCAGGTGGAGAAGAACGAGACAC
>JAWOFN010000018.1:0-13593 GCA_046497505.1 bacterium | reverse complement strand
CGTAGGTGAAGTCGGATCCCATCCACGACTGGTGCATCATGGAGGGGGGGATCTTGATGGTCTTCTCCACCGAGGGGAGATAGCTCCAGACCTCGTTCTCGATCTTGAGGAACCCGGTCCCCGCTTCTTCCGCCGGCTCGTCGATGCGGATCAGGAAGTACTCGGTGCCCTTTCCCCAGACCCGCATCTCCAGGGTCCGGGTCCAGCGCGGGGTGGTGATCTCCATCCGGTAGGTGCCCCGCTGGGTCTCGCCCCGGAGCCGCTGGTCGGCGGCCTCCACCAGGGCCGCGGCATCCGGCTGGGGCGGAGCGCCCGATGTGAGCAGCGGGAGGGCGAGGAGGAGCGCGAGGAGCGGGGTGAGCGTGATGCGGGACATCGGGCTGCGATGAGGCATCCAGGCCGGCCTCCTTGCCATGAGGGCTTCCAGAGGCAATGTAGGCCCAGTGGGGCCCGGGATGAAGGGGTAAGAAACGGTGAACCGTTTTGCCGTTCTTCGGCTCTTCACTAGATTGAGAGAAGCAGGAACCAACAAGGCGACACAGGAGGGACCATGGCACTGCCCAAGTACGGAATCACCCGCGAACTCCCGGATGTCTCGTTCGAGGAGGCGATGGAGCGCACGGTGGAGGCCCTCAGCGAGGAGGGGTTCGGGGTGCTCACCGAGATCGACGTCAAAGAGACTTTGAAGGAGAAACTGGACGTGGAGTTCCGGCAGTACCGGATCCTGGGGGCCTGCAATCCTCCCCTGGCATACCAGGCGCTCCAGAACGAACTCCACCTGGGTCTGCTGCTCCCCTGCAACGTCATCGTCATGGAGCGAGAGGGAGGGGGCTCGGTGGTCTCGGCGGTGCGCCCCACCGAGATGTTCAACATCGTGGACAATCCCCAGATGGCCCCGGTGGCCCGGGACGTGGAGCGCATGATGACGAAGGTGATCCAGGACCTCTGACCCCTCCGTCACACCTCCACCCCGCGCATCCAGCCAGGAAAGGTCGGCGGAGGCACCTCCGCCGGCCTTCTCACGCTGTGTGCTCCCCGAAACGGCTCAGGCGACCAGCTCCGCTTCCAGCGAGATCTCCGCGCCGGTGAGAAGGCGGGAGATCGGACAGCCCTTCTTGGCGCCTTCGGCGATCTCCTGGAATGTGCCCGCGTCGATCCCCGGCACCCGCGCCTTCGTCTTCAGCACGATCCGTGTGACCGAGAACCCCTCGTCGGTCTTCTCCAGGTGCACGTCGGCTGTCGTGGCCACCTCCTGCGGGTCGTGACCCGCCTCCTCCAGTTCCGCGGAGAGGGCCATGGAGAAGCAGCCCGCATGGGCGGCCGCCACCAGTTCCTCGGGATTGGTACCCGGAGCCTCCTCGAAGCGGCTCCCGAAGGAGTACTTCCCCTCGTAGGCACCGCTCTGCAGCTTCATCGTGCCATTGCCCTCCTTGAGGGTCCCGTTCCAGACTGCGTCTGCCTTGCGTACCGGCATGTCGCCTCCCTTGGTGTGTGTGGTCTTTATCCCTTCTTCGCATCGACCGCTTCTTCGAGTGCGTCGGTGAGAGCATCCCATGCCAGGGTGGCACACCGGATGCGGGCCGGATAGGTCCGGACCCCCTGGAGGACTTCCAGGTCCCCGAGGTCCGCCCCTCCAGAGGCGGTGCCCTCGGCCATGAGGGCCAGGAAGGAATCCCTGAACCGTTCCGCCTCCTCCAGGCTCTTACCCCACAGTGCCTCGGTCATCATGCTGGCGGAGGAGAGACTGATGGCGCACCCGCTCCCATCGAACCGGATTCCCGCGATACGGTCCCCCTCCAGCGTCAGGTAGACGGAAAGGTCGTCGCCGCAGGCAGGGTTGGCGCTCCGGGCACGCCCGTCCCAGGTCGCGGGGCGCTCCATGTTCCGGGGCCGCTTGTAGTGCTCGAGGATCTTCTCGAGATACAGGGCGTCGAGGGCCAATCCGACCTCCATATGACGTGCCGGTGTGACGGGGACTCCCGCCGGGGGACGGGCTAGTCAAGTAAGGGGTCCTGACCCCCTTCCCGCAAGCCGTTGCGTACCGGCGCACCGCACGTGTGAGCGGGCGCTAAGGGGTTGACATCGGAGCCCCTGTGCCTATCCTACAGTAGGTAAAACGCGACGAAAAAGGTCCAGTTTTCTGCACCCAGGAGAAGAGATGGCCTCACGTACCGAGAAAGCCGTCGAGCAGCTTTCCCAGCGGAAGTACAAGGACGGCTTCGTGACCGACATCGAGCAGGATACCTTCCCCCCCGGTCTGGACGAGGACGTCATCCGTGCCCTCTCGGCCAAGAAGGAGGAGCCGGAGTGGATGACGAAGTGGCGGCTGAAGGCCTACCGTCACTGGCTCGAGATGGAGGAGCCGGACTGGGCCCTCGTGGAATACCCCCCCATCGACTACCAGGCCATCTCCTACTTCTCGGCCCCCAGGAAGCGGCCCGAGAGCCTGGACGAGGTGGACCCGGAGATCCTGAAGACCTACGAGAAGCTGGGCATCCCCCTGGAGGAGCAGAAGATGCTCGCCGGGGTGGCGGTGGACGCGGTCTTCGACTCGGTCTCGGTGGCCACCACCTTCAAGGAGAAGCTGGCCGAGGCGGGCGTGATCTTCCTTCCCATGTCCGAGGCCATCCGGGAACATCCCGACCTGGTCCGTGAGAACCTGGGCAAGGTGGTCCCCCCCACGGACAACTACTTCGCCGCCCTCAACTCGGCGGTCTTCACCGACGGCTCCTTCGTGTACATCCCGAAGGGCGTGCGGTGCCCCATGGAACTCTCCACCTACTTCCGCATCAACGCCCAGAACACCGGGCAGTTCGAGCGGACCCTCATCGTGGCCGAAGAGGGCGCGTACGTGAGCTACCTGGAGGGCTGTACGGCCCCCAAGCGGGACGAGAACCAGCTCCACGCCGCGGTGGTGGAGCTCGTCGCCCACGAGGACGCCGAGATCAAGTACGCCACGGTGCAGAACTGGTACCCCGGCGACGAAGAGGGCAAGGGGGGCATCTACAACTTCGTCACCAAGCGGGGCCTGTGCGCCGGCCGCCGCTCCAAGATCTCCTGGAGCCAGGTCGAGACCGGTTCGGCCATCACCTGGAAGTACCCCTCCTGCATCCTCAAGGGGGACGGCTCCACCGGCGAGTTCTACTCGGTGGCGGTCACCAACAACCGCCAGCAGGCGGACACCGGCACCAAGATGATCCACCTGGGGAAGAACACGAAGAGCACGATCATCTCCAAGGGGATCAGCGCGGGCCGCAGCAGCAACACCTACCGCGGCCAGGTGAAGATCACGAAGAACGCGGAGAACGCCCGGAACTTCTCCCAGTGCGACTCCATGCTCATCGGCGATGAGTGCGGGGCCCACACCTTCCCCTACATCGACGTCCAGAACCCCTCGGCCCAGATGGAGCACGAGGCCTCGACCTCCAAGGTGGGGGAGGACCAGATGTTCTACTGCGCGACCCGGGGCATCGGGGAAGAGGACGCCCTGAGCATGATCGTGAACGGGTTCTGCAAGGAGGTCTTCGACCACCTCCCCATGGAGTTCGCCGTGGAGGCCTCCACACTGCTCTCCATCAGCCTGGAAGGCAGCGTCGGCTGACCCGCCGGCAACCGACCCCGAGGAATACGAAGCGAAGCTACACAAGGAGAGACGACGCACGATGCCGATGCTGGAACTGAAGGACCTGCACGTCACGGTGGAAGAGCTGGAGACCGAGATCCTCAAGGGCCTCGACCTGACCGTCGAGCCCGGCGAGGTCCACGCCATCATGGGACCGAACGGATCGGGCAAGAGCACGCTCGCCCAGGTCCTGGCGGGCCGGGAGGAGTACGAGGTCACAAAGGGTGAGGTGCGCTACGAGGGCCGGGACCTCCTGGAGATGGACCCGGAGGACCGTGCCCGGGAGGGCATCTTCATGGCCTTCCAGTACCCGGTGGAGATCCCGGGCGTGAGCAACACCTACTTCCTCAAGGCGGCCCTGAACGCCATCCGCAAGCACCGCGGCCAGGACGAACTGGACGCCATCGACTTCCTGAAGCTGGCCCGGGAGCGGATGAAGCTGGTGAAGATGGACGAGACGCTGCTGAAGCGTCCGGTGAACGAGGGCTTCTCCGGCGGTGAGAAGAAGCGGAACGAGATCTTCCACATGTCGGTCCTGGAGCCCCGCCTGGCCATCCTGGACGAGACCGACTCCGGGCTGGACATCGACGCGCTTCGGATCGTGGCCGACGGGGTGAACTCCATGCGGAACGAGGAGCGCTCCTTCGTGCTCATCACCCACTACCAGCGGCTGCTCGACTACATCGTCCCCGACCGGGTCCACGTGATGGTGGGCGGGAGGATCGTCCGCAGCGGGGACAGGGAGCTGGCCCTGGAACTGGAAGAGAAGGGCTACGGCTGGCTCGAGGAAGAGGCCGCCGCCACCGGCGTCTCGGCGTGAGGGAAGGTACGATGACGACGACGATGCAGAGCATGCGCGAAGCGAAGCAGGACCACTGGATCGAACCGGCCCGACAGCGGGTCGATGCCGCCGGGGAGGGACCCTCCTTCCTGGCCGACCTGCGCCGCAAGGGGCTGGAGACCTTCCAGGCCATCGGCTTCCCCACCACCCGGGACGAGGAGTGGAAGCACACCAACGTGGCGCCCATCGTCCGGACCCGCTACGAGCGGCCGGACGGACGCGCCGAGGTCTCCCTCGAGCAATTGGGGCCGTTCAGCTACGCGGACTGCACCCAGCTGGTGTTCGTGGACGGCCGCTTCTCCGAGGAGCTCAGCACCCTGCTCGACCTGCCCGAGGGCGTGATCGTGGAACCCATGAGCACCGCCCTCACCGAGCACACCGACCTGGTCGAGGAGCACCTGGGCCGCTACGCCGACATCAGCGAGCTGGCCTTCAGCGCCCTGAACACCGCCCGGTTCGACGAGGGCTCCTTCATCTATGTGCCCAAGAGCGAGATCGTCACCGCCCCCATCCACATCCTCTACGTCTTCACCGAGCAGGAGACCCCGCAGGTGAGCTGGCCGCGGAACCTCTTCGTCATGGAGGAGAACAGTCAGGCCACCCTCATCGAGTCGTACGCCGGCCTGGGCCGGGGGGGCTACCTCACCGTGCCCGTCACCGAGCTGGTGGCCGGCGACTACGCGGTGATCGAGCACTACAAGCTGCAGCAGGAGAGCATCGAGGCCTCCCACCTGGCCTACTGGCAGCTCAGCATGGGCACCAGCACCACCGTGACCAGTCAGAACGTGTCGCTGGGGGGCGGCTTCGTGCGCAACGACATCCGTACACGGCTGGAGGGTGAGGGGGGCGACTGCACCCTGGACGGCCTCTACCTCACCAAGGGGGAGCAGTTCGTGGACAACCACATGCTCGCCGAGCACATCGCCCCCAACTGCCGCTCCTTCGAGCTCTACAAGGGGATCCTGGACGGGTCCTCCCGGGCGGTCTTCAACGGCCTGATCCACGTGCACCAGGGGGCCCAGAAGACCGACGGCGTGCAGAGCAACCGGAACCTGCTGCTGAGCAAGGACGCCCTGGTGAACTCGAATCCCCAGTTGCTCATCTTCGCGGATGACGTTAAATGCACCCATGGCTCGACCGTGGGGCAGCTGGACCGGGACGCCCTCTTCTACCTGCGTTCCCGGGGCATCGGCGAGGAAGCTGCGCGGAGTCTGCTGATCTACGCCTTCGCCAGCGAGTTCGTCGGGAAGATCCAGTTCGAGCCGGTACGCAAGGACCTCGAAGAATTCCTCTTCACGCGGCTGCCCAAGGGGGAGATCGTACGACAGGCGGTGTAGACGATGTCTGACCTGAGGGAGCTCTACCAGGAAGTCATCCTGGACCACAGCAAGAACCCCCGCTACAAGTTCGCGCTGGCCCAGGCGAACCGGGACGCGGAGGGGTACAACCCCCTCTGCGGAGACGAGGTGGAGATCCAGCTCCAGGTCGAGGAGGGGCGCATCGTGGACGTCTCCTTCCAGGGCACCGGCTGCGCCATCTCCACCGCCAGCGCGGACCTCATGGCCGAAGAGGTGAAGGGGAAGACGATCGGAGAGGTCCAGGCGATGTACGAACGCTACCACACCATGCTCACCGGCGACCCCAGTGTCCGCGAGGAGGTCGCCGAGGAGATGGGCAAGCTGGCCGTCATGAGCGGGGTCCGGGAGTTCCCGGTCCGCGTGAAGTGCGCCACCCTGGCATGGCACACCCTTTTGGCCGCCCTGGAAGACCAGGACGAGCCGGTCTCCACCGAGTAGGCGATCCCATGACCGAACCCGAGAAGAAGGACGAAGAGCGCGTCGAAGCGACCTCCGAGGAGGGGGTCGACGAGCAGCTCGCCGAGAAGATCGAAGGGGTGGAGGCCGCCGAGCTGACCCCCATCGAGACCAAGATCATCCAGGCCCTGCAGACCGTCTACGACCCCGAGATCCCGGTGAACATCTACGACCTGGGGCTCATCTACGAGATCCACGTGAAGGAAGAGGAGAAGCACGCCTTCATCCGGATGACCCTCACCGCCCCGGGCTGCCCGGTGGCCGGCACCTTCCCCGACACGGTCCGCCGGCGGGTGGAGGAGGTCGAGGAGATCGACTCCGCCGAGGTGGACCTGGTCTTCCACCCTCCGTGGAACCCCGACATGATGAGCGAGGAAGCGAAGCTGGAGCTGGGGTTCTTCTAGCCCTTACTCCCGGGTCCTTAATCTCCGTCCTGATGCTGACAACCTTGCGATCGTTCGGCAGGGCGTACAATCCATAGCGTCCTCCCTGCAGGCGATCATACAGCGGAGGACTAACATCCGGAATGGCTCAGTTATCGGGGGTCAGGTCAGCCTTCCAGGTACTTGCGCATCCACTCACGAAAGTCCATCCTTCCCTCGGCCATCGTTCCTTCTCCTTGAGTTTGTGATACTTAACGGGTTGATCACTCAAGGATGGGGCGGTGGCCTCTTTATGACCACCCCCGATCCAACTCACGCTGGCCTTAATACACCACGGGCTGGGACTCTACTAAATCTCTGCGTCGTAATCTGGAGACTCCTGACGGATTGTCCGAAGTTTGACGAGACTAAGAGACCACCACAATATGGCTGCTAATCCCATCAGTATGGAGGTCACCAGGAGGATTGGCTCCGCACCATCTGCGCGAAGCACCACTATTGCAAGAAGATTCTCAGGCTCCTGAGTGCGGTTTAGCATGGTCAACAACCAGATACCCGCACCTGCGGCTAAAATACTCACAAGCCCCCGGGAAGCAGTTTCCACGTTACCATAGAGTTGGGCAATCTCAACAAGGTACTCCTCGATAGTCAACGATCTGCCTGTGGAAATTGGAACACTTAGCCTGCTCCGAACCAAGTGATATCCAAGTGCCCAACGTACAAGTAGCATATATGGGACGAAGAGGAGGGCGAGCAATGCAGCGTATCTGGGGAAGCAGACCATCAAAACGAAGAACGAGGTTAGCACCAAGGCCATGCCAATGTACATCCAGATGAGCCTTGAGATGAGTTGGTCTTCAGTCTCGTGTCTTGGGATCCGCAACGAGTGTCTGATCAATCCACCAAAAACGAGCTCCCTTTCACCTTCGGAGGAGGTTCTGAATCGTTGATTAGCAAGCGCATCTCTAGCGCCCATTGGACTATCTCCCCTTCTCGCCCCTGTGGCCGCGTGGAGTCATCCTCTGGGACATAGAATCCTGCCAGAATGAATGAACTCAGCACCAGTGTTTGAAGCGTTTCGCGAGTTCAGATTCCTCACTTACGATTAGCCGAGGAGGTCAATGTCCCCCCCGCCTCGTTGCACTCTAACTTCCTTCCGCTATTGGCTGCCGTGCGTTGAGTAGTACCAGGATATGAAGGCAGCACATTCAGCTGCTTCACCGGCAAAGGCGGCTGCAACACCCACGGAACCAATAGTCCCGGGTGTCAGCATCGGTAAATTCTTAGACAGAAACAGCGGTATAGATTTGGACACTTTCCAGGTGGGGCCGGGCTGACCGGTTCCGGAAAGGGGAAAGCCTCCGTCAACTGTATCAGGGGTTGAAGTCCGAGATGACAACGATCCCTGAGAGCCAAGGAGGCTTCCCCGATGATCCTACGGGAGGTGTCGATGCACATCAAGGTGTACGCAGAGGACGGGATGTCCATAACCAAGATCGCCCGGCGATTGGGCGTGTGCCGACAGACCGTCTACAACCATCTGAAGCGGGACGACCACTACACACGGTCCCGGAAGAAGCGGGCCTCGAAGCTGGACCCGTTCAAGGACTACATCCGCATGCGGTTGGAGCACTTCGATCTGTCGGCCACCTCACTGCTGCGAGAGCTACGCAAGAAGGGGTATGAGGGTGGGATCACCATCCTGCGGGACTTCGTCCGGCCCATCAAAGCGGAGTTCATCCAGCGGGTGACCGAGCGGTTCGAGACCCTTCCGGGCCGACAGGCCCAGATGGACTGGGGAGAGTGCGGGACCATCGAGGTCGATGGAGAGCGCCGCAAGCTCTACGTGTTCGTGATGGTGCTGGGCTACAGCCGGATGATGTACGCGCAGTTCACGACCTCGATGAAGCAGCCGGTGTTGCTGAGGTGTATGAAGGGGGCGTTCGAGGCCCTGGGGGTGAGCACCGAGCTGCTGGTCGACAACATGAAGCAGGCAGTGGATGAGCATGACACGTGGACGGGCAAGGTGAAATGGAACCGCACGTTCCTGGCCTTCTGCGATCACTACGGGACCCTGCCGGTGGCCTGTCCGCCGTACTGGCCGAGGGTGAAGGGCAAAGTCGAGCGGGGTGTGGGGTACATCAAGAACTCGTTCCTGACCGGCCGGAGCTTCACCGACCTGGCCGACCTCAACCATCAGCTGCAGGCCTGGCTGGACACCGTGGCCAATGTGCGTGTGCACGGCACCACCCGTGAGCGCCCCGTCGACCGGTGGCAGCAGGAGCTGTCCCACCTGGGGGAGATCACCTCGATCCCGGACTGGGATACCCGTGAGGTGAAGATCCGCAAGGTCCCACCGGACTGTCACATCAGTTTGGGGGCCACCCTCTACAGCGTGGACCCCTCTGCTGAGGGCAAAGCGGTCAAGGTGCGCCTGGAGGGAGAGTATGTCGGGGATCGGTTCAGCGTGTACCTGGAGGAGGAGCTGGTCGGCGAACACCGCATCGCCCCGAAGGGGACCGTGCGATGTACCCTGCCTGAGCACGCGGCAGCGATCCAGGCCCTTACCAGGGGCGGGCGCCTGAAGGCGGCCAACCGGCGGGCACCGAAACAGCGGTTCATCCAACAGACGGGCAATGTGCTGATCCTTCCAGCCAGCGGCATCGTGCACACCCCGGAAGTGCAGCGCTATGAGCTCGACCTCTATGACCGTCTGGCGGTGGGATCATGAGCGCGGCGGTGAGCTACGAACGGGTCCGTGACCACCTCGATGAACTGGGCCTGGAGGCCGCCCTTCAGCACCTGGATGCGATCCTCGAGCGAGGGCAGAAGGCCGAACTGCTGCCCGTGGAGATCCTGGATGAACTGCTCAGCCGGGAACTGACGGCCCGCTTCGAACGACGGGTGAACACCAACCTCAAACTGGCGGGACTGCCCGCCCATACCACCCTGGAGTCCTTCGACTACGAAGCCCAGCCCCAGGTGCCAAGAGAGACCATCGAGGAGTTGGCCAGCCTGCGCTTCCTCCACCAGGGGGAGAACGTGATCCTGCTCGGCCCACCGGGTGTGGGCAAGACGCATCTCGCCTGCGGGCTGGCCCTCAAGGCCATCGAACGCGGTCATCGTGCCTACTTCCTGAGCCTGCATGACCTGGTGACCAAGGCCCGGGTGAGCCGGGAGCGTAACCGGTTGCACAACCTCATGCGCACGCTGCAGCGCCCGGACGTCCTGCTGATCGACGAGATGGGGTTTTTGCCTCTGGAGGCGGAGGACGCCACCCTGCTCTTCGAAGTCGTCAACAAACGCTACCAGCGGGGCAAGTCGATCATCCTCACCAGCAACAAGAGCTACGGGCAGTGGGATGAGATCTTCCCCGACCCGGTCCAGGTCACGGCGGTGCTGGACCGACTGCTCCATCATGCCACGACGATCAACATCCGGGGCGAGAGCTACCGTCTGCGTCACCGGCGGGAAGCCGGCCTCAAACTCAACTGAACACGAAGAGAGGCGAAAGAAAGGCGTAGTTACGTTCGCAGAGTGTCCAAAACTTCACCGGTGGAAGTGTCCAAGAATTAACCGTTGACGACACCCGGGCACTCCAAAGAAGGGCAGACCATTTATTGTGACCGTCAGCATGGCAAGTATGACAGTGTCCGCATCCGCTGCCTCCTTGAGATGTTCATAAAGAGTCTTCCCATCATAGGTGGGAGGTGCGTCCGCTGTTACTACGAGTACTCCGTTGGGGTAACCAGCCCAAGGAATGTCCTCGCCTTGATCCGGTTCTTGTGGGCCTAGTCCTGTCGGATCAACCCATCTCAGCGGGTTGTTGTTCGCGAACGGGTACGGGCTCCACCCGATCCGCAGCGGATCCGGGCTCACGAACCGCCCGATCTCCGGGTTGTAGAACCTCGCCTCGAAGTAGTACAGATCCAGCGAGAGCTCTGAGTCAAGTTCCTTGCCCCCGAAGAGGAACCGGCAGCTCGCCCCAGCGTTTACCGAGCTCCGTAGATTCAGCCCGTACGGGTAGTAATCGTAGCCCGCCACCGCTGTGCCGCCGGTGTTCACGACCGTCCGTACCGCTCCCAGGTGGTCCTTGATCGTGTAGTAGGACGTAGGACTGGAGTTGTTGCCCTTCACGATGGCCACGATGCCCAGCGGGCCCCAAACGTACCGCTCGGAGATCGTCGTGCTGTTGAACACCGCCAGCACCAGACCCCGGATATCCCGCATGTAGTTGGTAGTGGTTCCGCTCACGACCTTCTTCTGCACGCGCTGGTTGTTCTTATCGTAGCGCATCTCGAGCGTACCGCCCGACATCGTGATGTCGTGGAACGCAGCTCCGGGGAACCAGAAGGTGGCACCGGAGAAGCTCCCATTGCTGTCCTTGGTCTGGTGCCCATTGGCGTTGTAGTCCCAGTTATCGGCTCATCCGGCAGGTGTGGCTGGACGACCCGCTGCTGTGTCCGCGCTGCGGCGGGCAGATGGCGATTCTGAGTTTCATCACCGATCCCGGGGTGGTGCGGAGGATCCTACGACATCTACGGGAGAAGAAGCCGAGCGAGCAGGGAAGGGGCCAGCGCGCCCCGCCCGAACTGGTCCCCACCTCGTAATGCCCCCTCTCCGGTGCCCCCGCCTCGACGTGCGCTCCGATGCCGCGCCAAATGGCCTGATCGTGGCCGGATCCGCCCCGACATAGGTCCTGGCTAACGCTTTCTGGAAAGGATGTGGGGGATTCCCTCCAGTAATCGCTAAACGCAGGGGCCGAACTACCCGTTCTAAGCGGTGGAACGTCGCATGGAGGGCGAGTGGTGGAATTGAGTCTCCTATTCCTCCGATGCCGGCTTCGGATCTGAGATCATCAGGCTTGTGGCCATAGATAGGAGTACCCCGATGAGCAGGGCCCAATACATTCCATTGTAGAAGGAATCCTCACTTTGACCAATGAGGGGTAGCAACGAAACAACCATGCATCCGAAGAAGCCTGCGGCAAACCCATCCAGGGTTTTGGGCTGTGTTGTATCTTCTCGCCTCATAAGGATGATATTGTAAAGGACCTGTCCTATTCCGACTCCGAAGAAGCCGAGACCGACCTTCCAGACCGTCAGATTCATTCCGCCACCCCTTAGTACCTCAGCTAGAAGCAGCAGAAGCAACACACTGGAAATCGGACGCCAACACTGTCGAAACCGGCTCATGATCCCAAACTCCCCCTTGTTAGCTGATGAACTTGACCGTACATATCGCCTCCCTTGTTTCGTAAACTACATCACACATCAATCTGTTAGCGCCTCTGGCAACGGGGTGAAGCCCAGGTGCCCCTGAATCCGCGCGAATGTAGCAGTCGTGATGCCACTCTGCAGCGCGATTCAGGCACTCTTCATAGCGGATGGCCTTCTTTAGCGCCTTTAAGTATGGATCCTCCGGATCATTGTCCGAAACCTCAGACGCGACACGACCGCTACTTGGATTGCTCACTGGGCACCCACTGCAGGGTATCTCGCCACCGAACTGGCTTGTTCCCATCAATTGTGCACCAACTTCGCCGAAACCAGAGTACGCACGCAGAGTTCCATAAATCGCTCTATCCTCGAGGTTGCAACCGACGCATTCGCGCGCAGGCGATGGGGATAGACCATTTGGATCCACATACTTGAGTGGATTTCCTGCCGAGAAGGAGTATGGTCCAGGTCCACTCCGCGCCGCATCGGGTGAGGTGAAACGAGAGACTTCAGGGTTCATGAACCTCGCCTCAAAGTAGTACAGATCCAGCGAGAGTTCGGTGTCAAGTTCCTTGCCCCCGAAGAGGAACCGGCAGCTCGCCCCAGCGTTTACCGAGCTCCGCAGATTCAGCCCGTACGGGTAGTAGTCGTAGCCTGCTACCGCGGTCCCGCCGGTGTTCACGACCGTCCGTACCGCTCCCAGGTGGTCCTTGATCGTGTAGTAGGTGGTGGGACTGGAGTTATTGCCCTTGACGATGGCGACGATGCCCAGCGGGCCCCAGACGTACCGCTCGGAAATCGTCGTGCTGTTGAACACCGCCAGCACCAGGCCCCGGATGTCCCGCATGTAGTTGGTGGTCGTACCTCCCGCGACCTTCTTCTGCACCCTCTGGTTGTTCTTATCGTAGCGCATCTCGAGCGTGCCGCCCGACATCGTGATGTCGTGGAACGCTGCGCCCGGGAACCAGAACGTGGCGCTTGAGAAGCTCCCATTCGTGTCCTTGGTCTGATGCCCGTTGAGGTTGTAGTCCCAGTTGTTGTGGGAAGTGAGGTTTGTGATGTCATCTACCCGGTTCGTGTTGGCCTCATCACCGTCGTAGTTGTAGGTCCAGGCGGTTCCCCTGTTCAGACTTGTGAGGTTGCCGTTGTCATCGAACCCGTAGGTGACATCGTAGTTGTCGTCGGAGTTGTTTGCTGTGGTGAGGAAGTCCCGGCTGTTGTAGTCGAAGGTGTAGTAGAGCGCGTTATCATCGAACTTCCGGTTGATCCACTTGATCTGGGAGAGGTTTCCGTTCTTCTCCGCAGACCACCCTGTGGAGGGCCCTCCGGAGACCTTTGCGTCGTAGCCGATCTGCATGGCGAAGCGGTCTGAGCCCAGGGAGGCCGGATCGTTGATCTTGGTCAGCAGGCCTCGGGTGTTGTAGGTGAAGTCCACCGTCTGGACCGTCCCGCCCAGCTTCTCCTGGGTGATCTGGCCGCGGGCGTTGTAGGCATACTCGGCGCTGGACGTGCCCGGCTTCGAATTGGTGGTGTTGTGGTAGATCTTGTGAAGCCTGCCGGCCGAATCGTAGTCGTACCAGAGGTAGAAGGCGTAGTTGTCCCCGCTCGCGTAGGTGACCTTCCGCAGACGCCCTCCGGTGTCGTAGTCGTAGACGGTGTCCTTGGTCACTCCGCCCGCCACGCTCGTGCGGGTCTTGGTGATCCACCCTTCCCG
>JAWOFN010000135.1:0-10497 GCA_046497505.1 bacterium | reverse complement strand
AGTTCTTCACGTGGGCGATATCCACGATCCGATGCTGCAGCAAATCCTCGTAGACCTCCCTCGAGAAGCCCGGTGTATCGGGCAGCCCCAGTTCGATGGCCGCGTTCCCTTCACCAGCTCCTCTATGGTAGTGGTCTATGACGACCCGCCAGATATCCAGCTTGTCGGCATCGCGCAGCAGGCGTGAGAAGAAGAGGCAGTCGGGGGTCTCCTCTTCCGGGAGGACCGCCCGGTTATGATAGCGGATCGCGCACAGGATGAGCTCGCGCACGGGTGCATCGAAGCGGTCGAGGACACCTTCCTTCCTCAGCACGGCGATGCCCAGCGCGGCATGGTTCTCGGAGTCGCGATCCGAGAAGGTACGGTAGCGGGCATACTGCTCGAAACGACCCACGTCGTGCAGCCGCGCGATGATATCGGTGAGGAACAGCTCGGGGGGATCCAGATCCAGCTGCTCCCCGAGGTCTCTGATCTCGGAGCAGACCCTCCGGGTGTGCTCCTCCTTCAGCGTGATGTTCCGCTGCAGGTCCTCATCCTCGCTCCGGAAGGACCGGACATGGCCATGGAACCACGCCTCGACCTCCCTCACATCTTCTTCCCGAAGATTCGGCTTCACCGGCCCAGCGCCTTCCCGACCACGAAGTCTCCCCGCTCCACGCCCACGCGCCGCGCGATCAGCTCGCACTTGGTGATCAGCAGGAAATAGACGTCCCGATCGGAATCCAGCAGGGCCTCCAGGTTACCCTGTCCCTTGGCGATGACCACCTCGGAGGTCTCGAAGGCCTCCCGGAACTCCTCGGAGGCGCCCTCCAGTACGGCCCCGGGCGCATCATCGCCGGTTGTGATGACCCCCGCAGTTCCCTCCATGCCCACGGTCCGAGCATCCTCGAGGATGGCGTCGTTGATGACCGGACCCCCGCGCACCGCGAAATAGCGCTCGGGGGGGGCGATCTGCTGCAGGAAGAGCCGGTCCAGTACGATCTCCCCCGCGTTGTCGCCGACGTAGAGCAGGGTGGCGGCCGAAGCCAGCTCCTCCCGCAGCTGTTCGGAGTGGTCGATGGCCAGCGGTGTTCCGAGCACGCGGTCGATGGTCTCCATCACATCCAGCTGGTGCCGTGGAGCGAAGTCGATGGCGTTGCCGGCGACCGCCAGCCGCATGGCCGTATCGAATGGGTCGTCCGATGCCTCGACCAGGTCCTGGAGTTCGGGGTAACGGTCCAGCATCATGCGGTTGGCTTTCGCCTTGATGTGCCGGTAGGGGTCCGGGTCGTCCAGGTCCTCGCGGATCATACGGTGGAGCTCACGGCCCAGGACGGGGGGAGACTGCCGGTAGTCCACCCTCGCCAGGTAGTCCAGCAGGCGTCGCATCCCGGGTTCGCGGACCTCCTCGGGCAGCATCCCGGCCTTCAGCAGGCGGGTGTAGCCCTCGACGATGCACGGTATGCAGTCCAGCGAGATGTCCATCCCCACATGCTCCCGTAGGCGGTGACTCGCTCAAGGTAGCCTCCAGGGAACCTGTAGAAAGGCCGATTCACAGAGCAGGTCGGAAGAAGGGGGCATTCCTGTCGCGACTCGGGCAGCCAATCGGAGCAGATCAGCGCAGGCCAGTGCCTGTCCGATCTGGGCCGCGATATCGAGCGCTTCGAGGGGGGGGACCGAGTCCCTGTGTATCTGTGCGGTGACGGCCGCGGACGGCGTGGTCCGTCCGCGGCCTTCCCGCGGTCGCGGTCTACGGCAGGGCCATCTTCGCCCTGATATCGTCCGGGATGGTGTCGACGTGGACGGTGATCAGGTCGAACTTGGCCCGGATGAAGTTCTCCGACATGTAGATATGACCGCCATGGGGACCCTCGTCCGGACCCCAGGAGTTCTTCACCCGGTAGAAGGTGGTGCCCTCCTCGTCCTGCGAGATGCCCACGACGTGCATCCCGTGGTCGTCGGTGGTGGTCCAGCGGTCCCACATCTCCTGCCGGTCCTCCTGGGAGATCGTCTCCCCCTCACGCCACGTGGCGTATCCCTTCTCCTGGTCGAAGCTCCGCTCGCTCACATCACCGCCGTAGACGGCGGTGTAGCCGTTCCTGAGCGAATTCTCCAGGATCCGCATCACATCATCCACCGGCAGGTTCCACGTGTTGGGGTCGCGTACCCAGTTGTCGGGCACCAGCAGGCAGACCGTCTCGTAGAAGGGCATGTGGGAGAAGGAGGTGATCTCCACGTAGTCCGACATGTCGAGACCCATGACATCGTCGGCGAACTCTTCGGGTGTGAGGGTGCGGCCCTCGACCTGGATCCGGTCAGGGATCGATCCCAGGTAGGTGTCCACGATCGCCCGGCAGCCGGCATCCCACTTGGGTGTGGGACCGCCGCGTCCTCCCAGCACACCGTCCACGTACCCGGTGAGGACCCGGTGGAGCTCGGAGTGGTTGTGCGCCTCCTCGTACTCCCATAGCCCCGGGTAGTCCTCCTCCGGGACGATGCCGTGGTCCCGGATGGTATAGAAGACATCATGACCGAGGGCCCCGGGGCCGAACCGGTTGTTGCCGTGCATGCGCACGTAGTAGTCGGCCTTGTCCCTGTAGACGTGGTTCACGACGAACATCTCGGAGAGGTCCCAGGTGCCCCGGTCGAGCCGCAGGAGTTCGGATTCCAGGAAGGAGATCGCCGAGAAACACCAGCAGGTACCGGTACCCGCCTGGTCCTTGGTGGGAGTGTATTCGCAGACTCGGATGTCGGTGAAGGTCTTCTCCGGTTCCTGCTCCCCTTCCTGCTGTGCGGCGGCGGGGACCGCCATCAGGACGACCAGGATGGGAAGGAGGAACCAGCGGCAGTGGTTTCGTAGCATGGCTCTGTCTGCTCCCTGTGGCGACTGCAGCTTCAGTTGGGTACAGGCATCAGACTACCCCCAGGAACCGGCGGTATCAACGCCCAGTAGTTCCCTGGGACACGACTCCGGACATACCCCGCCTCGAGGGGGGAGGGGGCCGTGACGAGGGGGGTGCCCCGAACAGGCCGCCTCAGCGCGAAACGGAGTATCCCTCCCGTGGTTGGGCTTCCCAGAACCGCGCGGCATGGGCTACCGTATGTCCTGCCGGCTCGAAGCCGCCGCCCTCGTTCGGCTGCGAGCGAACGACCGCCTGCTGGAAGACAGGGGAGAAGGATGAAGATGAGAACACGGGTCCTATCCATCGTGATGGCCGTCACGCTCCTGACCGGCTGTGCCGAGGCCCTCAAGGTCCTGGAGGATGCGAGTTCGGCCCCTCTGACCGAACAGGAGGTGGCGGAGGGGCTGAAGCAGGCACTGACCACGGGGGCCCGGAACGCGGCGGAGGAACTCTCGGCCCGGGACGGCTACTATGGAGACGCCGTCCTCAGGATAGCTCTTCCTGAGGAAGCCGGGATGATCGTCGACAACATCTCCCGCATACCCGGGGGCGAGAGACTCGTCGAGGATGTCGTCATCCGGATCAACCGGGCGGCAGAGGATGCCGCTAGGGAGGCGGCACCTGTGTTCGTCTCGGCGATCACCGAGATGACCATCGCCGATGCATGGGGGATCCTGAGGGGGGAGGAGGACGCGGCCACCGAATACCTGCGCCGGACCACCGGGGAGGAGCTCTATGCCCTCTACCAGCCCAGGATCGCGGCGTCCACCTCGCGGGAGATCGTCGGCGATATCTCCACCAAGGATTCATGGGAGTCCCTGACCGGCTCATGGAACCGTCTTGCCGACAGTGCTGGGGGGCGATTGGCCGGACTCGGATCGGTGGACACCGACCTCGACGATTTCCTCACCCGGAAGGCCCTGGACGGCCTTTTCCTGAAGATCGCAGAGCAGGAACACAGGATACGGACCGATGCCTCGGCGAGGGTGACCCCGCTCCTGCGGAAGGTGTTCGGCTCAGCCGATGCCGGGGAGGAATGATAACACGGCCATCACCCCGGCCGGCGGGCGTCCTGCCCGCAGGTCTTCTCTGGCCGAACGCCCGGTGACTTCGTGCCCCGCCTGGAAGCCGGTCTCGTTGGCGCGCTCCACGGGTCCCTCCGATAGACGTCATGGGGGGGCCGACTCTGCGATCTTCGCCCGACTCAAGCATACCATGACCGTGGTTGTATTGACATCGACAGCATAGGCCGGATAATGGGCCTGAGCCCTCAGCCGCACCGCGCCCTCGCAGAGCGGGCGCTCGTGTGAGCGGGGCGGGTCGGAACCAGCAAATCAAGGTGCGGAGGACAACATGAAGAAGGTCGTCACCGTGGTCGGCGCCGTCCTGGTGATAGGGGCCGCGACATATGTTCCCGGATCGGCTAACCTGCAGGAGCAGGGTCCCTCCCGGTCCATCTCCTATATGAGTGAGGACATCAGGAACGTGAGCAGCCTGGAACGGCCGGGGGTGCCGTACATGGTGCGCCGCAACGTCCCGGGCACCGCCGATGCCATCATATATCGCTTCGACTACGAGGAGACCAGCCCCCGGGTGCTCGGGGAGTTCGACGCCTCCCACTATTTCACCTACAGCGAAGTCATCTCCTGGCTGGACCGGTGGAACCGGGCCTATCCCGGCCTGACCGAGGTGATCTCGATAGGCAAGACCTACGAGGGACGCGACATCTGGGTGCTTGCCGTCACCAATGAGGAGACCGGCCACCGTACCCGCAAGCCGGCCATGTGGATGGGGGGCGGGCGGCACTCCGGGGAGGTCACCGGTACGGTGGCGGTGATGGATTTCGCCCACCGGCTGATCACCGGCTACGACAGCGATCCCGGGCTGACCGAACTCGTGGACCATTACGTCTACTACCTGCAGCCGATGGAGAACCCCGACGGGGCCGAACTCTACCTGAACACGGTGCACCGCAACCGTTCCACCAACCGTCCCTATGACCAGAACAGGAGCGGGATCGCCGACGACGACATCGAGCAGGACCTGGACGGCGACGGATACATCACGCAGATGCGTCAGTACGTCGGAGAGGGCAACGGTACCCATCAGAAGGATCCGCGGGATCCCTCCGGCCGGCTGATGACCCGCGCACGTGATGGTGAGGGTGATTATGTGATGTATTCGGAGGGGATAGATGTCGACGGCGACGGCCGGATCAACTCCGACACGATCGGGGGACTCGACCTGCACCGTCAGGACAGCCATGCCTGGCGGCCGATGAGTGAAGACACCGGCCACGGCTTCACCCAGAGAGGGGGCAGCCAATACCCCTATTCGGAGCCCGAGATCCGCAGCCTCTTCCAGTTCCTGCTGGCCAACTCGAACATCTCGATCGCCCAGACCATGCACACGGCCGTACCGATGATCCTGCGGGGGCCTTCCAGCTCGGCCACCGGCGAGTCGATGTGGGGCATGGACGAAGCATACGTGCGGCACTTCGACGAGGAGGGGCTCGAGCGCACCGGCTACACCTGGGCCGGTGACACCCACGAGGTCTACTCCTCGCGGCGGAGCTTCCCCGTCCTGCGCCAATCCAACATCCTGGGGCACAGCCTCGACTGGGGCTACTTCCAGTACGGCGCGTTCTGGTATGGAGACGAGCTGTGGGGAGAGATGCGCGAGGACTACCTCGAGGACTACAACGATGACGGCGAGATCGACGACCTGGACGCCCTGCACGCGCATGACGACACACCCGGGTTCGAAGGTATCTTCATCGACTGGGAACCGTTCGACCACCCCGACCTCGGAGAGGTGGAGATCGGAGGCTGGAACTACAAGTTCTGGCAGCAGAACCCCCCCCCGGCCGTCCTGAAGGACGTCGTCGAGAGGCAGAACGCATTCAACTTCTATCTGGCCGAGTCCCTGCCGCGTCTGGTCATCACCGGCGTGGAGGTGACCCGCAACCCGGATGAGACCCGCACGATCACTGCCACGATCGAGAACAGGGGCTTTACCCCAGATGCGACCAAGCAGGCCCACATGATCAAGATCGTCCGGCGTACCCAGGCCACCCTGGATCCGGGGCCGGGAGTCGAACTGGTGGAGGGGGAGACCATACGGCACGAGCACGAGATCCCCCTCTACGGGACCGCGTACATCACCGAACAGACCAATGCCCGTACCCAGGAGCTGAGCTACTTCGCAGGTACCTTCACCGGGGACGACGGAGAGGATCCCTTCTTCTCGAAAGAGCGCGGGGGGCCGGGACCGTGGCAGCGGGTGCAGCAGGTCTCCTGGATCGTTCGCGGCACGGGCGAGGCCGAGATCAGTGTGCGTTCCACACGGGGCGGGTGGCCGTCGGCGACGGTGACGGTGCGCTAGTCCCTGCCCGGGCCCGCCGGGCGGGCAGTCCTGCTGCGGCATGCGGGTCCGTGGAGAACCGGCCGGCTGAGTGGAGATCACATGCTGACGTGGGGGCGGGAAATCCGGTACCCTCAGCTCGATCGTCCTGATGAGTCGAACATAGGAGATAGAGGAATGAAGGCTTTGCGCAGCGCCCTCAGGGGCAATCTGACCCTCCCGACGATGGCGATCATCACGGTCTTCATGGTCTCCGGATGCGGCAGCACGGACTCGAGCACCCCGCCCATCGCCCGCATCTCTGCATCCGCCGCGAGCGTGGAGGCCGGTGTCTCCATAGATTTCGATGGGACGGGCAGCGAGGCCGAGGGGGGTGAGATCGTCTCCTGGGCATGGGATTTCGGCGACGGGGCGACCGATTCCGGGAGCACGGTGAGTCACAGCTACTCGAGCATCAGTGATTTCAGCGTCACACTGGTCGTTACCGACGATGGCGGGGGAACGGGGACCGACAGCATCGGGATAACGGTGACACCAGCCGCGGTGACGATCAGCGGCATGGTGCAGACGGACAAGATGGATGGATCCATGTCCCTCTCATGGGAGACGGACACGGCGTCCGATTGTATCGTCCGCTACGGTCCGTACCGTTTCTTTGGCTTGCAGACGGCCGGGACGGGGGATGCGGACGGGCTGCTGCACACGGTGACGTTGACCGGTCTGCGTCCCCATACGAGCTATGATGTCAGGGTGAGTGCAGATCCCGTATCGGCGGGTCGTGCCGAGGGTGACCAGGGCGGCTGGGAGTTCGACACCCAGGCCTATTCACGAGGGACCAACGTCTCGGCCGGTTGGGAGCCCATAGGTGCGTTGTGTTTCTCTGATGCCGATGAGTACTACGGTCCCTACGGCACCGGCGTACTCATCGATCCGAACTGGGTCCTGACGGCGGCACACTGTTTCACGGATGATGCGGACTACTTCGGCCGGGTCCCCGACGCCTCGAACACGGTGTTCTATGTCGGCGGGAACGACGCGGATCACGGGGATTCAGGTGCCGTGCCCGCCGAGGGCGATCTGTACGGGATCGACCAGATCATCATCCATCCGTCGTATTCCGGCTCCAATGAGTACGACATCGCCCTGGTGCATCTCGAGGAACCGGTCACCGATATCGCACCTGCCCAATGGAATGTCACGGACATGAGCAGTTCGGCCGGGCAGACCATCCGAACGGCCGGATTCGACGCCAGCCTGACGGGACTCAAGAAACGGGCGGCCCTGGAGATCTCCGGGATCTATCTGACCACGTTCATTACCGCCTCGGGATTATGCCTCGGGGCATCCGGGATCATCGCGGTCGATGACCCGACCGACCCGGTGGTACTGGGAGTCTCAGCAGATGTGGCCCCCGAGGGTCAAGATCCCTTCCTGGGGGTGTCCATATTCACACGGGTCGACGCCCACTCAACCTGGATCGCGGATACCCTGGCTGGATGAGGGATGGGCAGACACGATCGCAGAGCCGCCGGTACGGACGGCTTCAGCACCTTTCTAGGCTGTAAGGCAACGGCCTGACCGTGAACCCCGGGAGGATCCCATGAACGTGCGCCGCCTCGTCCGCGTCCTGCTCCTCTTTCCCCTCCTGCTCACACTCGCACTCGGCTCAGCGACCACAGCGGTCGCCCAGGACATCCCCTCGCCGGAGGAGTTCTTCGGGTTCCGGATGGGGGCCGACCGCAAGCTGGCCCACTGGGACGAGCTGCTGGAGTACTACGACCTCATCGGCGAGGAGAGCGACCGGGTCCTCGTCCGGGACATGGGGGCCAGCACGCTGGGGAACCGCTTCATCGCTCTCTTCATCTCCTCACCGGCGAACCTGGCCGACCTGGAGGAGCTGAAGCGGCTGAACGCCGTCCTGCAGGATCCCCGGGGGCACTCGGAGGCGGAGATCGAGCACGCGATCCAGAACGGGAGGGTGGTCTTCGTCCAGAGCTACGGCCTCCACTCCTCGGAGGTGGCGGCGAGTCAGACCATCGCCGAGGTCGTCCACGATATGGCCACCCGGGACGATGAGGAGATGCTCGGGATCCTGGAGAACACCGTCGCCATCATGATCCCCTGCTTCAACCCCGACGGGGAGATCATGGTCACCGAGTGGTACGACCGGTGGGTGGGGACCGAATACGAAGGGACCGGCCTGCCGGTCCTCTATCATCCCTACATCGGCCACGACAACAACCGTGACGCGTTCATGACGAACACGGTGGAGTCGGAGTACGGGGCGGAGATCCTCTTCAGGGAATGGGTCCCCCAGGGCTATATCGATCATCATCAGATGGGCTCCACCACGGCCCGGATGGCGATCCCCCCCTATGCTGAGCCGATCCGTCCCGGGGCGGACCCCCTGGTATGGCGGGAGATGGACTGGTGGGGCGGCTTCATGGGCTACAAGATGGACCAGGCGGGACTCTCCGGGGTGATCGGTGGTGCCATCTACTCGGGATGGGGACACTTCGGGTTCCATTGGATCACACCCTTCCACAACATCGCCGGGATGCTCACCGAAGGGGCCAGCGCCCGTCTGGCCACGCCCGTCTACATCCAGCCCGACCAGCTCCGGGGCTCCCGGGGCTTCCCGGAGTACGAGGCCCAGGTGACCTTCCCCAACCCCTGGCCCGGCGGATGGTGGCACGTACGGGACATCGTGGATCTCCAGAAGATCGCCTCCCTCTCCCCCCTGGAGCTGGCGTCCAGACACCGGGAGACGCTCCTGAAAAACGCCTTCAACAAGGCCCGGCGGCAGACCCAGCGGGGGCGGGAAGGAGAGGTCAAGGCCTACGTGATCCCGGCTCGGCAGCACGACCCCCTCACCATGAAGAAGCTGATCAACAAGCTCCTGGGGCAGGGTGTGACCGTGGAGCAGGTACCGGAGGAGTTCGTCCACGAGGGACAGGTATACGGGCCCGGCAGCTACGTCGTCTCCCTGGCCCAGCCCAAGCGGGGTCTCATCCGGTGGGTCCTGGGTCGGACCTTCTACCCGGACAACACCTTCACCCGGGACCGGGACGGGGGTCCCATACGCCCGTACGACCTCTCAACCGACAACTTCGCCGAGTTCATGGGCGTGAGGGCGGACCCGGTTGAGACCCCGTTGGAGGCCCGGTTGACGGAGGTGAGGGGGTGGATCGATCCCGAAGGGGAGGTGGATCGGGGCGCGCGGGGGTACGTGGTGGACGGAAGGCTCAACGACGCGTTCCATGCCGTGAACCTCCTTTTCGAGGCGGGCGCCGAGATGCGCAGGGTGGACGAGGACGGCAACGGGGTGAAGACCGGGGACTTCGTGGCCACCGGCGGGATCTCGCAGGCGGATGCAGTCCGGATCGCTGCGGAGACCGGCGTGGACTTCATGCCCCTCGACCAGGACGTGACCGGGATCAGCCATCCCATCCGCCGTCAGCGCATCGGCATGTACCGCCGCTACTGGGGCGGGAACATGGACGAGGGCTGGACCCGCCTCATGCTGGAGGACTTCGGGTTCCCCTACACGAGCCTTCGGGACGAGCAGATCCTGGCTGGGGACCTCCATGCGAAGTGGGACGTCATCATCCTGCCCGAGGACTCGAAGATCATGATGATGGGTGTGGAGGAGGGGACCACGGGGCCCTACGCACGCTGGCTGGACGTCGGTCGCGTACCTCCGGACTACCGGTCGGGTTTCGGCAGGGAAGGGGTGCAGTCCCTGGAGGAGTTCGTGAGGAACGGAGGCACCCTCATGGCCTTCTCCGAGGCCGGTGACCTGCCCATCGAGGAGTTCGGCCTGCCGGTCCGCAACGTGGTGGAGGGGGTGTGGGGCGATGAGTTCTGGGCACCGGGGTCCACGCTGAAGATCGAGGTGGAGAACGACGACCCCTTCGCCTACGGGATGCCGGAGGACGCCCTGGCCCTCTTCCGGGGCGGCGGGCAGGTCTACGAGACCATCCCGGGGTCCGACAGCGAGGGCATCCGGCGCATCGTCACGTATCCGGAGAGAGACATCCTGCAGAGCGGATGGCTGCTGGGGGAGGAGACCATCGCCGAGAAGGCCGCGGTCCTCTCCGTGCCGCATGGGGAGGGGCTGGTCTACCTCATCGGCTTCCGTCCCCAGCATCGGCATCAGACCCACGGGACCTACAAGCTGGTCTTCAATGCCCTGGTGAACTGAGAGCCGGATCTGTGTCCGCTATCGGGATGTGATCCCGCCCGGTTCATT
>JAWOFN010000068.1:0-22572 GCA_046497505.1 bacterium | reverse complement strand
CCCGGCCCTTCCCGGTCTGGTTCCGCGTCCCTCCCGCCTGGTGGGGCCGGGTGTGCGCACCCTCGCGCGCCGGCTGGAGGGGGAGGTCCCCTCCGACCTGGAGCTGGTAGCGGACACACGCAGGGCCGACCCCCAGCACATGGCCTCCCTGGGAGCGGGACGCCTCCTCGGAGGGGAGGAGGAGGACCCGGTGAGGACCTCACCCTACTATCTGGGGACCGTGATCGCCCCGCCGGCATCCCGTGCACGCTGAGAACGGGGCAGGACGTCCGGGGCTGGAGGAGGCGGTGGAGGCACTGGCTTCCGCGGGTATCAGCCGGGCCGGTCTCCTGGTGGTGCTCGGAAGCGGGCAGCGCAGCCCCTGGCAGGACCGGGTCCGGGTCGCCCTCCCCTACGAGGAGGTCCCGGGCTGGGAGAAACCGGGTGTGGAGGGCCACGGGGGGTGTCTGAGCATGTTCTCCGAGGCCGGGGAGAATGTCTTGGTGATGGCCGGAAGGCACCACTATTATGAATCCCGCTCCTACGATGGGGTGCTGCGACCCCTGGAAACGGCCCGCGCACTGGGCGTCCGCCTGGTCCTGCTGACCAACTCGGCAGGGGCCCTGGATCCCACGTTACAGGCGGGAGATCTGGTCCTGGTGGACGACCATATCTTCATGCAGGGACCGGACCTCCCGGGCCGTCTCCAGGGGGTTCGGCCTTCCGGGAGAAGGAACGGGTACTCACCGCGCGGCCGCCGGATCGTGCGGGAAGCCGCTCGGAAAAGCGGCGTGGAGCTCTCGGGCGGGACCCTGCTGTGCGTGACCGGGCCCGCCTACGAGACCGCCGCCGAAGCGGCCATGGGACGCCGGGCCGGGGCCCGCGTGGCCGCCATGTCCCTGGCTCCCGAGGCGCTCGCCGCCTGGACGATGGAGATGGAGGTGACGGGGATCAGCCTGGTCACCAACGTGATAGGTGCCGCCAGGGAGGATGCCGTGGACCACGCGGAGGTCGTGGAAGCAGCTTCGCGGGCACAGCCCAGACTCGCCCGGCTGCTCCGCGAAGCACTGCCGATGCTTCTGGTATAACCCCAAGACGAAGCGAGCGTATGGGCTGGTTCAAGAAAGTACGCAGGAAACTGCAGGGCGGCGAGCGGTTGGAGGTCCCCAGGGGCCTGTGGACCAAGTGCGAGCAGTGCGGCGAGATCATATACCGCAAGGCCCTCGAAGAGCACAGCCACATCTGCGACAACTGCGGGCACCACTTCCGGATCGGCGCCGGGGAGTACCTGGAGATCCTCACCGACGACGGCCTGGAGGAGGAGTTCGACCCGGGGATCCGCTCGAAGGACCCCCTGGGCTTCGTTGACTCGAAGAAGTACACCGACCGCCTCGAGAAGGCACGGGAGAAGACCGGCATGGAAGAGGCGGTGAAGACCGGTCTCGCCCGCCTCGATGGCCGCCGGGTGGTGGTGGCCATCCTGGATTTCAGCTTCCTGGGCGGGAGCATGGGATCCGCCGTGGGGGAGAAGATCGCCCGGGCCACCCGGCAGGCCACACAGCGAGGTCTCCCGCTGATCATCCTCTCCGCCTCGGGGGGGGCCCGCATGCAGGAGGGCCTCTACAGCCTGATGCAGATGGCCAAGACCAGTGCCCTGCTGGGGCGGCACCGCCAGGCCGGACCCCCTTTCATCAGCATCCTCACCCACCCCACCACCGGCGGCGTCACCGCATCCTTCGCCATGCTGGGAGACGTGATCGTGGCCGAACCGGGGGCTCTCATCGGGTTCGCCGGGCCCAGGGTCATCAAGGAGACCATAGGCCAGGACCTGCCGGAAGGTTTCCAGACCAGTGAGTTCCTCCTCGAACACGGCTTCGTGGACATCATCGCCCGGCGGGACGAGTTGAGACCCACGGTCGCCCGCCTCCTCGCCCACCTCGTGGACGGCCGGATACCCGAAGACAGCAGCGGGTCGGACTGAACATGGCCGAACGATCCTGGACCCCGGCAGAGGCCCGGGGATGGCTCGAGGCACTCAAGCGCCGCGGCATGATCCTGGGGCTTGAGAGGGTCGAGGCGGTCTCCGCCCGGCTGGGTGCCCCTCACCAGGCCTACCCCTCCGTCCTCATCGCGGGTACCAACGGGAAGGGGACGGTGGCCGCAATCCTCGACACCATCCTGGCCGGTGCCGGGTGCAGGGTGGGCAGGTACACCTCACCCCATCTCATCGACTGGCCGGAACGGATATCCGTCGGGGGCCATCCCATCGCCGAACCGGATCTGGCGGCCTCCCTCCAGGCGGTCCACGATGCCGCCGGCGGCATCGAGATCACCCCCTTCGAGGCGGTGACCCTGGCGGCGTTCTGGCACTTCCGCAAAAGTCGGGTGGACTGGGGGGTGGTGGAGGTGGGGCTGGGAGGGAGGCTGGATGCGACCCGTATCTGCCGTGCCGAGGTCACGGCCGTCACGGCGGTGGGACGGGACCACACCCGGGAGCTGGGTACCGACCTGGACGGCATCGCACGGGAGAAGGGTGCCATCGCCCGGCGGGGTTCGCCCCTGGTGCTGGGACCGGGGACCGCGCCGGTCCGGGCCGCCCTGGTGGCACAGGCACGGGAGCGAGGTACGCGGGCCGTGCGTTCAGAAGAGGTGGTCCGGGTGACGGGACGGCCGGACACCCGGTGGGGACTCACCGGGAGGGCCCAGTGGCTCGACTGGGCCGCCGACCCTGTGGTCCTGGGGGGCGGGCCGGTTAAGTTCGACTGGTCGATCCCCCTCGCGGGAGAGCACATACTCAACAACATCACCACCGCCCTGGCGTGCGTGGCCTGCATGCGGAAGCTGGGCATGCGGATCGGCACGGAGGCGATCCGGGACGGGCTCGGATCGGTCCGATGGCCCGGACGGATGCAGTGTATCGAGGGTCCGACGGACTGTCCCGACCTGCTGCTGGACGTGGGACACAACCCCCTCGCCTCGGAAGCGGCGGCCAGGGAGCTGTCGATCCGGGCACCGGGCAGGAGGAAGGCGCTGGTCACGGCGCTGGCCGACGACAAGGACGTGCGGGGGTTCCTGCGTCCCCTCATCGGGTCGGTATCGGCCGTGGTGACGACCACCTGGCCGGGCACGCGGGCGAGGGATCCGGAGGAGGTGGCCGGGACCGCCCGCCTGCTGAGAGGTGAGCTGGGGCTCGAGACCGAGGTCCTCACCGCCCCCGACCCGGTGACTGCGATCTCAGCGGCCCTCCCCCATGCCGGGCCCGGCGGACTTGTACTCGCCATGGGATCGCATATGCTGATAGGACCTGTACTGGCTGTCCTGAAACGGCCGGAGGACCGGGAGCGGCTCTGGACCTGCAGGGATCGGGCGGCCGAAGAGCGGTAAGGAGTCCATATGTGCGGTATCGTAGGATATGTAGGCCCTCGTCCGCAGCGTGAGATCCTGCTGGGCGGACTCAAGCGCCTGGAATACCGGGGGTATGATTCCGCGGGCATCGCCGTCCAGCGGAACGGGAGCCTGTCGGTCATCAAGGCGGCGGGGAAGCTCCGGGAACTGGAACGGCGTACCCGGGGTGAGGACCTGAGCGGTACGGTGGGGATCGCCCACACCCGCTGGGCCACCCACGGCCTCCCCAACGACCGCAACGCCCACCCCCACGCCGACTGCACCGGACGCCTGGCCCTGGTCCACAACGGCATCATCGAGAACTACCAGACCCTCCGCACCCTCCTGACCGAGCGGGGGCACACCTTCCGCACCGACACCGACACCGAGGTCCTCGCCCACATGGTGGAGGAGTACCTCACCGACCAGCATGGCCACGGTCTGGACGAGGCGGTGCGCCTCGCTCTCGGGGAGGCGGAGGGCGCCTTCGGTATCGCGATCATCGACGCCCTGCATCCCGGAACCCTGGTGGCGGCCCGGAGGGGGAGTCCCCTGGTGGTGGGGGTCGGTGAGGACGAGTACTTCGTGGGTTCAGATGCCGCTGCCTTCGCCGAGTTCACGCGGGACATCATCTACCTGAACGACGACGAGATGGCCGTCCTCACCCCCGGGGGCTACGTCATCAAGACATTGGAGAACGAGACCCTCAGCCCCGAGGTGAAGGTCATCGACTGGGAGCTGGACCGCATCGAGAAGGGCGGCTTCGACCACTTCATGCTCAAGGAGATCTACGAGCAGCCCGACACCCTCACCGACGCCATGAGGGGCCGAGCCCGCCCGGACGAGGGTGAGGTGAAGCTGGGCGGTCTGGAGGATGTGAAGGACCTCCTCACCCGTGCCCGGAGGGTCATCTTCACCGCCTGCGGGACCTCCTGGCACGCCAGCCTGATCGGCAGGCGGCTCATCGAGGACTTCGCCCGCGTCCCGGTGGAGGTGGAGTACGCCTCGGAGTTCAGGTACGCGAACCCGGTCTTCACACCCGAGAGCCTCCTCTTCGCCGTCAGCCAGTCGGGGGAGACGGCCGACACCCTGGCCGCCCTGCGCCTGGCCCGGGAAGAGGGGATGCCGGGTCTGGGTGTGGTGAACGTGGTGGGTTCCACCATCGCCCGGGAGACAGACGCCGGGGTGTACATCCATGCCGGTCCCGAGATCGGCGTGGCCTCCACCAAGGCGTTCACCAGTCAGGCGGCGGTGCTGAGTCAGATCGCCATCCTCATGGGGCGGCTGCGGGGGAGCCTGAGCCGCAAGCGGAGCCAGGAACTGCTCACCGAACTGGTGCGGATCCCGGGCAAGATCCGGCGGATCCTGGAGGACACCGAGGGGATCCAGCGGCTGGCCGATGAGTTCGCCGGGGCCGGGAACGCGCTCTACCTGGGAAGGGGATACAACTTCCCGGTGGCGCTGGAAGGCGCCCTGAAACTGAAGGAGATCTCGTATCTGCATGCCGAGGGGTACCCGGCGGCGGAGATGAAGCACGGGCCCATCGCCCTCATCGACGAGGACATGCCGGTGGTGGTGCTGGTGCCCGGAGACAGCGTCTACGAGAAGGTGATCAGCAACATCGAGGAGATCAGGGCCCGGAAGGGGAGGGTCCTGGCGGTGGCCACGGAGGAGGACGAACAGATCGCGGGACTGGCGGACTGGGTGGTCTACATCCCCAGGACCCTGGAATGCTTCTACCCGCTCCTCTCGGTCATACCGCTCCAGCTCCTCTCTTACTACGTTGCCGTGCAGCGGGGATGTGACGTCGACCAGCCCCGGAACCTGGCCAAGAGCGTGACAGTGGAATGAGTACGGAATGAAGAGGAATCACATCCTGTCCCTGCTGCTGACGGTGCTGCTGACCGCTGCGCTCGCCCCCCCCGCCTCGGCCCGTCCCGCGCCCGGGACGGCCGCCCGGCAGGACCCCCAGAGCGATGAGCCCTATGAGCAGGCCCTGGCCCTTTACAGGCAGGGCCGCTATCTCAGGGCCGCGGATATCCTCCAGGCCTCCCTCCAGTCGGGAGCGCTCGGCAGCAGGAGGGCCTCGGGCTGGCTCCTGCTGGCCGCCTCCCACCTGGGGGGGGACAGCCCGGAAGCCGCTCTCCAGGCCCTGGGCGCCCTGGAACGGGAATTCCCCGACGGACCCTACATCCTGGAGCGGTTGTGGCTGGAAGGGAGGGCCCATGCCCGGGCCGGCCGATACTACGAGGCGGCGGGTGCGTACGCGCGCGCCGTCCGTGAGGGCCCGGAGGGACGGATCGGCCAGGCCGCCCGGGACGCCTTCGCCGGGCTGCTGGTCAGCAGGCTGGAGCCCTCCGACATCCAGAGGCTGGGGACCGAGCTGAGCGGTTCGGACCTGAAGGCATGGCTCACCCTCACCGCCGCCTCCGAACTGGCCGACCGGGGGGACATCGGGCGGGCCCGGCGCCTGCTGGAGCGGGTGCGGGAGGAGGAGCCGACCGATGGATACGATCCGGACACGGCTCGGACGATGGAGGACCTGGAGAGCCGGCTCACCCGGACCGGGCCCTCCGGTCTGGTCCTGGGGGTGCTGACCCCCCTCACCGGGGCGGATTCCCGGGAGGGTCAGCGCATCGTGGACGCGGTGCGGCTGGCCGTGGGGGAATCGGAGGTGGATGTCCGGGTCGCCTATCGCGACACCCGGGGCACCCTGGACGGGACGGTCCGGGGGGCCCTTGCCCTGATCCGCGACGAGGGGGCCCATATCCTTCTGGGTCCCTGCGTGGAGGAACTGGCGCTGGTGGCAGCGGGTCAGGCCGAGGGGATGGATGTCCCCATCCTCCTCCCCTTCACACAGGGGTCGACACCGCCCGCCCTGGGTGAGAACGTCTTCCAGCTCCAGGCCGCCAGCCGCATCCAGGCCCGTTACCTGGCGGACGCCGCGGTGGACAGCATGGGCTTCCGCACCTTCGCCGTGCTCAACCCGGTGACCGGGAGCGGTCCCGACTTCGCAGAGACGTTCATGAGCCGGGTCGAGGAGCGGGGGGGGAGCGTGATCGCCCACCAGGTCTATTTCCCGGAGACCCAGGACTTCCAGCCCCAGCTGGAGGCGATCCGGCGTGAGGCCCTCCGGCTGAGCCTCGCGGACACGACCGACTTCGATCTCACGGACGAGGAGGTCCTCCAAGAGGCGAACCGGGACACAACGGGTGCCCTGGTCCCGGTGGGGAGCCTCGACGCCCTGGTGGTGCCGGGCATATCGTCCGAGGATGTGGCGAACATCGCGGTGCAGGCCAACTTCTTCTATTTCCTCAGCACCCTGCTCGGGGGCGCCACCTGGAACTCGTACGACGTGGTCCTTTCCGGCGGGAACTACGTGGAGGGAGCGATCTTCACCGACGCCTACTCCGCGGACATGACCAGCGTCACCCGGACCGAGTACGCGAACCGCTTCTATGCGGCCTACCAGCGCCAGCCGGAGCGCTCGGCCGTCTTCGCCTATGACGCCGCGCGGCTGGCCCTGGCCGCATGGCGGATGGTGGGCGAGGAGGTAGAGGACCAGAGAACACGCCGCCGCCGCATGCGGGACTGGCTGGCAGGGGTGGAGGCCTTCGAGGGGGCCGCCGGGCCGGTGGACCTCACGCGGGGAAGGGTGAACGACACCGTCTTCCTCCTTCAGATCCTGGGGGGGGAGATCGTACCGTGGTACGCGGAACGGGTAGAGGCGGGCGGTGGAGAAGGGGACGGGGGCCCGTGAGCGGAAGGGCCCTCCCTCGGGAGCATGATGACGTGATCGGGCCGCGTCTCAGCGGGGAGGCGGAGGAGAAGGCACGCTGTCTGGAAGCGTGGTTCCGGGGGAGAGGGCCCGTTCTGGTGGCCTATTCCGGAGGGGTGGACAGCGCCCTGGTAGCGGTGGCCGCACGGAGGGTCCTGGGGGCCGAAGGGGTCCTGGCCGTGGTCGCGGACTCCCCGAGCCTGCCCCGGCGCGAGCTGAGGGCCGCCATGCGGTTCGCAGCCGATCACGACGTCCCGGTCCGGGCCGTCCCTACCCGGGAGGTGGAACGGGAGGGATATGCGGCCAATCGGGGGGACCGATGCTACTTCTGCAAGCAGGAACTCTACACCGTCCTCCGCCGGACCTTCTCGGAGGGAGGCTGGGAGACGGTGGTGAACGGGACCAACGCGGACGATGTGGATGAGTGGCGGCCCGGTCTCCGGGCAGCGGAGGAGCTGGACGTGGAGAGCCCCCTCCTGGCGTGTGGTCTGGGCAAGGAGGAGATACGGGTGGTGAGCCGGGCGTGGGGTCTGGAGACCTGGGATAAACCCGCCCTGGCCTGTCTGGCCAGCAGGATCCCCCCCGGCACCACAGTGACATCCGAACGCCTCCAGCGGGTGGAACGGGCGGAAGAGGTCCTCTGGGATGAGGGCTTCCGGGTCTTCCGGGTCCGCCACCACGGGGACCTGGCCCGCCTGGAAGTGGCCGAGGAGGAGCGGGATCGTCTCGGCGACGCCGGACTCCGACACCGGGTGTTCGAAGGAGTGAGGGGGGCGGGATACGCCTTCGTCACCGTCGACCTGAAGCCGTACCGGAGCGGTCGCCTCAGCGAGGAAGCGGAAGGAGACACCAGTGTCTGACCATCCCGACCATACGGAGCTGAGTGCGCTGCTGGCCCACGAGCTGGGCCGGCGGAGCGCCTTCGAGCCGGACTGGTACGACGGGATCCAGGAGTCCTTCCTGACCGTCTGTGAGATGGTGAGCCGGGCGGTTCGGGAGGGCCGGACCGTCTTCGTCTGCGGCAACGGGGGCAGTGCCGCGCAGGCGCAGCACTTCGCCGCCGAGCTTGTGGGACGTTTCAAGCGGGAACGGGGGGCCCTCCCGTCTGCGGCCCTCACCACCGACACCTCCGCCCTCACGGCCATCGGGAACGATTACGGCTTCGAGGAGGTCTTCCGTCGTCAGGCCGAGGCCCTCATGCGGGCGGGGGACGTGCTCATCGGCCTCTCCACCTCCGGGGACTCTCCCAACGTGGTGGGGGTCCTGGAGTGGGCCCGTGAAGAGGGGATGTCCACCGTTGCCCTCACCGGTGAGGGGGGGGGGAGGATGGCGCAGAGCGCCGAGGTGTGCGTTTCCGTCCCCAGCCGGGACACCGACCTGATCCAGGAGAAACACCTGGTCCTCCTCCATATCCTGGCCGAGACCGCCGAGCGGTCCCTCACCTCCGCCGGTTAGCTCCGTGCCGGAACGCCTCAGGCTCGACGCCCCGGCAAAGATCAACCTGGGTCTCCGGATCCTGCGCAGGCGGGAAGACGGGTACCACGAGCTGGAGACCGTCCTGCATACCCTGGCGTGGGGAGACGAGGTCCACCTGGAGCGGGCGGGGAAGATCACCCTGGAGATGGTTCCGGCCCCGGACGCCCCCCGGCCGGAGACGGTCGCGGAAATCCCTTCCGATGAACAGAACCTGGCCTGGAGAGCGGCACGGGCCCTCCTGGACCACGCCGGTCTCCCCGGGGTCGGGATCCGCCTCGTCAAGCGTGTACCTCCGGGCGCCGGCCTCGGGGGAGGGAGCAGCGATGCCGCCGCGGTGCTCAAGGGCGTGGATGCCCTCTACGGAACGGGACTCCCCCGGAAGGAACTGGCCTGTCTGGCCTCCGGACTGGGGGCCGACGTGCCCTTCTTCCTCGAGGGAGGCTGCGCCCTGGCCGAGGGGAAGGGGGACCGGCTGACCCCTTTGCCGGCTGCGGATGACACGCCCGTGCTGCTGCTCCTCCCCGATTTTTCCGTGGACACGGCTTGGGCCTACGGCCGGGCGGACTGGGCCTTGACACGTGAGGCTGCCTACCGGGAGTATCTACCGTCCGATTCAGGACCCGTACGCGTCTGCATCGAACGAGGCTTCGAGAACGACCTTGCGAGGGGCGTCGTCGAGGTCTACCCCGAGGTCGAGACCCTGCTCGGACGGCTGAGGGGAGAGGGAGCTGTCCATGTCTCCATGACCGGCAGCGGGTCGGCGGTCTACGGGCTGTTCGACACGGTGGGTCGGGCGAGGACGGCGTCGCGGCATCTCGCTTCCCGGTACCTGCGGACCGTACTCACAGAACTGCGCTAACACCACCCCCGGACCGACGTCCGGCAACAGCACCGCCGTGAGGTGACCCCTCCGATGCAGATCACCGAGGTACGGATCTCCCTTCGGGACGAGGAGCGTCTCAAGGCCTTCGCCAACGTGACCTTCGACGACGAGTTCGTCGTCCGCGGGCTCAAGGTCATCGAGGGCGACAGCGGCCGTTTCGTCTCCATGCCCAGCAGGAAGCGTCCGGACGGTTCCCACCAGGACATCGCTCATCCCATCAACAGCGGGATGCGGGAGCGGCTGGAAGAAGCGGTCCTGGGGGCCTACCGGAGGGAACAGGAAACGGGAGAGCGGGGGGATGCCGGGGGACCCGGGTCTTCAGGGGCCTGAGCAGGGTTCCCGTTGCCTCAGCCGCTGCTCGCCGGTTGTTTCCAGATGACGGCCACGCTGGGGCGTCGACTAACGGCAAGTCCCCGGACTTTGGATCCGGGAATCCAGGTTCGAATCCTGGCGCCCCAGCCATCATCCCGCCCGCCGCGGAGGAGCCATGACCCTCTTCAAGACACCCCCCCTCCCGGCCCGGGGTCTCGCAGTACTGCTTTCCCTGCTCCTCCTGGCCGGGTGCTCGCTCACCCGGAGCACGGAGGAGATGGAGGGCACCTGGGAGGCATCCTGGACCGCTTCCCGGGGAGAGGACATCCGCCCCGGGGAGAACATACTCACCCTCCAGGTGGGCGGGGACGGTATGGCCGAGGCGGCCGGCCGGTACCGCTATGTCAACGACCTGCAGGAGGAGGCACTCCAGAGGGTGGAACTGCTGGTGGTGGTGGGTTCCGGGGGGCGGCTCTCCGGCAGGGGCTGGTGGTACCTGGAGGTCCTGCCTTTCGGACGACACATCCGGGAGACCGCCGCAGTGTCCGGACGTCTGGACGCGGAATCCTATACGGGGGAGATGACGGTGTCCTTCACCACGGGTCTCTCCGAGGTCCGGCTCAGCTTCGACCTCTCACGGACCCGCTGAAGGAGGTGTGTCCTCATCCCCTCCGGGCTGGAGGGTGCGATCGAACACCACGGTCACCCGCTCCCCCCCGTCGGGTCCGGACCCCTCCGGGTTCTCCAGGATGTCCTCTGCGAAGAGGATGAGTTCATCCAGGTCGAGTCCCGCATAACTGCGCCGGCCCGCTTCCTCGATGACGCGTTGGAAGTGTCCGATGGCACGGCAGGCGTGTCGGCGGATCCCCCGGTTCCGTTCCTGCCTCACCTTCACGCCGCAGGCGGCCAGTTTGATGAGACCCTTCAGGAACTCGGCGGCGGTACCTTCCCGGCCGCTGGCGACCCATACCGCCTCCCACTGCTCGTGGGCCTCCCAGTAGTAGCCGTGGTTGAAGAGATCCATGCCGTAGCGGTACGCCTCGTTCTCCTCCCATGCCTCCGGGGCGAGGGGCGCCGCTTTCGGTTCCGGCTCGCCCAGGCTGTGTCCCCCCTCCTGGTTCCTGGGGTGGGGGAAGGGACCGCCGCCCACGAAGGCATAGGGGGGGAGATCACGTCCGGGAGCGTAGCGGGGGAGCGGCTCACGGGAAGGGGCTGTATGGGTCATGCGGCACTCGCTTGGACCTTGTTGTCGGGCATAGGATGTAACTAATTGGACGTCGGGGGTGACATGCCGCCTCACCCTCTTCACCTTACACAGCAGTTCCCAGCCGACGGAAGCGATTCATGCCGTACGATCTGAAGCTGTTCTCCGGGACATCGAACAGGCCGCTCGCCCAGGAGATCACGGACTACCTGAACCTCCCCCTGGGCGGGCTGGAGGTCCATAACTTCTCCGACGGTGAGATCTTCGTCAAATACCAGGAGAACATCCGGGGGGCGGACGTGTTCATCGTCCAGTCCACCCACAGCCCTCCCAGCAACCTCATCGAACTCTTCCTCATGATCGATGCGGCCCGCAAGGCCTCCGCCAAGCGTGTCACCGCGGTGGTGCCCTACTACGGCTACAGCCGGCAGGATCGGAAGGACCAGCCGAGGGTGAGCATCTCCGCCAAGCTCATGGCGGATCTCATCACCCGCTCGGGTGCGGACCGGGTCCTGACCATGGACCTGCACGCGGCCCAGATCCAGGGGTTCTTCGACATCCCCGTCGACCACCTCTACTCCAGCATCACCTTCACGAACTACTTCAAGGAGATGGATATCTCCGACCTGGTTGTGGTGGGTCCCGATGTTGGATCGCTCCGGATGGCCCGGGCGTACGCCAAGCGTCTGGACGCTGGACTGGCCCTCATCGACAAGCGGCGCCCCCACGCCAACTCGGTGGAGGTCATGAACGTCATCGGTGACGTGGAGGGCAAGAACGTGCTGCTGCGGGACGACATGGTGGACACCGCCGGGACGCTCTGCGAGGCAGCCAGGGCCTTGAAGGAGAAAGGGGCGGCGCACATCTATGCGGCATGCACCCACGGGATCCTCTCCGGTCCCGCCATCGAGCGGCTGAAGGAGAGCGATATCGAGCGCCTGATCGTCACGAACACGATCGACATCCCGGAGCGGAAGCGTTATACGGGCTTGGAGATCGTCTCTGTAGGACATATCTTCGGCGAAGCCATCCGTCGTACGCACGACGAGGAGAGCATAAGCAGCCTTTTCGATTGATCGATCCCCTACATATCGGCCGGTGACCGAACGCCGGCCGCATGCCAGCGGCCGCGGAGGGGCGACCCTTTGACCGCGGCCCATCAGGAGGCCGAGCTAGCATGGATAAAGCCACCCTTCGGGCTCGTCGCCGGGAGGCGACGGGGACCAGGCCGGCGCGCCGTCTGCGCCAGTCGGGTCAGATCCCCGCGGTCCTCTACGGACGCAGCGAGGATCCCCAGCCCATCCAGATCGACAACAGGGACTTCCAGGCCCTCATCAAGAGCGGTCTGACCGAGAACACCCTGATCACCCTCCTATTGGACGATGAGAAGTCCGCGGACCGTGTGACCATCATCCGCGAAGTGCAGCGCGACCCGGTTCGGGACGACCTGCGCCACATCGACCTCGTCCACATCGACATGACGAGGGAGATCGAGGTCGAGGTGCCCCTGGTCCTGGAAGGCACGCCGGAAGGCGTCAAGGTCCAGGGCGGGATCCTGGAGCAGCGTATCCAGGGGATCGATATCAAGTGTCTCCCCGCCGACATCCCCGAGAACTTCACCCTGGACGTCAGCGAACTCACCATCGGTGACACCCTCCACGTCAGCGACGTGGAATTCGGGGACTTCGAGATCCTCACCGACACCGGACGGGCCGCGGCCACCGTGGTGGCCCCGCGCTTGGAACTCGAGGTCGAAGAGGAAGAGGAAGAGGTCCTGGGCGAGCCCGCCCTCGTCGGCGAGGAAGAGGAACTCGAGGAAGGCGAAGAGCCTGCAGAAGAGGCTCCGGAGCCCGAGGAAGCGTAGCGGGAGGCCGCGCTCCGCGCGGTCTGCCCGCAGCCCATGGCAGTCCCCTATCTCATCGTCGGCCTTGGGAACCCGGGTCGGGAATACGAGGGTACCCGTCACAACGTCGGTTTCGAGGTGGCCGACCTGCTGGCCGACCGGCTTCAGGTCGGGTTCTCCTCGGGGCGCGGGGATTACGTGACGGCGACGGTCCTCGTGGAGGGAGACCGGGTGGTCCTGGCCAAACCCACGACCTACATGAACCTGAGCGGACACGCTGTCCGCGACCTGGTCGCCTTCTACAAGACCGACATGGAACGGCTCCTGGTGGTGGTGGACGACGTGAACCTGCCCCTCGGAACGCTGAGACTCCGGCCGGAGGGTTCGGAGGGGGGGCACAAAGGGCTGGCGAGCATCATCTGCCAGCTCGGAAGGGACGATTTCGCGAGGCTGCGCATAGGGGTGGGGCGGGAGCAGATGCCCTTCGACCTGCGCGGTTTCGTGCTGGACCGATTCGATGACGACGAACTCACGGTCATCCGGGAAACCGTCCGGACTGCGGCGGACGCCGCGGAATCCTTCATCAAGGACGGGGTGTCCGAGACGATGAACCGGTACAACTGAGGAGAACGACGCCCAGATGGAACAGACACTGACCATCCTGGCTCCCATCTTCGGGGTGCTGGGTCTCGCCGTGGCGTTCGGGATATTCCTGTCCATCCTGCGCAGACCGCAGGGCACGGACCGGATGAGGGAACTCTCGGACCAGATCCACGACGGGGCCATGGTGTTCCTGAAGCGGGAATACAGCATCCTCCTTGTCTTCATCGCCCTTGTCTTCGTGCTGCTGTTCTGGCAGCTCGGGGTCAACACCGCCCTCGCGTTCCTGGGTGGGGCCTTCTGTTCGATCCTGGCCGGCTTCATCGGCATGAAGGCGGCCACACGGACGAACGGACGCACCAGCGAGGCGGCCCGGAGTCAGGGCGCAGGCGTCGCCCTGCAGATCGCCTTTTCCGGCGGCGTGGTCATGGGACTGGCCGTGGCGAGCCTCGGACTGCTCGGCGTGGGCATCGCCTACTACCTGCTCGGCGGGGACCCCGCCACGGTGAACAGCATCAACGGCTTCGCCATGGGTGCCTCGTCCATCGCGCTCTTCGCCCGTGTGGGCGGCGGGATCTATACCAAGACTGCCGACGTCGGTGCGGACCTGGTGGGGAAGGTGGAGGCGGGCATCCCCGAGGACGACCCCCGCAACCCCGGGGTCATCGCCGACCTGGTGGGTGACAACGTGGGGGATGTGGCGGGTATGGGGGCGGACATCTTCGAGTCGTATGTGGGCTCGATCATCGCCACGGTCGCGATCGCGGCCACCGCGCTCCCCGGCACGACCACAGCGGGCCTCGGGCCGAAGACGGCCACCATGCTGCTCCCCATCTTCATGGTGATGATCGGACTCGCGGCCTCGCTGGCGGGTATCGCCAGCATGCGGCTGCTCCGGAACATGAACCCGGCGGCCGCCCTCCGATACGCCACCTTCGTGGGGGCGGCCATCTTCCTGGCCGCGGGCTGGTGGGGTGTGGGCTATCTGGGTGTGGGGGCGGGTGCCTACTGGGCCATCGTCAGCGGCACCATCGTGGGGGTCCTCATCGGTCTCATCACCGAGTACTACACCGCCGGGGGGCCCATCCGCAGGATCGCCGAAGCCAGTGAGACCGGGACGGCCACCAACATCATCACCGGACTGGCGGTGGGCCTGGAGAGTACCGCGCTGCCGGTGCTCTTCATCGCCATCGCCATATACATCGCCAACGCCACGGCCGGTCTGTACGGCATCGGCATCTCAGCGGTGGGCATGCTGGCCACGGTCGGCGTGACCATGAGCGTGGACGCCTACGGTCCCATCTCGGACAACGCCGGAGGGATCAGCGAGATGGCCGAACTGGGTCCCGAGGTCCGCAAGATCACGGACGGGCTGGACGCGGTGGGCAACACGACCGCCGCCATCGGCAAGGGTTTCGCCATCGGCTCCGCGGCCCTGACCGCCCTGGCTCTCTTCGCCGCGTACAGCAGTGCCGTGAACGACTCGATCCTGCAGCGGGGCGGCGAGGAGATGTTGATCATCATCACCGAGCCGCGGGTGGTCATCGGACTGCTCATCGGCGCGGTGCTCCCCTTCCTGGTCGCGGCGCTGACCATGACCAGCGTGGGGAAGGCCGCCTTCAAGATGATCAACGAGATCCGGCGCCAGTTCCGCGAGATCCCCGGTCTGCTGGAAGGGGAGGAGGGGGTGAAGCCGGATGCGGCCCGCTGCGTGGACATCTCCACCCGGGCGGCGCTCAAGGAGATGGTCGTCCCCGGCGTCCTGGCCGTATTCTCCCCCGTGCTGGTGGGTTTCCTCCTGGGGCCCGAGAGCCTGGGCGGGATGCTGGCCGGTGCCACCGCCACCGGTGTCATGCTGGCCCTCTTCATGGCCAATGGCGGCGGGGCCTGGGACAACGCCAAGAAGTACATCGAGGAGGGGAACCTGGGAGGTAAGGGTTCCGAGGCCCACAAGGCTGCGGTGGTGGGCGACACGGTGGGTGATCCCTTCAAGGACACCTCCGGTCCCTCCATGAACATCCTCATCAAGCTGATGGGTGTGGTGAGTCTCGTCATCGCTCCGCTGCTGGCATGAGCGGGAGCGGACAGAACCGTGCCGTGCAGGGTGCACGGCACGTACCCTGTCCCGGGCATTCTGACCCGGGACCTGACGTCCATAGGGAGGTACCTGGAACATGAGGCATTACGAGGTGACCATCATCCTCGACCCCTCACTGGGGGACGAGGGTCTCTCCAAGCAGCGGGATCGCTGGAAGAAGCAGATCGAGGAGGGGGGCGGGAAGATCTTGAACGAGGATCCCTGGGGGGTCCGTTCCCTGGCGTATCCGATCAACAAGAAGGACCAGGGATACTACGTCGTCCTTGAGTTCGAGCTCTCCGGTGAACAGGTCGAGGAACTGGACAACCTCCTGCGTCTCGACGAGAACGTCCTCCGCCACCTCATCATCTACCTCGACCCGGCCACACTCGCCGCCCGGGAGGAGCAGAAGGAGCCCCGCTCGTCCGAGAGCGAGGAGCAGGGCAGGGGCCGCCGGGGCGGCGGGGATGACGAAGACGACGAGGGTGATGAGGACGATGAGGATGACGGCGATGACGAAGAGGACGAGGTCGAGGACGACGAGAAGGAAGAGGAGGAGGACTGATGGCCCAGAAGCCGTGCAGATTCTGTGTCGAACACGTGCAGTACATCGACTACAAGAACGAGCGGGAGCTGCGGCGCTACATCAGTGACCGCGGCAAGATCGTGCCCAGGCGACAGTCCGGGGTGTGTGCCCGGCATCAGAGGATGCTGGGCAACGCCATCAAGCGGGCCAGGATCCTGGCGCTGGTACCGTTCACCAGCGAATCGGCCCGATAGGGACCGGCGGCGGCCGACCGGCCGCTCGACCATGCTCCTGACGATCTTCCTGAGTCTGGTCCTGGAGCTGCTCATCGCGGCGGCGTTCTTCGCCGTCCCGGCGGCTCTGTTCGCACAGAGCCGGCTCCGATCGGGACCCCGGGCGCGGTTCTGGCTGCCCCTTGCGGCAGTGGGACTGGCAGCCGGCCTGCTGCTCCCCCCTGTGGGGGTGGTGGTCCTGGCCATGATCACCAGCGGTCTGCTCCTGGACTACGGGGTCAGGCGGCGCTGGGACTGGCGGGCGGTGAGTCTCATCGGAGGGGCACCGATCATGCCGCTGGCCTGGTCGGTCCTCGCTCCGCTGGACAGACCGGAGGTGCTGGACCTGTGGGTCGAACGGTACCGTGCCTCGATGGACGGCATGATGTCGGGGTTCCCGGGAGACGCGGGACAGGAGGAGCAGTTCTTCGAGACCCTCCGTTCGACCCTGGAACTCACCGGTCGCCTGGCACCCTCGCTGACCCTGCTCACCGGGCTCACCCTGGGTGTAGTCGCCCTGGGGCTCGGGCTCTGGTGGCTGCGGCGCCGGGGAGAGGATCCGGGGCTGCGGTTCCCCGCCTTCTGCATGTGGAACATGCCGGAGCAGCTCTCCTGGCTGGCCGGCGCGGCCTTCCTGGCCGCGCTGACCGCCCCGGGACCGCTGCTGGAGGCCGCTTACAACGTCCTCCTGCTGCTGGCCATCCTCTATTCCATCCAGGGGTTGGCGGTGGCCTGGTACGGATTCGAAGTGCGAGGGACCCCGGGCTGGGCCCGGGGGCTCTTCGTGGCTGCCGTGATCGTGACACACCTGTTGGGCATGGCGATGCTCGCCGTGCTCGGATTGCTGGAGACATGGGTCCCCTTCCGCGCTCACATGGCTGAGGCGGCGATGGGCGGACCCGACGAGGAGGATCGCTGATGCGTGTGATACTTCGAGAGGACATGCCGAACCTGGGTGAGGCGGGGGAGGTCGTAGACGTCAAGCGCGGCTACGCCCGGAACTACCTCATCCCCCGCAAGCTGGCGATGGAGGCCACCGAGGGGAACCTGAAGACCTTCGAGCACATAGCCGGGGCCCGGGAGAAGCGGGCGGAGAAGCTGAAGGGTGACGCCGAGAGCATGGCCGAGAAGCTGGCCGGCCAGGAACTCCACCTCGAGGTGGAGGTGGGTGAAGAGGACCAGCTGTACGGTTCGGTCACCAGCCAGATGATCGTGGACGAGCTGCATGAGAAGGGCTTCGAGGTGGAGCGAAGGAACGTCCTGCTCCCCGCGCCGATCAAGGAGCTGGGGACCCACGAGGTGCCTATCCACCTGCACCGGGACGTGGAGCCCGTGATCAAGGTCTCGGTGGTCAAGCGTGCCGAGGAGGAAGAAGGCACCCAGGCGGTGGATCCCAGCGTGGTGGGCGAGCTGGAGCCCGAGGAAGTGACGGAGACCCCCGCCCCGGAGGAAGAGGCTGCCGGGGGAGGAGCCGGAGAGAAGAAGGAGGAGTCCGCCTAGCCGCGGACCCCACTCCGATCCCTGCGGGCCTCCTCGTCCCATCCCTGCGGGGGCGGGTCGGAGCGGCCCGCCTCCAAGGGTGTCCTTGCCACTCCTTCCGCCCCCTGCATAGACTGATACCATGCGCCGTTTCACAGTGACGGGCCTCGCCGTGGACTCAGGCACCAAAGCACCTGTGGTGCTGCTCCGTGAGCTGGATGGTGAGCATGTGCTCCCCATCTGGATCGGCCCCGCCGAGGCCAACGCCATAGCTCTCAAACTGGGGGATGTGGACCCTCCCCGGCCCATGACCCACGACCTGCTGCACCGGGTCGTGCAGGGGGCGGGCTACGTGCTCCAGCGGGTCATCATATCCGACCTGAGGGACCACACGTATTTCGCCGAACTGATCCTGGAGGGGGCGGGAACGGTGGTGAAGGTGGATGCCCGTCCCTCCGACTCCATCGCGCTGGCACTGCGCACCGATTCCCCCATCTATGTCTCGGATACCGTGTACCTGAAGGAGTTCGGCGAGGACCCGGCGGAGGATTCGGGCCGCTACGACCGGCTCCGGGCCCGTCTGAAACGCATCGATCCAGGAGAGTTCGGCGATGAGTCACTCTAGGGAGAAGCACCCCGACCCGGCCCCGGCCGGCACGCCCCTGCCCCGGGGCCCGGTCATCGACCTGAGGAGCGACACGGTCACCCGGCCGGGGGAGGAGATGCGCCGCTCCATGGCCGAGGCGGAGGTCGGAGACGATGTCTACGGGGAGGATCCCACGGTGAACCTCCTCCAGGAGGAACTGGCCGGGATGCTCGGTAAGGAGGCGGCCCTCTTCATGGCCAGCGGGACCATGAGCAACCAGGTGGCCATCAACACCCACACCCGTCCCGGGGACGAGGTGATCTGCCATCGCTGGGCCCACGTGTTCAACTTCGAAGGGGGGACCGCCCCCGCCATGAGCGGGGTGGGTTTCAACCTCCTGGACGGGCCCCTGGGTCTGATCACCGCGGACCAGGTGGAGGAGGCGGTCCGTCCCGATTCCATCCACTACCCGACCACGGCCCTGATCTCCATCGAGAACACCCACAACAAGGCGGGGGGCACGGTATTCCCCCTGGGTGAGGTCCGGAAGATACGGAAGGCGGCAGACCGTCACGGTCTGCCCATGCACCTGGACGGCGCCCGACTCTTCAACGCCTCGGTGGCCACCCGGATCGACGTCCGCCTCTGGGCGGAGCCCTTCGATTCCATCTCGATCTGTCTCTCCAAGGGGCTCGGGGCCCCGGCGGGATCGGTCCTCGTGGGGTCCCGGGAGTTCATCCGGATGGCCCTGCAGGTACGGAAGCGGTTCGGCGGAGCCATGCGCCAGGTCGGGGTCCTCGCCGCAGCGGGGCGGTACGCCCTGCAGCACAACATCGGACGTCTGGCCGAGGACCATGCCCGGGCGCGGCGGCTGGCCGAGGGCCTGGATGCCATGCAGGGCTGTTCGGTGGACATGGAGGCGGTGCAGACCAACATCGTGTTCGTCGACACCTCGGGGACCGGTCTCTCCGAGACCGAGGTGAGCCGTGCCCTGAAGGCGCGCGGCGTGCTCATCAATCCCATGGGCAGGGACACCCTCCGCGCGGTGACCCACCTGGACGTGGACGACGAGGGGATCGAAACGGCCCTGGATGCCTTCTCCCGGATGGTCGAGGACGCGGGAGCGGCGGGATGAGCGATCGCTCCGGGACCGGACCCGACCTCGAGCGGTTCTTCGCTTCGGCGGATGAGGCCCGAAGCTGCGCGGTCTTCACCGGGGCGGGGGTCTCCGCCGAGAGCGGGGTGCCCACCTTCCGGGGCAAAGAGGGTATGTGGAAGGACTTCAAGGCAGAGGAACTGGCCACCCCCGAGGCGTTCGAGCGGGACCCGGATCGGGTCCTGGAGTGGTACGCCTGGCGCCGGGAGAAGATCGCGGACATCGAACCCAATCCCGGGCACGAGGCCCTCGCCCGAGCGGAAGAACGCTTCGAGGAGTTCACCCTCATCACGCAGAACATCGATGGTCTCCACGAACAAGCCGGGAGCCGGGACGTCATAGAACTGCACGGGAACATCCTGCGGGACCGCTGTCATGTCTGCGGCAGCCGCCGTGGACCCGGGGAGGACGGCCCCCGTTGTACCTGCGGGGGAAGGTACCGTCCGGACGTGGTGTGGTTCGGTGAGATGCTCCCCCAGCAGGCCCTGGAACGCGCCTTCCAGGCGGCGAGGAGCGCCGATGTGTTCCTCAGCGTGGGGACCTCCACCCTGGTGTACCCGGCTGCCTACCTCCCCTTCATGGCCCATGAGGCCGGGGCCTTCACCGTGGAGGTCAACCCCGAGAGGACCCCGTTCAGCGACCAGGCCGACCTGGTGCTGCGGGGGGCCTCCGGGAGCTGGCTCCCCCGACTCTTCCCCAGGGAGGGATGACGATCAGATGCCGCGACCGGCTGGAATGAAGAATCGCGGGGCGGGAGGGCTGGTCCTCGCCCTGGCGGCCCTCCTGCTCTTCCAGGGATGCGTGTACTTCAACACCTTCTACCTGGCCCGGAGGAACTTCGAGGAGGCCGAGGCGGCCCGGCTCCGGGCCGAGCAGGAGGATAGCCAGATCCCCCGCGACGTACCCCAGAAATACAGCAAGTCCCTCCAGTTCGCTTCCAAGGTCCTGGCCGAGCACCCCGACTCCAAGTGGGCGGAGGAGGCCCTCCTCATCAGCCAGAAGGTCCTCTTCCGGCAGGGGGAGTACGCCGCCTCCACGCGGAAGGGGTATGAGATGCTGAACACCTTCTCCGAAGCGGAACAGGTGCCGGAGGCGCGTCTCTACCTGGCCATGTGGGTGCTGGAGCTGGGGAGCCCCGCCGACGCGGAACAGGAGGCGAACCGGGCGGCGGAGGCGCTCCAGGGGAGGCTCAGGGCTGAGGCCCGTCTGACCGCCGCCCGTGCACAGGCGGAGCGGGACCTCGTGGCGGGGGCCGCCGCGACCCTGCGGGAACTGGCCGCCGACCCCGCCACCCCGGCGGACATCGCACTGAGGGCCCGGCGGGCGGAGGCAAGGATGATGGAGGAACTGGGGCGTCTCGAAGAGGCGGTCTCCATCATCGACGAGGTGCTCGCGTCGGAGTACGTGGGCTATTCGGCCGCCCTCGAGCTGGCCATCCTGCAGGTGGACCTGGAACTGAGGGCGGACCGGCTCGAGGAGGCCGCCGGGCGCCTGGAACGGCTGGAGGACCTGGACTCGGACGGCTGGTATGCAGGACTGCGCAGGTATTTCCGGGCGCGGATGCTGGCCCGGCAGGGGCAGAAGCGGAAGGCCCAGGAGGAGATGGTGTTCGCGCTGCGGGACGGGGTCACAGCCGCCTGGGAATCCCGGATACGCATGGACCTGGCCCGGCTCCTGGAAGAGACCGGCAATTTCATCTCCGCCTATCCCGAGTACCAGTCGGTGGCTTCGGGGAGGGGAGAGGAGGAACTGAAGCAGGAGGCCGCCCGGCGTGCCGAGGCGATCCTGCGCTTCTACTCGCTCCGCTCGCTGGCTTCGCGGGAGGAGGAGACACTCGACTTCCCCGACCCCCGGGACTCACAGACGGCCCGCGGGCCCGGCGCTCCCGACCGAGCGCCGCGCGGCGGGGTCCGTGAGAGGGGGGAGATGGAGGTGGTACGGGGGCGTCCTCCGTCGGGGAGGTTCGACCCGGAGCAGCTCGGCGAGGGGATCGCCCCGGTGCTCACCGTCGAGCAGGATGTCCCACCCGGATGGTATGTCTACCTGCTGGCGGAACACCTGGCCCTGGAGATGGGGCAGCCGGATTCCGCCATGACGTACCTGGGTCACCTGACGAGGAACCACCCTTCCTCGGAACTGGTGCCGCGGGCCTGCCTGGCGATGACGGAGTGGACCTCCGACTCCGAGAGGGGAAGACGCTTCCGGGAACGGGGGGACAGGCGGCTGCGAGAGGAGTTCGCCGACACGAGGTGGGGATACCACTACCTGCGTTCCGCGGGTGAGGACCCCTCCCTCCCGGAGTCGATCCGGGGGGAACGGGCTCTGGACGAGGTCCAGGCGGGCTGGAGTCTGTTCGCGGGGCGGGAGGAGAAGAAGGAGCTGATCGAGGGGATGGAGGAGGTGGCGGAGCGCTATCCGGGGACCGAAGCGGCCCGGAGGGCGGCCCTGGCACGGGCGGTGCTGCTGGAGGACATCGCCCCCCCCGATTCCGCGCGGACCGCCTACCAGCAGGTGGCGGACCGACATGAGGGGACGAGGGAGGGGGCGGCGGCCCGGGCACGCCTGCAGGGCCAGGAGATCCCCGACGGGTTCCTCTCCGCCGCCCACCCTCCCCGGATCGAGGAGATCCAGGCGGAGATGACGAGCTGGAAGAACTGGATGGGTCAGCGTAAGCCGGCCCAGGTCACCCTGGTGACGCCCGGGAGGCGGACCGTACCGGGCCGGGTGGGAGGCACGGAAGCGATCCCCGGGCGTCCCGAGACAGGAGGACGCCCCCCGACGGGAGGGAACCGGCCGCCGCCCGGGAGCGGTACCGTGATCCCTCCGGAGACCCGCCCCCACTGAGCCGGTCGCGACCCGAGAGGGGGTCCACGCGGTGAACCGCGCGTCCTTCATCGTCCTGCTGGTCCTGCCCCTGCTGGTGTCGGGCTGCAGTCCGCTGCCGAAATACGGGCACGCGCCCCCGCGCCCCGCTCCCACCCGCATCACCCGGACCGGCGGCGGGGCGCGGGGGCGCG
>JAWOFN010000059.1:0-35833 GCA_046497505.1 bacterium | reverse complement strand
TCACCGTCGAACCCCATCCCCACCTCCGCCCCCGTTTCCTTCACCCGGTCGACGAGGTCCTCCATGTACTCCGGTATGGTGGGGTCCGGCAGATGGTTGGGGAAGGAGGCGTCCGGCTCGCAGTAGAGGCAGTCCACCTCACAGCCCAGGGCCTCCAGGATCCTCCGGGCCATCGGGCCGGCGGTCCCGTTCCCCGCGTCCACGACGATCCGGGGTGATCCTTTGAGCGTCACCCGGCTGGTCACGGCCGCGAAGTAGACGTCGTCCACCGGGTTGGAGGTGACCCTCCCCTCCCCCTCCTCGTAGTCCTCCTCCTCGATGATCCGGCGGATCCCCTGGATGGCGTCCCCGTAGACGGCGGCGCCGGCCAGGGTCATCTTGAAGCCGTTGTACTCCGGCGGGTTGTGGGAGCCGGTGACCTGGAGGCTCCCGTCGGCATCCCTCTCGACCGAGGCGAAATAGCCGCCCGGGGTCACGATGAAGCCCAGGTCGTCGACATCGACCCCCGCGGAGACCAGCCCGGCGGCCACCGCCTCGTGGAGCCTGGGGCTGGAATCCCTCACATCATGGCCCAGGACCACACGGCTGCCCCCCTCCCGGCGGACCAGGGTCCCGAAGGCCCTGCCGATGTTCCGGGCCACCTCGTCGGTGAGGTCCTCCCCGGCGATACCCCGTATATCGTACTCACGGAAGATGTGCGGATTCATGGTGTGCCTCTCCGGCATGGGATGTCTCGACTCACGGGCGGCCCTGGTTACAGGTTCGGCGCCCCGGGCAGACGGGGCAAGGGCTTTGGGAGCTACAGGGCCTTCAGCACGACCAGGGTCAGATCGTCGTACTGCGGCTGGGAGCCGGCGAAGGCCAGGACCTCGCGATAGATCTCGTCCCGTATCTCACGGGCACCCAGGTAGGAGCGCTCCCGGATCAGGGTCCGAAGGGACTCTTCTCCGAACTCCTCCCCTCGGGGGTCCTGGGCCTCGTTGACCCCGTCGGTGTAGAGCACCAGCACGTCGTTCGGCTCGAGCCGGACCTCTCCCTCCTCGTACCCGGCATCCTCCATCACTCCCATCAGCAGCCCCCCATCCTCCAGGAGGACCTGCTCGCCGCTGGCCCGGGTGAGGATGGGGAAGTTGTGCCCGGCGTTCACGTACCGCAGCCGCCGGCTCTCCACCTCCAGCTCCGCCATGAAGAGGGTGACGAACTTCTCGGTGTCGGTGGTCCGGAAGAGTGCGGCGTTCACCTTCTCCGCCGTCGCCGCCAGCCCGGGCCGGACCTCCCGCACCGCCCGGAGCGTGGCCTGCAGGCTCGCCATGAGCAGTGCCGCGGGTGTGCCCTTCCCCGAGACGTCGGCGATGACCAGGAGCAGCCGTTCCGCCTCCCCCTCCTCCCCCTCGCCGGTAACGATGAAATCGTAGTAGTCCCCGCCGATCTCCCGGCTGGGGAGGTTGATGGCCGAGACCTCGAAGCTCTCCCCCCGGGGGAGACTGCGGGGGAGCAGGTCCTGCTGGATCTGACGGGCGACAGCCAGTTCTTCGCGTATCCGCTCCTGCTCCAGCCGCTCCTCGTGGAGCCAGGCGTTCTCCAGCGCCACCGAGATCTGACCGGAGAGGAGGGAGAGGAGGGTGAGTTCCTCGGTGTTGAAGCCGGTGTCCGCCAGTTTCGGCCCGATGGAGAGGACCCCGATGAGTTCGTTCCGATGCTTCAGGGGTACGAGCAGGGCGGGGTTGAGCCCCTCCAGGTACGGTCTCCCGTCCTCCGGTTCGGGGAGCTCGGAACGGAGGCGCTCGAACTTCACCGGTCCGGAGGCCCGGCTCAGGGCCTCGGCCACCGGGTCGCCGCTCCGGAAGATCACCTTCCCGGGACCCGAGGGAGAGGAACGCCGGGACTCGGGCGATGCGTCCTTGAACTCCACGTCCTGCTCCAGCGCACTGGGGGCGGAGAGTTCCCACTTCCCATGGCGGAGAGGGGGCGGCCCCCTCCGGACGAAGCGGAAGGCCCCCGTCTCCCGGTCGGTGAGGATCACCGCGGCCTCCTGGATGAGGAAGGCCCTTTCCAGGGTCTGGTAGACGGCCCGGACCAGAGAATCCATGTCCAGGATGCCGATGATGTTGCGCACACTCTGCTGGAGCACGTTCCGGTAGTCGCTCTCGTCCCGGATGAAGAAGCGGTCCACCAGCGATTCCATCCTGCTCAGCAGCGGCTGGAAGGCGATGACCGCGATGACCACGAAGATGACCTGGACCGCACTCGAGTCGCCCGCGGCCTCGCCGGCCAGGCGCTGGTAGAAGTCCACGAACCACGTGTAGAGGAGGAAGAAGACCGCTACCAGGAAGCCGATAGCGGCGGACATGATCAGCCACCGCTTGGCCAGCACCTGCACGTCCAGGAACTGGTGGCGGATGATCACCCACGCGACCGACCCCGACCCGATGATCAGGGCCAGGGAGAGGAGCACCGAGACGAGCCACTGCGGGGGGGTGAGGAACGGGAGCAGCAGAGGCACCGCCTGCACCATGACATAGAGCCCCACGGCGGTCCCTATCCCCGCCATGATGATGGTCACCTGGCTGCGGAGCCGTCGGTTCTCCAGCTTCTTCTGGGTGCGGCGCAGGAAGTAGATGGCCAGGACCACGTAGAGCACGTTCACCGCGGCCCAGAGTTGGAGGTGGATCTGGTAGAGGACGTCGAAGAGGGTCCCGATGAGCAGGCCCACGAAGCCCAGCAGCTTCAGGAACGCCCCGAGCAGGCCGCCGCCGGTACCCAACTCCGGGGTGGGGATCCACCCCGGGTTGAGGTAGAGGATCACCAGGAGCAGGTGGAGGATGTAGGGGAGATAGATGAGCCAGGCCACCCGGGGGTGGCGTTCCAGCAGTTCCGATTCCCGGGGGAAGGCCAGGGTGAAGAGGACCAGCGTGGGGAAGAAGAACTCCCACAGCACGCTGAGCTGCCGGATCCCCTGCAGGGTGGTGTTGATGACCGCCCCCGGCTCCCCGGGGGTCCCTGCGGGGATGCCCAGGCTGGGACCGATGGCCCCCATGAGGGAACCGATCCCGCCGAAGAAGAGCATGACGGCGGTGATCCGGTTGAGCTGGCGTGAGGGATCCTCCCGGAAGATGACCAGACCCAGGAGCATGAGGAGCAGACCGCCTGCCAGGAAGACCCCGACCTGCAGTCCCTGCACGGTCATGATTATCTCTTCTTCACCATGACGACCTCGGTGCCCTCAGAGGAGGGATTCACCTCGACGGAGTCCATGAGGGACCTGACGATGAGGAGCCCGCGGCCATCCGGTTTGGTCAGGTTCTCGGGGGAGAGGGGGTCATCCACCGAATCGAGGTCGAAACCTCGACCCTGATCACGGACCGTGATGACGAGTTCGGAGTCCCGCCACTCCAGACGGACGGTGACGGTCCGATCGGCCTCCAGGCGGTTACCGTGCTCGACGGCGTTGTTGACGGCCTCGGTGATGGCGATGGCCACATCCACCCGCTGATCCTCGTCGAAGTCGAGATGCTCCGTGAACCTCTCGGCGAGGCGCTCGGCCTTGACCACGGCGTCCTGGTTGCTGGGATACTTCTTCTCCACACTCCTCTTCAAGACTCGTAGCTCTCGACAGCGGAATCGATATCCCCATACACGTCGAACACACGGTCCAGTTTCGTGATATGGAGCACCTCGTCGATCTTCTCGGTAACGCTGGCGAGTTTGAGGTCCCCCCCGCTCTTCCGCAGCGCACTGAGCCCGCCGATGAGGATGCCGAGACCGGAGGAGTTCATCCAGTCCACGTCCTCGAGGTCCACGACGACCTTCAGCTGTCCCTCCTCGATGAGTTCGTGGAGTTTCTCATGGAGTGAGGTCGCATCCGGTCCGCCCATGATCTTCCCCTGAAGGTGCAGTACGGCCACACCCCGCTTGTCACTGTGCCTGATCTGCATGCTGCTCCAGCTCCTCATGATGCGGTGGGACCGGTCCGGGGAGATGTGCCCCGCACCGGCCGGATAGGCCGAGTATGCCTCCGCACGGTCCCTGACGTCCAGGCCGCACGTGCGTGCCGGGACCTACTGGTCGAGGCCCCCCATCGTCTCCCCGATACGCTCCACGGCTTCCTCCAGGTCCTCCATCGAGGCTGCATAGGATAACCGAAGATAGCCCGGGGCTCCAAACGCCGAGCCGGGCACCAGCGCCACACCCGTCTGTTCCAGCAGCCAGGTGCATGCTTCCACGTCGTCCGAGACTCCGTCCACCGAGTCGATCAGGTCGGTGATGCGAGGGAAGAGATAGAAGGCCCCCTGGGGCGGGACGGCCACCTGGAAACCCGGGATCCCCTCGAACGCCTCGAGGAGGAAGTCCCGGCGCTGCCGGAACGCCTCCCTCATCTCCTCCACCTTCTCCCGGCTGCCGGTATAGGCAGCGAGTGCTGCCGCCTGGGCCAGCGCGCTCGGGTGGTGGGTGGCCTGTCCCTGGAAGGAGGTGACCTTCTTCGTCCACGCAGCCGGACCGGCAAGGTACCCGATCCGCCATCCCGGCATGGCGTAGCTCTTGGAGAGCGAGTTGATGAGCACCGTGTTCTCCGCCGCCTCCGGGGAGACGCTCGCCGGAGAGAGGTACTCGGCCTCCCCGTAGGTGATGGAGTCGTACACCTCATCGCTCACGATGACCACGCCCCGCTCCACACACACCTCGGTGAAGGCCCGGACCTCGTCGGGCGAGTAGAGAGCACCGGTGGGGTTGCTCGGGTTGTTGAAGAGCACGCACCGCGTCCTGTCGGTCATGGACTCGTCCAGCTGCCGGGGCGTGACCTTGAAGCCCTGGACGTCCTCGGCCATGACGATGCGGACCACCCCGTCCAGGAGTTCCACCTGGGCCGGATAGGTCACCCAGTAGGGCGCCGGGATCAGTACTTCGTCCCCCGGGTCCAGCAGGGCGGCCATGGTGTTGAAGAGGGCATGCTTGCCGCCGTTGGTCAGCACGACCTGGTCGGGGGTGTACTCCACCCCCCGGACCTCCTGCAGCTGGGAAGCGATGGCCTCCCGGACCTCCAGCCCCCCGGGAGCGGGACCGTACCGGGTGATACCCTGTCGGGCCTCGGCGGCCACCGCCTCCCGCACATGGTCGGGGGGAGGGAAGTCCGGTTCCCCGGCCGCCAGGGCGATCACGTCCCGCCCCTGGGCCTGGAGTTCGCGGGCCTTGGCCGTCACAGCCAGGGTCGCCGATGGTTTCAACGCGCTGAGTCGCTTGGAGATGTGCATGGTTCCCATCCCTGCGTGTCGGGCTCGCGGGGCCCTCTAGGGGTCCGCCGCAGTGGTTCAGGTGTCCTGTTTCGGTTCGTGTCCGAACTTCCGGGCGAGTGCCCGGGCCACCACCGGCGGGACATGGGGCCGGACGTCCCCGTCCAGCCGGGCCACCTCCCTGACGATGGAGGAGTTCACATAGGTGAAGTTCTCCGAGGGCATGAAGAAGACCGTCTCCACCTCCGGGTAGAGGGACTTGTTCATCAGGGCCATCTGGAACTCGTACTCGAAGTCCTTCACGGCCCTCAGACCCCGGATGATGGCGGTCGCCTTCGCCTCCCGGGCGAACTCCGCCAGCAGGCCGCTGTGCGTCTCCACCCGGATATGGTCCATCCCCCGGGTGACCGCCGCCACCAGTTCGACCCGTTCCTCCAAATCGAACAGCGGGCTCTTCCGCACGTTCTGTGCCACCAGGATGATGATGTCGTCGAATACGTTCGAGGCCCGCTTGATGATGTCGATGTGACCGTTGGTGATGGGGTCGAAGGTCCCCGGGTAGATGCCCATTCGAGACACGGTCTACTTCTCCTTCCCGGCGCCACGTCCGTACCAGAGTGAGAGGACCGTGTCGCCGAACTCCTTCTCCCTTTCCGGGGGGCGTCCCCGGGGAGCGAGGGGAGGGTCCCCTCTGTGCTCGACTACCAAGGTACCCTCAGCGGTGAGCAGGTCCAATACGCTCTCGGAGAGCAGCGCTTCGAGACCCTCCCATGCATAGGGGGGGTCGCAGAAACAGAGATGGAAGGTCCGGTCCTGGTCCCGGAGCGAGGCGGCGGCCCGGGCCGCATCCATGGTGAGCACTTCCGACCGGTCGGTGAAGCCCGTCTTGGCCAGGTTGCGGAGGAGCGCGTCCATCGCGGGACGCCATGGTTCCACGAAGGTGACCCTCTCGGCACCCCGGCTCAGGGCCTCCAGGCCCACGGATCCGGTCCCTGCGAAGAGGTCGAGGACATCCAGGCCCCGCGGGGGGCCCAGCACATCGAAGATCCACTGCCTGACCTGTGCGGTGGCGGGACGGGTCTGCCGGCCCCGGGGGGCATGCAGACTCATGCCCTTCCGGTCGCCGCCGGTGAGGCGGATCATGGACTCAGGTGAGCGAGGGCCCCTCCGATGGAGAGGGCGAAGGCACCCAGGTTGCCCTGGATCAGGGGACTGGACGCCACCGAAGGATCCAGATCCAGGAAACGGTCGAGGTCGAGCGGCTCCACCCGCATGGGCAGGGCCCGGGTGAGGGCGCCGAGCAGGCGGTCCGGTTCATCCACCGAGCCGGTGAAGAGCACGCGGGCAACCTCTTCTTTCTCCTGCCGGGACCCCGGGAGCCACCGGTCGCCCAGCTGCGTGACCCACCAGGCCACCTCGCGGGCCACCTCCTCCGGGTCGTCCGGGTCCCATGCCCGGCGGAAGGCCCCGGTCTCCCCTGCCCGGAGGGCGGTCAGCCCCACCCAGCCGTGCCGGTCCGCCAGGATGACCTCCATCGCGTCCGCCTCGACGTGCGTGAGCGCGGTGAGGTCGTCCCGTTCCTCCTCGGGGATGCCGGCTTCGAAGAGTCGATAGAGGGCCCGGGCGTCGCACGACCACCCGCTCACATGACATCCCGCCCCCTGCACCACCTGGTCGTAGGCCCGGAGCGTACCGGGATAGGCACCCCAGGCGTCCGCCACCGGCTGGCCCGAGGGCCCCCTGCGGAGACGGACCTCCACATGGAGCCCCTCCTCCTCGCCGATGTCCGCCCGTCGCCGGTCCAGCTCCCACCGGGCCCGTTCCTCGAGGCCCTCGGGAGAGGCGGCGAGTTCCTCCGAGACGGGGAAGACAGCCTGCAGGACGGCCCGCCCGTCCAGGACCACCACCACACCGCCGCGATCCGCGTCCGCCCGGTCCAGGGAACGGGCGAGGGCGTCGATGAGGCGGTCCGCACCTTCCGGACGCATCTGTCCGCCCTGCTTGGCATCGAACGGAATGAGACCGGCCCCCGCTGCGGTCAGCTGGGGGCCGGTCTCGAACGAGGACAGTCGTACGAATCGGAACGTGCGGTCGGAGAACTTCAGACCCAGTTCGTTTCGCTGCTGGTTCAACGGGTCCTTCTACCCTCCAGCCACGACGCCTGCCCGTCGCGGATCTCTCCGATCCCGTGCGGGTCCTTGATGGTGATGGACGTGCCGTCCTCTCTCACGATGAGCAGGTATCGAGAGGAGTCGATGGGCGAGACGTACATCGACCGGATCCGCTCCCGGGGTCCCACGATCCTCCAGAGGTGCGTCTCCCTGATCGTGTCGCCGGGGGCGTAGTAGGTACCGACGTCCACGGTGTCGATACGCATGGATCGGACGTTGTTGATGTAGCCCAGCAGACTCTCGGGATCCGACGTGTAGTACTGGCGTCCCTCGAAGAAGAACTGCTCGGCCAGGTAGAGGTCGATGAGGTGCTGGTACGTGGTGCGTCGGAGCATCTCCCGCTCTTTGCGCTGCTCGAGCGGGATGAGGATGGTGGCTAGCAGGGCGGCACCGAAGACCACGACCATGATCTTCCAGAAGATGGAACCACCCTGTTGGGCAACTCGAATCACGAACAACCTCCTCCGTCCCGACCGGCATGCCGGGCTTGGTCAGGCCCTCCGCGGAGAGCCTTTCCTCCTGCGGAAAACCGCGTAACTGCGGTACCTGCGACGGTCTTGATCCCGCCGCGCAGTCCGCGCGGTATCATAGTGATACCCCCCTGGGGCGTCAACGGCATTCCCCCCCGGGATCGGCCCTCAACCGCCTCCTCCGGCGCTGTCGGCCGCACTCCTCTCAACGGCCTCCTGATACGCTCTGAGGCGCTCCAGGGTGGCGGGTCCGATCCCCCGCACCTCCAGCAGGTCCTCCAGCCGCCAGGGCGAGGTCCGTTCCTCCCGCCAGGCGGCGATCCGGGCGGCGATGACCGGGCCCACGCCGGGGAGCTGCTCCAGTTCAGCAGGCCCCGCGGTGAGCAGGTCCACCGGCCCCTCCGGTCGGGACCCGAGGGGGTCTCCCGGTCGAGAGACATACCGTGCATCCTCCGCGTGCAGGGTCTCTTCGGAGTCGGTCGCGGTGGAGTCGGCGGCCAGGGCGCCGCGGATCAGGCGCACCGGAGGAGGTGCGGGACGCAGGTCCGCCGCGACGTTCCAGGTCAGGCCGATGAATATCCCGGCGGTCAGCAGCCGGGCGAGCCGGCGTTCGGTTGGCGTGAGGGGGATGGGCATTCGGACCCACCTCGCCGGGGAGCGGGTGATCCGGGGGGCCTCTCATTCGGGATAGAGCACGGCGGCCAGGACCTGGCCCACCGCCCCGATGCTCTCGGCATGGACCTTGTCGTAGGTGTCATGCCGGGTATGCCAGTAGGGGTAGTCCTCCGCGGCCTCGGTGATGTTGATCGTGGGGATCCGGGCCTCCCGGTTGAGGATCCAGTGATCGTCGACCAGCGCCGGTCCCTCCCGGTGCTCGAACTGTTCCAGGCCGAGACGCTCGGCGATGCTCCAGACCCGTTCCACGACGTCCGGGGCGTAGCGCACCGAGTAGTACTCCTTGTAGTAGTCCGCCGGCTCGTCCCCGATGAGGTCCACCAGGATCCCGAACCACGGCTGGTAGCCCGTTTCCCGGGCCACCCGGGCGAAATGCCGGCTCCCCTGGAAGAAGTACGTGTACTCGTAGTCCCCGCTCACCCCCAGGTCCTCCGCGTCGAAGAAGAGCAGGTCCACACCGTAGGCGGGTTCGTGTGCCGACAGGATCCGGGCCATCTGGAGCAGCACGGCGGTACCCGCCGCACCGTCCACCGCGCCGTCGATGGGTTCCTGGACCGGCGGGTCCTCCTGGTCCGCCACCGGCCGGGAATCCCAGTGGGCGCAGAGCAGGATCCGACGGGTCTTGTCGGGGTAGAAGGAAGCCAGGACGTTGCAAGCCTCTGCATCCTCCTCCCAGAAGGGGTTGTGGGCGGTGAAGGGCTGCCGCTGCACCACCGCCGCCAGGGGTTCCAGGAACGACTCCAACCACTCGAGCTGCCGGCGGTGCGCCTCCGTCCCCGGCACCCGGGGGCCGAAATCGGTCTGGATCCTCACCAGCTCCAGGGCGGCCTCGGCATCGAAGGAGACACGCGGGGAGGAGGCCTGACGTGTGCCGCAGGCGGCGAGGAGGAGGAAGAGGGTGAGAGGGATGGTCCGGCGCACGGCTGGGCTCCTGGCTCAGTTGAATAACAGGTTCACGAAGATGGCCACCTCTCGGACCTTCCGGGTCCGGTTCATGAGCCGGTCGTCCACGTTCTCGAAAGTGGCATCCAGACCTCCCTGGACCCGACGGCTGAAATTATAGCGTATGTTCGGCTGGAAGCTCCACGTCGCCTGGCTCACCGTGGGCACGAACTCATCCGGTTCGTAGACGGTCCGCTGGATGAGCCCCTCGCCGACGTTGATCTGTCGGGGCTTGTAGATCCGCACCCTCGTCTCGTTCCGGTTCCGGGCCAGCGTGATGCCCATGTCGAGCTGGCTCTGGAAGCGCACCTGCCCGATCAGGGGTATGTCGATCCCCTGGGGGGCGGTGAACTGGTAGTTGAGGCTGACGCGCAGGCCGCTGTTGCCGGTGACCGACTGGGAGCTGGGATGGCCGGCCGGGTCGTACTGGGTGTTCACGGTGGTGACGTTGCTGCTGTTCAGCATAACGGCCATGCCGTTGTTCAGGGTCATCTGGATGCTGATGAGCGGCTCCAGGCCGCGGGACACCCTGCCGCTGTAGGGAAGACGCGTCCCCCCCTCGTCGCTGAGCCGATCGGTGTTCTCGTCCGTCTTCCGGAACCCGCTGGAGAGTGAGAGGGAACGCGTGAGGTCGGCGAAGGGACGGATCTGCTGGAGTCCGGTGTAGCGCACGTTCACCGCCGGCCATGTGACGGCCTGGCTGTAGATCGTACGTGATTCGCTGGCCTGGTCCACCCACCGCCACTGGGGACCGAGATCCACGAAGGCCTGGATCGGGAGGTTGAGCCCCGACCGCACCTCGATGCGTCTCGTGTCCCGGGCCTGCGACTGCTGGGTCGCCGATGCGGAGGTCCTCGTCACCCCGGGCCGGTCGCTGAACCCCAGCTGATAGGAGAGGTCGGGCCGGCCGGAGAGGTTGAACTCGTTGGCCGTCTTCTCCCGGGTAAGGGTGAGGATGACCGGCGACATGGTCTGGACCAGCTTCTTGAGGTCGTTGATGGGCCTCTGGAGTCCTTCCACCCCTTCATCCGGTTCCGGCCTCCCGACCAGCTCGGCGGGCTGGATGGTATAGTCGGCCGACGCGTCCACGTTCAGCACCACGTCCCGCCCCAGCTGTACCTCCCGGGTGGTCCCGTCCTGCTGCCGGGCCACACGGGTGTTGTACCGGGGGTCGTTGTTCTCCCGGAACTCGCTGGTGTACTGGTAGCGCTGGGTCATCCAGCGGAAGAGGTCCGGCTCGTAGACCGAATCCAGGACCTGCCTCCGCCCCACCTCGGCACCCAGGTCCCCGTCCCCCAGGGACCAGTCGTCGGTGAGGTCCCGGTTCAGGGTCAGGCTGTAGGCGGTGCGCATCGGATCGAACATCCGCATGCCCAGGTTGTAGTTCTCCGTGGCCGTGAAAGCGTACCGGTCGCGCTCCTGCCCCGAACGGTCCGCCACGTGCTCACCCAGCTGGGTCGCGTTGAGGGAGTAGCGCAGGTCGGTGGGGATGGGGTTGAACGTCGTCTCTTTCAGGGATTCCGGGAGGAGGGGGATGGCCCGGAAAGGGTGCCACTCCGCCTCGCTCCGCGGGGTGAGGTCGTACCCGAACCGTCCCTGGATCTGGAACGACCTGTTCACCGGGTTCACCGTGCTCACACCCTCCCGGCGGCTTCCGGTCCAGGAGAGGTCCATCCGGTCGAGGGTCCATGCCATGAGGGGGTTCTCGCTCTCGGTCTGCTTGCGCAGCGAGATGGAGATGCTCTGGTCGTCCATGGCCGTACGGTTCCGATGCCGCTCCTCCTCGGTGTCCAGCACCAGGTCGGAGCCGGGCAGCCGCTTGGGCAGGGTAAGGCTGCTGCGCCAGTTGATGCTCAGGGGGATGACGAGACCCCAGGAGGCGGGGGTGAACTTGTCGAGGTTCGACTTCACCGCGAGCGTGGAGTTGGTGTTCGTGCTCTGGCTGCCCCGCTTCTCCCTCAGACCGTGGAAGTCCGCCGTCTGCCGGTTCAGGCGGAAGTCCACACTGGCCACGTCCGCCAGGTCGCTGTGGATGGCCACCCGGGCCGCCGACCCGGAGTCCCTCCGCACCCGGGTCACCCGGAGCTCGTCGGCCCAGACCTCGCCGGTCACCTCCAGGGTGGGGTGGAGGTTCACCACGCCGATGGCGAGCCGCTTGATGTTGGTGAGGCTCGGCCGCCCCTTGACCCGGTAGTTCCCGGCGGTGGTGTCGACGACCCCGGAGGTACCCGCGATCTCCTCCAGGGCCGCCTGCTTCAGCTCGGTGACGGCCTGGAAATCCACGTCCGAGTGATTGCGTTCATCCCAGCCGGGGTAGATGCGCGTGCGGTACTCGTAATAGTTGTCCGCATCCGCCCCGAAACGCAGGAACGCCTCCACATAGCTGGTGTCGCTGGTGGTCCACCAGGCCGGTTCGCCCTCCCCGCCGTCCGGACCGTGGAGGAAAAGGGCCAGGCCCTGGTACATCGTGAAGTCCTCCGCCCGGGTCCGGGTGCTGAACACCTCTCCCTCCACACCCGGCGGCAGATCGGTGAAGGTCAGGGCCAGGGACTGCTCCTGGGCGGCCAGGTTGGTCACCCGGTCCCGGATCGGCACCACGCCGGGGGGCGGTTCGTACTCCGGGTTGTCGAAGGTGTTCCGCACGCTCACCTGGAGGGTCTCCTCCGGGAGTTCCACCCCCTGCTGGTCCACAAGCGGGGACTTCCGCCAGAGGTTGCCCACCACGTCCAGCCCCGCGATCGAGATCCTCGCCTGACGGGTCGAATCCTGGGCCCCGTCCACCCACAGGCGGATACTCTCCACCAGCGAGAGGTCCGGAGAGCCGGTCTGGCCCGAGGGACTCGAGATGGGGATGCGGTAGAGCCGCCACGACTCGTACTCCTGGTCCCAGTTGGCGGGGTCGTCGTCCCCTCCGGCCACCAGCGCCGTGTCGGGGGAGTCCGGACTCAGGTCGACGGTGTAGGTGAAATAGTCGCTGGACCGGTCGAGGTAGCCGTTGCCGTTGAGGTCCTCGGTGTCCGGCCGTCCCAGCCGGTCCGGGTCGGTCTGGTTGCCCTGGGTACCGTTGATGTGGTCATAGACGTCGCGGTTCCCGTAGCGGAAGTTGTCGTTCGCCGGGTCGTCGGCGCTCCGGCTGCCGTACCAGTCCGGATAGGCATCCACGTACAGTTCGGTGAACCGGTCCTTCTTCTGGTCGGTGCTGAGCCCGTCCGGGTTCTCACCCGCCCGGACCAGGTAGTAGTCCAGTTCCTCCTCGTCGGTCCGGCCGTCGATCCCTATGTCCTCGCCGGCATCCAGGACCCCGTTGCGGACGCCGTTCCGCAGCTGGTCCTCGGAATCGAGCACCTGGTTCTCGTTCATGTCCTCGCTCACCGTACCCAGGTCGATATGCAGCCGGCCCTCCCTGCCGTTCACCCACACCTCCAGGAAGGTGAGTTTCGAGAGGTCCGCAGCCCCCGCGGAGACAGCCTGCTGGATCCCCGCCCACCGGTCCTCGAGAGGGACCTGGCCCCAGAGGTAGCGCCCCGCCGGATAAGAGGCGGGCTGGCCCGGCAGGAAGGCGAGGGTGAGCACGTTAACCTGGCTGGACCGGATGTCGGTCTCTTTCTCCGGCCAGATCTTCCGGCTGTCGATCCGCTCGTAGGGGTTGAACCAGACCAGGCGGGCGCGCTCGTCGAGGTTCTTCCCCGACGGGGGCGAGGAGAGATTCCAGCGTCCCCTTCCGATCCCGAAGTCGGTGGCGTTCTTCGAGCCCTCGAAGTCGTCCACCAGGGCCTCGCCCCCCGTGTTGGGGTCGGGGTCGTTCTGAGCGAACTCCGCCTCCACCTGCAGGGTGGACCGTGCATCGGTCCGCACCCCGGGCAGGGCATCCATGGCACGTGTGAGCCACTCCGGTTCCCATCCCAGGACCGCCGTGGCGTCGTAGACGATGTTCCTGTTCGGCTCCCGGCCCAGGCGGATCCGCTGGTCGAGGGTCTGCTCGCTCCGGCTCACCACCATCCCCGAGATGGTGCCCGCCCGGCCCAGGTTGTACTCGGCCCGCAGGCCCATCAGGCTCTTCTGCTCCAGCTGGATGAGGGGACTGTACTCGTAGTCCACCTGCACGTCGGCCGACGGGTCCTGGATCTCGTCGGTGAGGAAGCGGAGTTCACCGGTGAGATAGTTGATCTGGTAGTCGGTGCCCTTCCGGAGGCGGCGGCCGTTCAGGGTCACCACCTCGCTGTTCTCCAGGATGTTGGTGACCGGCAGGGTGTAGCTGGCGGCCCTGGTGGCCAGCTGGATCTCCAGGTAGTACCGGGACCGCTGGGTCAGCTGCTGCCGGTCGATGATGTCGTACATCTCGACCTTGGTCTCAAGTTCCTCGTTCATGAAGGGCTCGAGGTCGGGGAAGATCAGCTCCCCCCGGGCCAGATTCAGGAAGTTCTCGTTCAGGTCGATGTTCCCGTCCGGGGGTGCGTCCGGTGTCTCCCCCCACTCATCCAGCCCCAGGATCTGGAGATAGTCCGTGCCGTCCTGGGTATACTCGTCCTCCCCCGAGGGGGGATCGAACCGGATCTTCAGCTTGAAGCCCTCGGCGGGGATGTTCTTCGACCCCAGGTAGTAGACGTTCCGCAGTTCCAGGTCCCACGTGAGGTCTTCGGGCCGTGGGTTCTCCGGCCGGATCATCTTGAGGGTCAGCCCCTCCTCCGCGTCCTCCCCGGTCGGGAAGGCCCCGAACCGGGCCCCCGACGCGGTCTCGTAGATCACACCCAGCACGTCCTTCGACCCCAGGCTCCGGTTCAGGGCCAGGATTCCGATGGACCGGTTGATGTAATACTGGTCCGATTCCAGCTCATGGAAGGCACCCAGGTGGGCCTCCCGGCTGTCCACCGACTGGGGGTTGTCCGGGTCCACGAAGGCGAAGGAGTTGGCCCGGGCCGCGTCCTCCACGTCGTTGGTGTAGTCCTGGTCGTCGATGAAGACGCTGATGGCCGTGATCGAGTCCTCTGAAGCTGCGGCACGGCCCGGGTCGTCCGCCCAGTTCTCCCGGTAGATGGGGTCGAGGAAGTAGTAGGTGCCTACCAGGGGCTCGATGTCCGGGCGCCGGATCGTACTCTCGCGCGCACCCGCCCGGAAGGTGGCCTTCTCTCCCGACCCCTTCTCCTGGCTGGCCAGTGCGGTGACCTGGAGGTCGCCGATCCGGGCCCTCCCCTTCACCCCGAAGAGCCCCCGGGCCCCCTGGTTGAAGCCGAGGAACTGGCTGCCCGGGAGGCTGAAGTCGGTGTTGCCGGCCACCACCTCCTGCAGGATCTCGTCCTCGTAGCCCCGGTAGGAGACCACGATGTTGTTCTCCAGGTCGGTGAGTGCGTTGGAGTCCTGTTCCACCTGGACCTCGATCTTGTCCCCCACGTTCCCGGTGATGGCGAACCGGGACTGCTGCTCCATGTTCAGGCTGGGGAACTTGGTCTGGTAGGCGGTTGCGGTGGATACCGCCCCTTCGGTCCACTCGCTCCGCCCCGCGAAACGGATGTTCCGGTTCCCGGAGATGCGCAGACCCGCGCCCCCCTCGCCCACCACGCTGGAGAGCCCCTTCGGTACGGTGATGGGGATCTCGAACTCCAGCAGGCTGCCGCTGCCCGGTTCTCTCTCGCTGCGGCGTCTCTTCTCCAGGAAGCCGTCCACCAGCTTCCGGCGGGCCTGTTCGCCCCGGGTCCGTTCCAGGAAATCGTCCACGGTGAGGAGCGCCGGTCGCTGTGCCTCGTGCCCCTTGTAGATGTTCTGGAAGAGCAGTGTGCGGTGTCCGTCCAGCACCCGTACCTGCTGGCTCATCCCGGGCAGACCGGTCTCCGGGAAGAGCCCGCTCTGCGTCATCCCGGTGAGAGAGGGAAGGTCCCGGCCGGGAACAAAAGGCCGGGTCAGGTTGTCATAAACCCCGTCGAGCAGATACATCGATACCCCGACCCGGACCTCTCCGGGGGCACTCCCGCCCTGTTCCTGGGCGGAGGCCGCCCCTGGCAGGGCGAGCAGTGCGGCCAGCACCGCGGCTGTCATGCGGGTCGGGGAAGGGACCACCCGGCAGCTCCTTGCGGACCGGGGCAGCATGTGCCCGGGTCGTTACATCACGTCTCGGCGGTCACAAGGTTCCTGGGTAATCCTCCTGGATCGGTACGAGGTCGCTCCATATGGGGCAGTCGTGCAGTGTAGGGCCGTGCCCGGGCCCCGAACAAGCTCAAAGCCCCTCATGGACCGGGCCCGCGGCAGACCCTTATATTCGGAGGACCGTGAGGATACTATCCCGATATATCCTGAAGGAGCACGTGGGGCCGTTCTTCCTCTCCCTGGCGGTCCTCACCTTCCTGTTCCTGATGCAGTACCTCATCGACATCCTCGACATGGTCATCGGCAAGGGTCTCGAGGTCACGGTGGTGGTGGAGCTCTTCCTGCTCAACATCGCCTGGATGCTGGCCCTCACCGTGCCCATGGCCGTGCTGGTCTCGGTCCTCATGGCCTTCGGGAGGATGTCCCATGACGGGGAGATCACCGCACTGAAGGCCAGCGGTGTGGGGGTGATCCGCCTCGGGCTGCCCGTCTTCTTCGCCGGGATGGCCATCGCGGCGGGGCTGGTCTATTTCAACGACAGGATCCTCCCCGAGTCCAACTACCTGGCCAAGACACTCCAGCAGGATATCCGGGCCAAGCGGCCCGGCCTGGCCATCCGGTCCGGTGTCTTCATGGAGGATGTGCCCGGTTACACCCTCCGTGTGGATTCGGCGGACCCGATGACCGGCCGCGTGGAGGGTGTCACGGTCGTCCAGTACCTGAACTTCGACCCGCCCGACCCGCCGCGCGTCATCCGGGCCGCGTGGGGCGTGATGCAGTTCGACGAGGAGGGGGAGAGCATCCTCCTCGACCTGCGGGACGGCACCATCACCGAGGTGGAGAGCGGACAGACCCGGCTCCAGGAGTTCCAGAAGTTCAAGACCTCCCTGGCCATGGAGAACACCCGGCTGGAGCGCAGCCGGTCCGGGGTGCGGGGGGACCGTGAGCTCTCGATCGCCGCCATGGAGGTACGGGTGGCCGAGCGCGACTCCATGGCCTCCCTCCACATGGAGCAGCTGCGGGACCTCCCCGAGCCCTATATCGCCCGGGTGGTTCGGGGTGAACCCGTGGATCTGACCGAGTCCCGCGAGGGCCTGGTGAAGGAGAGCCGCATCATCGCGGCCCACAAGAGTCTGCAGGCCGACCTGGAGAGCGCGGCCCGGAACCGCTCCTTCTACAGCCGGCAGGCCAGCCGCTACCGGGTGGAGATCCACAAGAAGTACGCCATCCCCTTCGCCTGCATCGCCTTCGTCCTGATCGGGATCCCCCTGGGCATCATGGCCCGCCGGGGGGGTGCCATCATCGGCTTCGGCGTGGCCCTGGCCTTCTTCCTCCTCTACTGGAGCTGCCTGATCCTGGGTGAGGACCTGGCCGACCGCGACCTCATGGACCCCTGGCTGGCCATGTGGCTCCCCAACCTCCTGGTCACCGGGGCCGGCATCACCCTCATCGTGCGCGGGGTGTACGAACAGACCTTCATCCGGTGGGAGAGCCTGGCCCGCAGGCTCCCGGGCCGGCTGGGCAGGCGCCTCGCCGAACGCCTCTCCGAGGGGGAGGCCGGACCATGATGAAGACCCTGGACCGGAAGGCCGTCCGCCAGTTCCTCCTGGTGCTGCTGGGAGCCGTCATCGCCTTCCTGGCCATCTTCGTCATCGTGGACCTGGTGGAGAACCTGGAGGACTTCATCGACCAGGACGCCCCCTGGGCGGCCCCGGTCCTCTACTACCTCTACTACGCCCCCTTCATCGTGGTCCTCACCCTCCCGGTCGCCATGCTGCTGGCCAGCCTCTCCACCATCGGTCAGATGGCCCGGGACAACGAGCTGCTGGCCATGAAGGCCTCGGGGATCAGCCCCTACCGGCCCATCCGTGCCCTGGCGGCGGTGGCTCTGGTGATCACCGCGCTGGCCTTCGTGGTGGGGGAGACGGTGGTGCCGAAGGCGAACGAGAAGAAGCAGATGGTCCTGAACGAGTATGTCAACAAGCGGGGAGCGGTCTCCCGGAACGAGAACATCAACCGGGCCCTCGACCTGGGCGAGGGACGGATGCTCTTCGTGAAGCGCTACAACGACCAGGACCGCCTGGCCATGCACATCACCCTGGCACGGTCCGAGGGAGTCGAGGTGGTACGCCTGGTCCAGGCCGAGCGGATGCGCTATCAGCCGGACCTGGACCGGTGGGCCCTGGAGGAGGTGGAGGAGCGGACCTGGTCGGACGGTGAGGAGTCCTTCACCACCCACGCCCGCCTCATCGAGTCCCTCCCCGCCCTCACCCCCGAGGAACTGGCCAAGCGCCGGAAGGAACCGGAGGAGATGGGCTTCTCCGAGCTCCTCGACTACGTGGAACGGGGACGGGCGCGGGGACGGGACGTGCGCCGGTCGATGGTGGACCTCCACATGAAGATGGCCCTGCCCTTCGCCAACTTCATCATCGTGCTCTTCGGAGCCAGCCTGGCCGCCGTACGCAGGCGTACCGGCCTGGCGGTGGGGTTCACCGTCAGCATCCTGATCTGCTTCGTCTACTACGGGGTGATCCGTACCGGGCAGGCCTTCGGATACAACGGCGACCTCTCCCCCGCCCTGGGAGCCTGGGCCGGGAACATCATCTTCGGCGTGCTGAGTCTCTTCTTCCTCAGGCGGGCCCGTTTCTGACCCGTTCCTCCGCACCCCCCGACCGGGTTGCGGGCGGTCGGAACCCGCGGGTCAACCCGAACACGGTGCAGCAGGCCTACAGGGAGCTGGAACGAGAGGGCCTCGTCTACGTCCGCCGGGGCCATCCGGGAGGCGGCAGCCTCCGAGGAGCTCCGGGAGGAACTCGCAAAAGAAGGGGAAGCATCATGAGTGTGCTGCCCGTATCGATGGACTGCACATCGCCCGCCCCTGCTCGTGCTGGACGAGCCCCGGGATGGGATCAGAAGCGGAGGATCCCCATGGCATTGAGGAGCACGATGAGGATGATGACGGGACAGATGTACTTCACCAGCACACCCCACACCTTCGACGGGAGTCCCAGGAAGCTTCGATTCCCCTTCGCGACCTCGGCGATGGCCTCGTCGATCCCCCAGCGCCAGCCCAGGAAGACGGCGAAGAAGAAGCCGCCCACCGGCAGGGCCACGTTGCCGAAGATGTAGTCCATGACGTCGAAAAAGGAGTCCACCGACCACGCCTCGGGGAGGAAGGGGAGATCGGTGAAGAAGGCGCTCCCCCCGAAGGAGAGGGCCGAGGGGATGCCGAAGAGGATGGTCACCCCCGCCACCACCCACACCGCCGCCTTCCGCACCATCTTCTTCTCGTCGATGAGGAAGGCCACCGGCACCTCCATCATGGAGATGGTGCTGGTCAGGGCCGCGATGGTGAGGATCAGGAAGAAGGCGAAGCCCACCAGCACACCGCCCGGCATCGACGCGAAGATCCGGGGCAGCACCACGAAGACCAGTTCCGGACCCTCCGCCGGGCTCGCGCCCATGGCGAAGACGGCCGGGAAGATGGCGAAGCCCGCCAGGAAGGAGATAAGCAGGCCGAAGATCACCACGCTCAGACCGCTCCCGGCGATGTTGTCGGAATCCTTGAGGTAGGAACCGTAGGTCACCATGGTCCCCATCCCCAGACTGTTGGCGAAGAACGCCTGGCCCAGGGCCACCAGCACCGTGTCCGTGGAGATGCGGCTGAAGTCGGGCTCGAGGTAGAAACTCACCCCCGCACCCGACCCCTCCAGGGTGAGGCCGTAGACGATGATGGCGATGAGGATCACAGGGAGGATGGGCATGAGGATCTTCGACCACTTCTCGATCCCGCCCGAGATCCCCCCGTAGACCACCCCCACGGTCAGCAGCAGGAAGGCCAGGTAGAGCCCCCCGTTGAGCAGCGCGTTGTTGGAGAAGACGGCGAAGGAGGTCGGGTCGCCCATGAGCGTCTTGAAGAGGTAGCCGAAGGTCCAGCCCGCCACCACCGTGTAGAAGGAGAGGATGAAGACCCCCGAGACCACGCCCAGGTAGCCCAGGTACTTCCAGCCGCTCTCTCCCGCGATGCTCTTGATGGCCCCCACCGGGTCGCGGTGGGAATGCCTTCCCAGCGAGAGCTCGACCAGCAGGATGGGCAGGCCTATGAGGAAGACGCTTCCGATGTAGAGCAGCACGAAGGCCGCACCGCCGTTCTCACCGGCCACGTACGGGAAGCGCCAGATATGCCCCAGCCCCACCGCCGAACCGGTGGCTGCCAGGATGAACCCCAGCTGCGAACCCCAGGAATCCCGGGTCGGATCACTCATGATACGGCTCCATCGATGACGTCCGGCGATGGGTGGGCGGCATCCGGCGGCCCTAGAAGCTGATCTTGAGGCCGGTGGCCGCACCGAGTCCCTTCACCCCTCCGGGGGTGAGACCGGTGTTGCCCACCGCCACGTCCCACACGAACGCCTTCAGGTCGAGACCGATGCCGATGGCGGCACCCACCCCCAGCTTCCCTCCCAGGCTGAGGCCCGCCCGCAGGGGGAGCAGTCCGACGGGACGGAACTCCACCCCGAGGCCCAGCCGGGGCACCAGGTTGTAGCCCATCCCCCGCGTGAGGGCCTGCTCGAACTCGGCGTTGAGGGCCAGGCGCCCGTAACGGTAGGTGCCTCCGAGACGCAGGATGAGGGGGACGCTCGAGCGGAAGGAACCGACCTTCCGCACGTCCACCTCGTGGGAGGTGAGGCTGTCCAGGTCGGTGCTGTCCGCCTCCTCATCCAGCTCCAGGAAGGTCCCCAGGGAGATCGTGTCGGCGGTGGCGGTGACCTGTACCTCGTAGGTGGAGTTGTCCCAGGTGATGCCCGGGCTCAGGTTCACCAGCGCGGCGTGGACCGTCACATCGGGGGTGAGAGCCGCGGTCAGGCCCAGGTCGAGACCGATGCCCCTGCCCGAGGAGGCCGCGAAGGTGGTGTCCGCGGCTATCGCCGGGTCGTCGTTCTCCTCGTCCACCAGCCCGCCGGGGATGCCGGCGGTCCGGAAGCGATAGTCGGCACTGCCGACCAGCCCGTCCGGGGTGAAGCGGAGGAAGGTCTCACCCCCCTCGATCTCACTGTGAGCGTGCCCCTGATAGTACTTCAGGGTCACCCCGCCCCACACGCCCCGTACCGGGACGGGCAGGGCCCGCACCGCATCCTGGAGGAAGGGCATGGGGAAGGCATAGGAGGCGTGGAGGATGGACACCACGTCGGAAACCAACCCGATGTCCCCGAACCGGTAGTCCCGATCGAACTGGTTGCCGTAGAGGGCCAGCTCCACGAAATCCTTCGGGAAGAGCGCCTCCGCGTCGACACTCATGTAGGTCCCGAGGGCGAACCGTCCCACCTGCACGCCCGGACCCGCCGCCTCGAAGAGACCGTTCACGCTGGCGGCCGGCCCCATCCCGTCCAGGATGTCCTGCTTGTCCTGGTCGGTGAGGAGCTTGCCCTGCAGCCTGTTCCAGAGCCCCCGGCTGGTGAAGGACTGGTCCACATGGCCCGAGACGCTGAAGAGACGCAGGCTGAAGCTGCTGCGTCCCGGCATCCCCAGCAGAGCGGGGTTGACCAGGGCGGCGTCGATGTCGGTCAGCAGCGTCCCCCGCCCCCCCATCAGCGAGTAGCCGGTGACGCTGTAGGTCCCCTGGGCCGAGGCCGCAGCGGGGATGAGGAGGACCAGGATCGCGGCAGCGAGTGTGATACGCCGGGAACGCTTCATCGTCCGCCACCTCCTCCCTGGTCCTCATCCGGGTCGATGAGCAGGCGAACCGTCCCGAAGGCCCGGACGAAGAGCTGGTCGTTCCTGCTTATCCGGTAGGGGGCGGCCCCGCTGGGAGGTATGAGCACCCGCAGCCCGGTATACACCGGTTCCTTCAGCAGGTCGAAGTCGGAGGGTCCGAGGGTCACCACCGTGTCCTGCTCGGTACCCAGGATGCCGGTCACCGAGAGCTCCAGGGAGAGGTCGGGGTCGCTGAAGACCCGGTTGGAGTCCCTGGCCGCCAGGTAGGCGATGCGCATCGGCATGTTCGTGGTGGTCGAGACCGCGTAGGTGATCGTCGCCTCCTGGATCCGGTCGACCTCGTCCTCCAGCCCCTCCTCGTTATGCTGGATGTCCGATTCGAAGCGGAGGGTCTCGTTCACGGTCAGCTCCAGGGGGGTGCGGAAGCGCATCTGCCCCGAGACCTCCGCTCCCTGCCGGACCTCACCCTCGTAGGCGGCATCTCCCACGGTGACCTCCCCGCTGTATTCCACCGAGTCGGGGAAGGCGTTGATGAAGTCGAGCAGCGCCTGGTGGTCCGGACTGTCGCCGTCGATGAGATAGGTGCTGGTGACCGGCATCCCCGGTGTCCCGCCCGGCCGGATGGGGAAGGAGATGTCGAGCGTCACCGGGTCCGGGACCCCTCCCCTCCCGGTGAGGTCCAGGTCCACCTGGGCGGGGAAGTCCACCCCGCTCTCCACCACCAACTCCAGCTCGACCCGGCTCAGACCCACCTTGCGCAGCTCGTCCAGCAGGTTCCCTTCTTCTTCTTCGAAGAGGGGCTGCGCGGAAGGTTCTATCGGGACGGTCTCCGCGTTGAGCACCCCCCTGAGTTCGGAGATGGCCAGCTGGTCCAGCACGGCGTGCACCACCACCGAGTCGGCGGCGGCCATGGTGACCTGCTCGCCCACGCTCCCCGGAGAGGAGAAGTCCACCGACACCGGTACCCTCCGGACACCGTTCCCCTGAGCCTCGGTCTCGAGCGTCCATCCCGAGAGGTCCAGGCCCTGAGAGACGGTCTGTCCGGAGCGTGCCTGGAGCAGGACGGTGCAGGGAGAGCCTGCCGTGTTGCTGAGGGTCGGGAACGCCACCGCGACGTCCAGGTCCACCGGGAGCTGATTGGTCATCTCGAGCTGGAGGGACCCCCCGGCGAAGGTGGCGGCGTGGATCTCGGACTGTGCGTCCAGATCGATCTCCTCGGTATGGGACCCGCTGAAAGCGCCCACCTCGCCCGTGGCGCTGGCCGCCTTCAGCTCGGAGACGGACACCTCCACCACGACCTCCTCCTCCCCCGTCACGGTCACCGGGTCCCCGCCCGAACCGTCGGAGGAACCCTCCATCTCGATGGAGAGGTCGTTGCTCATGCTGACCCCGGCCAGGGAAACCCGTACGACACCCGTACCGCCGTTCCCCGCGATAGGCACCGCACCGGAGAAGTCGGCTGTGAGGACCTCCGTCTCGCTTCCCGACTCCAGGAGGCGCATCTGGAGGGTGCTGATCGGCACCGGCGTGTTGTTCGTCACCGCCAGGGTCACATACCCCGAGTCGATGGTGACCTGGGTGTACTGTTCGAACGGGGTGAGGTCCCGTGTCACCGTGGGGAAGGTGAAGGCGGGGATGATCCCCGTGTACCCCCCGGCGGCCGCCGGGAAGAGTTCCGCGAGGGTGAAGGCCGCGGAGCGGTCCACCGGGGCCGGAACGGTGAAGTCCCCGACCGTCTCCCCCACCCGGCGGTCGAAGCCCTCGACGGTGATCTCGTCGGTGACCCTCACCGGGTCGATGGACCCGTCCACCTCCAGGGTGTAGATGCTGTCGGGCCCCGTCGCGGTGAATTCGTCCTCCGGCAGGATCTCCGGAAGATCGTAGGCGGTGTTGCTGAGGGGGATGTTCAGCTCGATCTCCCAGCTCGGCGCGCTGGGTTCTTCGAGGGAACAGCCGCCGGCCAGCAGAAGGGCGGCGAACATGACGGGCGCGATCCAGGGACGGATCGTACCCGGGTCGGTGACGCGGGATCTCATACTGCTTCCTCCGTGCGGGCTCCGGCGGCTGGGGACCCATCCTGCTCCCCAATCTAACAGGCGGGGTGCAGGTCAGAAAGGCCGTCCGCGGCCCCCTCGATCAGGTGCCGTGCTGCCACGATCTCAGGTACGTCTCCTGCTCCTCGGTGAGGGTGTCGATCCCCACCCCCATGGTCTCCAGCTTCAGACTCGCCACCCAGGAGTCGATCTCCCCCGGTACGCCGTGGACCTTCACGGCCAGCTCGTCCTGCGCCAGGGACCATTCGCAGCAGAGGGCCTGGACGGCGAAGGACATGTCCATCACCGAGGCGGGGTGCCCCTCGGCCGCGGCCAGGTTGATGAGACGCCCCTTGCCCAGCACGTTGATACGGCGGCCGTCTGAGAGATAGTAGGCGTCCACGTGGTTGCGCACGCCCTCCACCGTCCGTTCCGCGATGGCCTCCAGGGCCTTGAGGTCGATCTCCACGTCGAAGTGTCCCGAGTTCGCGACCAGGGCCCCGTCCTTCATGACCTCGAAGTGCTCCTTGCGGATCACCGAGGTGTCCCCGGTGAGGGTCACGAAGAGGTCGCCCACCCGGGCGGCCTCGGACATGGGCATGACCAGGAAACCGTCCATGGCCGCCTCGAGGGCCTTCACCGCGTCCACCTCGGTCACGATGACCCGGGCACCCATACCCCGCAGGCGGGTGGCCACACCCCGGCCGCACCAGCCGTAGCCGGCCACCACGCAGGTGGAACCGGCCACCAGCATGTCGGTGGCCCGGATGATGCCGTCCACGGTGGACTGTCCCGTACCGTAGCGGTTGTCGAAGAGGTGCTTGGTCATGGCGTCGTTCACCGCCACCACCGGGATCCTCAGCGCACCGTCCCCGTCCATGGCCCGCAGCCGGATCACCCCCGTGGTGGTCTCCTCCATGGAGCACCTCACCCCCTCCAGGCTCTCCTCGTACTCCTTGTGGAGGGTGCTCACCAGGTCCGCGCCGTCATCCAGCGTGATGACCGGACCCAGGTCCAGGGCCGCCCGGATATGGCGGTAGTACGTCTCGGTGTCCTCTCCCCGGATGGCCTGGACGGCGATACCGTCGTCCTCCACCAGGCTGGCCGCAACGTCGTCCTGCGTGCTCAGGGGGTTGGAAGCCACCAGGAGCAGGTCGGCCCCGCCGGCGGCGAGGGTCCGCATGAGGACCGCTGTCTCGGCGGTCACGTGGAGACAGGCACTGATGGCCTGCCCTTCGAAGGGCCGTTCTCCGGCAAAGCGCTCCCTGACCTTCTCCAGCACGGGCATCTGGCTGGATGCCCAGTCGATGCGGCGCTTCCCCTCTCCCGCCAGCGCGGCGTCTGCGATGTCCGACTGTACCTGGGTCATGTTCATCCCTGCCTTTGTCACGTAGTCGTCAGAGTGCCCGGCGGCTGCTCCGCCGGGTCGATCGGCCCCCCTGCGGAGGACCCTCGAGTCGGTTCGGTCCCTAGAGGTAGGACGCGGCAGCGTCCTTCAGCTCGTCGAGCTTGAAGGGCTGCTCCCAGGTGAACTCGGGGAGCTCCCGGCCGAAATGGCCGTACGCCGCGGTCTTCTGGTAGATGGGCCGGCGGAGGTCGAGTTCCTCGATGATCCCGCCGGGGGTGAGCGGGAAGACCTCGCGGACCAGCTCCACCAGCCGCCCGTTGTCGATCTTGCCGGTCCCCCCGGTGTCCACCAGGATGCTGACCGGGTCGACGATGCCGATGGCGTAGGAGAGCTGGACCTCCGCCTTGTCGGCCAGGTCGGCCAGGACCAGGTGCTTGGCGATGGCCCGGGCCATGTACGAGGCGGAGCGGTCCACCTTGGTGGGGTCCTTGCCGCTGAAGGCGCCGCCTCCGTGGCTCCCGTGCCCCCCGTAGGTGTCTACGATGATCTTCCGGCCGGTCAGGCCGGTGTCCCCGTGGGGACCGCCGATGACGAAGCGGCCGGTGGGGTTCACGTGGAAGGTGGCTCCTCCCGGCGCCAGTCCCTCGGGGACCACCGGCTTCACCACGTGCTCGAAGAGGTCGGCCCGGAGGGTCTCGATGTCCGCGTCCTCGTGGTGCTGGGTGGAGATGAGGATGGTGTCGATCCGGAGGGGCCTGCCGTCCTCGTACTCGATCGAGACCTGGGTCTTGCCGTCCGGCCGGATGTAGTCGAGGATCCCCTCCTTGCGGACCTCGGCCAGGCGCTCGGCCAGCCGGTGTGCGAGGTGGATGGGCAGGGGCATGAGCACCTCGGTCTCCCGGCACGCGAACCCGAACATCAGGCCCTGGTCCCCCGCCCCGGCCCTGTCCACCCCCAGGGCGATGTCCTCCGACTGCTGGTGGATGGAGGTGAGTACCGCACAGGTGTCGGCGGCGAAGCCGAGGGTGCCGTCGATGTAGCCGATGTCGCGGATGGTATCCCGCACCACGTCCGGGACCTCCACGTAGCAGTCGCAGGTCACCTCGCCCCCCACCAGGGCCAGTCCGGTGGTCACGAAGGTCTCCACGGCCACACGGCCGAAGGGGTCCCCCTCGAAGATCTTGTCGAGGACCGCGTCGGATATCTGGTCGGCGACCTTGTCGGGGTGTCCCTCGGTGACCGACTCGCTCGTAAAGATGTGGCGCATGTCCGTTCCTGTCCGGTTCGAGATCGGATGTGGGTAGCGTTACGTTCCCAGTACCTTGATGACCTGCTCGTAGAGGTTGAGCGGGGCGCTGATCTGGGCCCCCTGGACCATGGGCCGGACCGTCTCCAGGATCTCCCGGGCGATCTCGACACCCTCGGCCCGGGCGCTCTCCGCGTCTCCCGCCGCCGCCATGCGCTGCATCACCCCATCGGGCACCACCACACCGGGGATCTCGTTGTGCATGAACTCGGCGTTGCGGAGACTGAGCAGCGGCCAGATCCCCGCGATGATGGGGACCCTGCAGTCGGCGATCCTCTCAAGAAAGTCCTTCAGCTGGTGCACGTCAAACACCGGCTGAGTCACCGCGTAGTTGGCCCCCGCGTCCACCTTGTACCAGAAGCGCTTCAGCTCCTCCTCCATGTTGATGGCCGCGGGGTTGCAGCCCACCCCGTGGTAGAGGGCGGTGGGGCGGCCCAGGTCCTTCCCCCCCGCGTCATGTCCCCGGTTGAGCATGGTCACCACGTTGGTGAGGCCGATGCTGTCGATGTCGTAGACCGCGGTGGCGTCCGGGTAGTCCCCCAGCTTCGGGGGGTCCCCGGTGATGATGAGGATGTTATGGATGCCCAGGGCGTCCAGCCCCAGCAGGTCGGACTGCATGGCCAGCAGGTTCCGGTCCCGGCAGGTGTAATGGAGGACCGCCTCCATCCCCGCCTCCCGTTCGATGAGCTGCGCCATGGCCTGGGCGCCCATGCGGGCGCTGGCCCGGGGGCCGTCGGGGACGTTGATGGCGAAGACCCCGTGCTCCTTGAGCCGGCGGGCCGCCTCGATGGTCTTCGAGGCGTCCGGCCCCTGGGGGGGAACCAGCTCGGTACATATCACCCACTCTCCCCGGTCCAGCCGGTCCGCCAGTCCCGAACGCTCCGGGAGGGGGACCTCCTCGTAGATCTTCGGCCCCGTCTCCACCGTGGGCTGTTCCAAGCGGGGATGGGCGGGCTTGAGCATCCGCACCGAGGACTTGATGGTCCTGATGTGTGCCGGGGTGGTCCCGCAGCAGCCGCCCACCAGTCCCGCTCCGGCCTGGATGAATCGACGGGCGTACTCGGCGATGTACTCGGGGGTGGTGAGGTAGATGTTCCGCCCCTCCACGTTCTTCGGCATGCCGGCGTTCGGCTGGGCCACCACGGGTCGGTCGGTGACCTTCACCAGGCGTTCGATGGTGGGGAGCATGCTGGCGGGACCGTCGGAGTGGTTGACCCCGATGATGTCCGCCCCCTCCTCGTGGAGCCGGGCACCGAAGGTCTCGGCGGGGGTGCCCAGGAGGGTCGATCCGTCCTCCCGGCAGGTCATCTGGGCGATGACCGGGAGGTCGCACACCTCCCGTACGGCGTGCAGCGCCTCCACGATCTCGTTCAGGTGGCTGAAGGTCTCCAGGACGATACAGTCCACACCCCCATCGGCCAGGGCCTCGATCTGCTCCTTGAAGTGGTCCCGGGCCTCCTGGAGGCTGGTGGGTCCCAGCGGTTCGATGCGGATGCCCAGGGGGCCCACCGAACCCCCCACGTAGACCCTCTCCCCGGCGGCCCGCCGGGCGATCTTCGCCCCCTCGTAGTTGATGAGGTCCACTTTCTCCTCCAGGCCGTACCCCAGCAGCTTGACCCGATTGGCCCCGAAGGTGTTGGTCTGGATCAGCTCCGAGCCCGCCTCCACGTAGGCCCGGTGGATCTCCTCCACCAGGTCCCCGCTCCCGAGGTTGAGGGCATCGTAGCAGGTGTTGATGAAGACCCCCCGCTCGTAGAGCATGGTCCCCATGGCCCCGTCCAGGACCATCACGTGGTCCTCGAGGAGTTCCATCAGGGGGGGCAAAGGTTTCTTCTCGCTCATGAGGGGATCGCCGCCTTTCCTGGAAGGGGAGACTCCGGTCTACCCGCCGGTGGTGAGGATCCCGGTCGTCTCCACGTGGGTCATGGACCGGAACCGCTCCATGCGCTCGGCGATCTGGACCCTGTCCACCGTCAGCAGGCGCTTCAGGCTGAAATCCTGGACGTTGAAGGAGGCCAGCACGCTCCCGACCACCACACCCTGCCGGACCGCCAAGGAGTCCACCCTGCCCGTCGCGGCCAGGTAGCCGAACAGCCCCCCCGCGAAGCTGTCCCCCGCCCCGGTGGGGTCGAAGACCTCTTCCAGCGGGTAGGCGGGCGCGAAGAAGACCTCCCCTTCGTGCCAGAGCAGCGAACCGTACTCCCCCCGCTTGATGACCACGTAGGAGGGGCCCAGCTCCGCGATCCTCCGGATCGCCCGGTAGAGGTTCGGTTCGTCGGCGAACTGGCGGGCCTCCGCCTCGTTGATGGTCACGCAGTCCACCCGCCGGAAGACCTCCTCCAGCTCCGCCCGGTTCCCCTCGATCCAGAAGTTCATGGTGTCCGCGCCGGTGAACTCAGCCTCCGGCACCTGCTCCAGGACCTTCAACTGGAGCGAGGGGTGGATATTGGCGAGGAACACGAACTCGCTATCTGCATACGATTCCGGGAGTTGGGGGTCGAACTTCTCGAAGACGTTGAGCTGGGTATCCAGGGTGATGGCCTGGTTGAGGTCGAAGCCGTAACGTCCCGACCAGCGGAAGGTACATCCCTCGGCTCGCTCCAGGCCGGTGAGGTCGATGGGACGCCCCGCGAGGGTCTCGATGTGCTCGGTGGGGAAGTCCTCCCCCACCACGGCCACCAGCCGCACGTCCGTGAGGGCGGAGGAGGCCACGCTGAAGTAGACCGCCGATCCGCCCAGGGCGTCCTCCGCCTTCCCGAAGGGGGTCTCCAGGGTATCCAGTGCCGCACTCCCCACCACCAGCAGACTCATGCTCGCTCCCTTTCCCTCATCCGTTGTAGTCGATCTCCGCCGAGTCGCCCACGTTCAGGGCCATCGGCCGTCCCCGCACCACGGCGTTGTCACCGACGAGGCTGCCGTCCAGGACCGCTCCCCGGACCTCCGCCCGGGAGCCGATGATGGAGTTGCGGACCACGCTCTCCCGGATCTGCACCCCATCGTCCAGGCTCACGTAGGGGCCGACCACCGCGTGCTCCAGCACCACGCCCTCCCCGATATGGACGGGGGGCACGATGATGGCGTCCCCCTCGGTCCGCCGGGCCTTGCCCCCGCTCTTCTCCAGGAGCGCCCGGTTGGTTGCCAGGACCGTCTCCGGGACCCCGCAGTCGTACCACGCCTGCAGGGAGAAGACCCGGAAGACCGATCCTCCCTCCAGCATGAGGGAGAGGGCGTCGGTGAGCTGGTACTCGCCGCGCGTCCGGATATCCTCCTCCACCAGCCGGCGGCAGGCCTCCATGAGGTCGCGGGTATCGGCGATGTGATAGAGACCGGCGATGGCCAGGTGGCTGATGGGCTCGTCCGGCTTCTCCACCAGTCGGACCACCCGCTCCCCCTCGGCCACCACCACGCCGAAGCGGCGCGGGTCCTCCACCTCCATGACACCCAGGCTGTTGGCGCCCCGCTCGATGACGCTCTCGAGGTCCGCCTCGTAGAGGGTGTCGCCCAGGATGATGAACACCGGCTCCTCCCCGATGAGTTCCTCGGCCTGGAGTACCGCGTGGGCCAGGCCCAAACGCTCGGTCTGCTCCACGAAGTGCATGGGGATCTCGTACTGCTCCTCCGCCCATCTCCGGATCTCTTCTCCCTTGTAGCCCACCACGAAGCAGATCTCGTCGATGCCCGCCTCCAGCAGCCGATCCACGATATGTCCCAGGATCGGTTTGCCCGCCACATCCAGGAGGGCCTTGGGGACGGTGTACGTGTGGGGCCGGAGCCGCGTACCGACTCCGGCCGCAGGGATCAGGGCCTTCACGATGGATCCTCCGTGAGTTGGGACTTCAGGTAGTCGATCTTCTCCACGGGCGTGGGGTCGACACCCCACCCGCAGGCGAGGTAGACGCTGGTGTAATCCGCCAGCGCGGCCAGGGAGATCATCCGGCTCAGCAGTCCCTCACCGCTTCCCCGGGCGCTCCAGACCCGGGCCCCGGCGCGCTCCACCAGCTCCCGGGTGATCCGGGTCCGCAGAGCCATCCGATCCGACTGGTCCTCATCCTCCAGGAAGAGGACCCGCATCCGGGGGTAGAGCTCCTCCTGGGCCTCCCAGCCGACGATCTCGTTATGGTTCATCTCGGGGAGCACGTTCCCCCATGCCAGGTGCTTGGCGTTCTCACCCAGCTGGCCCCTCCACCGGGTCACCACCGGTGCCAGAGGGTACTCGGGACCGTAGATCACGGGCAGCCCCCTGCCGATCCACAGGGCGGCCTCCTTGGCGGGGTTGCCGTCGGAGGGGCTCTCCCTCCCCCACTCCTCCGGCAGTGCCCTGAGGACCCGCCCCGTCTCCCGGACCTCGGCCAGGGTCTCCTCACCGCCGGGCGACCGGGGTCCCGCCGGGCCCACCCGACCCAGAAGGGCCAGCAGGCCCACCAGGCTGGACGGCAGCGCCGCCCGGGGCTGCAGCCCCGGGGGGAGGGCGAGCAGGGGTACCCCTGCTGCCTCTGCCTCGGCGCCCAGCACGCCCCCCGTGGTGAGAGCCGCCCGGGGCATACCCCGCCGGCCCGCTTCCTCCCAGAGGGAGAGGGTCTCCTCCGTCCCCCCGGAGTAGCTCGAGGCCACGAGCAGGGTCCCGCGGTCCGCCCAGGCGGGGAGGCGGTAGTCCCGGACCACCTGCAGCCGGACGGGCCAGCGCCGTGAGAGGTAGCTGGCCGCCATGTCGCCGGCGATGGCCGAACCGCCCATACCCGCCACCACGACGGCGCGGAGGTCCCGCCATGCGGCCGGTCCTCGGAACCCGAGGGCGGCCGAGGCGGCCTCCTCCCACTGGATGCCCGCCCCTTCCACGGCATCCAGCATCCCTTCCGGATCCCGGGCGCTCAAGGCCCCCGGATCATCCAGCACATCGTGCGGGCGCTCAGTCAATCTCGTCCTCTCCCCGGAACGGGCCCCGGATGGGAGGGGTGATCTCCCCCTCGTCGACCGTGGTGACCAGTTCACCCAGCTTGCCCTCGGTGTAGCGGCGGGCCACGGTCGTCACACCCGCCACCGTCTTCTCCCTCAGGGCCTCCTCTGCGCACGCCTTCGCCTCGGAGTGGGTACAGGAACGGATGATCTTCTTGATCTCGGGGAGCAGCTCGGGGGTGACGCTGAACTCGTCCATCCCCAGCCCCAGGAGGATCATGGTGGCCAGGGGGTTGGCGCTCATCTCGCCGCAGATCCCCACCCACCGGCCGTGGCGGTGGCCCGCCTCGATGACCCGCTTGATGAGCCGGAGGTTGGCGGGGTGGAGTTCCTGGTAGAGATAGGCCACCCGGCTGTTCCCCCGGTCCACGGCCATGGAGTACTGGATGAGGTCGTTGGTACCGATGGAGAGGAAATCCACCTCCTGTGCCAGCTCGTCCGCCACCATGCAGGCAGCGGGCAGTTCCATCATGATCCCCACCGGCATGTCCTCGTCGAAGGGGATGCCCTCCTCCCGCAGCCCCTCCCGGGCGATCTCCAGGACCTCCCTGGCCTGTCTCAGCTCCTCCAGGCCGCTGATCATGGGGAAGATCAGCTTCACCGGTCCGTGGGCCGAGGAGCGGATGATGGCGCGCAGCTGGCGGAGGAAAGGTCCGGGGTGGGCGAGGCTCACCCGTATGGCCCGCCATCCCAGGGAGGGATTGCTCTCGGAGACCGCCTCCGGGAGCAGGCCCATCTTGTCGCCTCCCAGGTCGAACGTGCGGATGATGACCGATTCGGGGGCGATCCGCTCCACGATCTCGGCGTAGTCCGCGTACTGCTCCTCCTCGCCGGGCAGGTCGTCCCGGCCCATGTAGAGATACTCGGTCCGGAGCAGCCCGACGCCCTTGGCACCGTGGCTCAGGGCCGTGTCCACCTCGTGGGGCAGTTCGATGTTGGCCGAGAGTTCCACCTCCCGCCCGTCGAGTGTGACGGCGGGGAGGTTCCTGAGCTTGAGCAGTTCCCGTTCCAGCTCCGCGAAACGGGCCTTCTGGGCCTCGAAGAACTTGATGGTGCGCTCGTCCGGGCCGGTGGCCACCTGCCCCGAGGTCCCGTCCACCGCGATGAGCATGCCGCTCTGCACCCGTTCGGTGATGCGGGGTACCCCGGCCACCGCGGGGATGCCCAGGCTGCGGGCCATGATGGCGGCGTGGCTCGTCCGGCCGCCGGCCTCGGTGACCAGGGCCAGCAGTTTGTCCGGGTCCATGTGGGCGGTCTCGGAGGGGGTGAGCTCCTTCGCGACCACCACCACCGGACGACGCAGGTCCCGGAGCATGATACGGCCTCCCGGGGCCAGCTTGGCCAGCACCCTCCGGCGCACGTCATCGATGTCCACCGCCCGCTGGGAGAGATACTCGTCCTTCCCGCTGCTCAGGCTGTCCCTGACCCGGGTCATGATCTCGTTGAAGACGGACGCGGCGTTCCGCTGTTCCTCCTCGATCCTCTCCACGACCTCGCCCACCACCACCTCGTCGTTGAGGATCATGCGGTGGGCCTCGAAGATCCTGGCCCCGTCCTGCCCCATGGACCGGCCGATACGCTCCTGCAGGACCGCGATCTCCTCCTCCGCGTCCCGCAGGGCACCCTGGAACCGCGCGATCTCCTCCTCCGACTCTCCCGGTTCCAGGAGACGCTCCTCGACCTTCAGTTCGCCCCGTCGGATCAGATAGGCCTCGCCCACGGCGAAGCCGGGAGAGGCGGCGATACCGCTTATCATGCGGTCCATGCAGGATCTCTCTCGTGTGGCGGGTCGTGGGTCAATCCGTCTCGAAACCGGAATCGACCAGCTCGGCGAGGGCATCCAGACATGCCTGGGCGTCCTCACCATCGGCCTCGACCAGGAGCACCGACCCCTGCTCGGCAGCCAGCATCATCACGCCCATGATACTCTTCCCGTTGACCCGAAGCCCCTCTCTTTCGACGTGCACATCGCAGTCGAAACGGGAGGCGGTCTTGACGAAGAGTGCGGCAGGGCGGGCGTGCAGGCCCAGGGGACTCGTTATGGTCAGCTCACGTCTCATCCCCGACAGAAGACCTCAGGTCAGCAGCGTGTACAGGCTAATCAGGCCCGTGATGGCGAGCAAAGTCAAAACCCGGCGCATGCGGAGTCTGAGCAGGAGTGCCATCGCCAGGGCCGCTCCTGCCATGACCCCCAGGGCGGTGGGGACCGGCGGGGTGAGCGGATGAGCCGCAGCCAGGGGAATCAGGGCCCCTCCCGCCGCCGCTGCCAGACGCCTCACCCATCGGATCTGTCTCCTCCCGAACTCCCCGGCCGCCGCCGGTGCGGAGGCCGCTCCCATCTGATATCCCATCCGCAGCCCCTCGGCCCGGGTGATGAGGTGGGGGAGATTGTAGAGCACGAGGAGGGCGAGCGCACCCCAGAGGGGATCCACCAGGAAGGCGCACAGCCCGGCCAGGGCGGTCAGGGGCAGCAGGCCCGCCCAGAAGAAGCGGTCACCCAGGTTCCCGAGGATGCTCCCGATCACCTGCTTGAACCGCCCCAGGGCCTGGTCGGAGTGGGCCTCCTCCACCCCCCGCGCCCGCTCTTCCTCCATCCGGATCAGGGCGCCCGCGGCGTACGAGGTGAGATAGGGATGGGCGTTGAAGAAGCCGAGGTGCCGGCGGACGCCTTCGACGAGTTCTTCCTCGTCGGGATAGAGGTCCTTGAGGGCCGGAAGCAGCATCGCCGCGAAGCCGATGTTCTGGAAGCCCTCGTAATGATAGCCGGCCTGGACCATGAAGGAGGTCAGGAAGGCCGCGAAACGGCTGGAGTCCCGGACCTGCGGCATCCCCTTCCCTGCGCCCCCCCTCACAGCAGCATCACCCCCATCGTACCCACCGCGGCTCCCGCCAGCACCCAGGGGAGCAGCGCCCCCTCGTCCAGCAGGCGCCAGACCATCACCAGGCCCGCGGCGAGCATGCCCGCCAAAAGGGTATAGGGGGGGATGGCGCCGGCCGGGAGCTGCCCCCCCGCCCAGGAGGCCGCCATGCGTACCAGCAGGGCCGTGCCCGTAGCCACCAGCGCACCGCGCAGCAGGGAGTGTACGACCCCCACCGCCAGGTACCAGCGCAGCAGACCGGGACGGCCCCGCTCGACCGCCCGGTAGACGCGGGGGAGGAAGAGACCCTGGAACTCCCGCTGGGCCGAGACCAGCCTCCCCGCCGCGGAGGCCAGGGGGATGGAGAGCAGCAGGGCCGCTGCCCCCGCTTCTCCCAGACCCGTCCCGGCCTCCGCGGCCAGGAGGACCCCTCCCGCCGCACCCGCGCTCACACTCCCGACATCGGGGAACACGGCGGCGCCGATGGGGAGCTCGGAGATCCAGAGGAGCTGGAGCAGCGCCCCCGCATAGGCCCCCTCCGCCGGGAGACCCAGGGCGGCGCCCAGCAGGGTGGAGATGACCAGGGGCTGGTGGATCATCCCCTGGAAGAAGGCCGTGGTGTCCGCTGCCGCCAGCGCGCCGGCCGCGGCGATCAGGATCCACTCACTCAACGGCGTCCCCCGGGGGTGCGCATGTCCACCACCGTGACCCCCTCGGGCACCTCGAACGTGAACCGCTCGGCGGGCTGCGGACCGGTCCGGAGTTCGGTCATGCTGTAGATATGATGGTTCCCCGCCCCGTCGTCGAATTCGGCCCGCGTCACCAGCAAGCGGGAGGGATCCACCCATACGCGGACCCGGGAGGGGTCCCTCTCCGCTCCCCGGTCGAGGTCGAGCACCACCCGCTGTTCCTCTCCCCGGCCCTCCTCCCCCACCCAGCTCACGTCCACGTCCTCGGTGTAGGCCGCGAAGAACTGCTGCTGGGTCAATATGCCCCGACGGGGGTCCACATCGTTGAGCAGTACCTGCTCCTGATCGGGATCGTAGTCATGGAGGACCTCCCCGTCGCTCACCAGGGTACGTTCACCGGTCTCGATGCGGAACCGATCCCTGCCCGAGAGCCAGAGTTCCCCCCGGGTCTGACGGGTCTCCCCCGCCAGCACCCACTCGAAGGTGTGGATGAATCGGGCATAGAGCCCTTCCATCTCGTTCCAGCGCGTGCGCAGCCCGTTCATGAGCCGGCCGATCTCCCGGGATTCCGGTTCCTGGGCCGGCGTCTCCACCGCCAGGGGACCGGTCAGGAGGACCAGGACGAGGACCGTCAGGATGGATCGGGTCATGCGCACTCTCTCCGTCAACGTCCCCCCCATGCGAGGTCTTCCAGTTCCTCTTCGCTCATCAGCACCTCCCGGGCCTTGGTGCCGTCAGGAGGTCCCACCACGCCCAGCATCTCGAGCTGGTCCATCATGCGGGCCGCCCGGGTATAGCCTACCGCCAGCCGGCGCTGGATGAGGCTGATCGAACCCTGGTCGTGGCTCACCACGACGTGGGCCGCGTCCCGGATCATGTCGTCCAGCTCGTCGCCGGCCGCTCCCATGCCGCCGGCGTTTCCTCCCGCGGGCGTGAAGATGTCCAGCTCCTCTGCCTCCAACTCCTGACCGCTCACGAAGTTCACCAGCCGCTCGATCTCCTCGTTGGAAAGGAACGCCCCGTGGATCCGCATCGGCTCGGGCAGGGCCGGGGTGCTGTAGAGCATGTCGCCGCGACCCAGCAGTTTCTCCGCCCCCTTGGTGTCCAGGATCACCTTCGAGTCCACATAGGAGGCGACCTGGAAGGCGATGCGGGTGGAGAGGTTGGCCTTGATGGGCCCCGTGATCACGTCCACCGAGGGGCGCTGGGTCGCCAGGATCAGGTGGATGCCCGCCGCGCGTGCCTTCTGCGCGATACGCGCAATCAGCTCCTCCACTTTCTTGCCGACGATCATCATCATGTCGGCAAATTCGTCGATTACCACGACGATCGACGGCAGGTGTTCCAGAGCGGGCGCCTGCTGTTCC
>JAWOFN010000120.1:0-5000 GCA_046497505.1 bacterium | reverse complement strand
GCGCTGGGTCGCCAGGACCAGGTGGATACCCACCGCCCGGGCCTTCTGGGCGATCCGCTGGATCAGTCCCTCGATGTCCGCGGTGGCCGTGACCATCAGGTCCGCCAACTCGTCCACCACCACGACCAGGTAGGGGAGGGGGTCCGGGATACCCGCCAGCCGTTCCTCCTCCCCCTCGGCTTCGGCCTTCGCCCTCAGGGAGGCCAGCTTGGCGTTGTACTGGTCCAGGTCCCGGACCATGGCCTGGGCCAGGGTGTTGAACCGATCCTCCATCTCCAGCACCGTCCACTTGAGGGCGTCCACCGACTTCTTCGGGTCGGTCACCACCGGGGTGATGAGGTGGGGTATGCTGTTGTAGACCCCCAGTTCCAGCATCTTGGGATCCACCATGATGAACCGACACTCCTCGGGTCCCATCCGGAAGAGGAGGCTGGCGATGAGGGCGTTGATGCAGACGCTCTTCCCCGACCCGGTGGTACCGGCGATGAGGAGGTGGGGCATCTTCGCCAGGTCCACGCTGAAAGGCTCCCCCGAGATGGTGTGTCCGAGGGCCAGGGGCATGGTGTGCCCCTCTTCGTTGAAGCTCTTCGATTCCAGGATCTCCCGGAGCCGGACGATGCGGGCCGTCGGGTTGGGGATCTCCACGCCCACCGCGGCCTTGCCCGGGATGGGGGCGATGATGCGGATGCGCTTGGCCCTCATGGCCAGGGCCAGGTCGTCGGCCAGGTTCACGATCTGGCTCACCTTCACCCCGGGGGAGGGCTTCACCTCGAAACGTGTGATGATGGGACCCGTCTCCCAGCCCATCACCTCCGCCTTCACCCCGAAGGAACCCAGCTTCTCCTCCAGGAGCCGGGCCTGCTGCTCCATGGTCTCCTCGTCCACCCCCCTCTCCTCGGCGGCGGGACGGGAGAAGATGTCCAGGGGTGGCGGGGCGTAATCCTCGCTCCCCCGGGGAGGAGGGGGCGCGGGGGTCAGGTCGTCCTCCACCGGTTCCTCTTCCTCCTCCCCCCTCTCCAGGGGGAGCTGCGGATCGGGCCGGGGCTCCTCGGGTACCGGCGGGGGCCCCTCAGGGGGGGCTTCCTCACCGGCGCTCTCCTCGACCCCTGCAGGCCCGGTCCCTGCACCCTCCCGGGCCGCCGAGGTCCGACGTCCTCGGACCCTGCTTCCCAGTCTCCCCGCGAAGGAGAGGACCCGACCCAGGACCCATCCCGTCCCGCGCACCCCCGCAGCCGCGGCACCCGCGGCGCTCCCCGCCGCCTCCGTGAACCGGGAGAGGGCACGGGCGATCCCGCCGGCCAGGGCACCCGGTTTCAGGTCGAAGGCCCCCATGAGGAAGAGGATCACCGAGGCAAGCCAGATGAGGGGGGCCCCCACCACCCCGGTGTACCTCACCAGGACCCCGGCCAGGCCGCCGCCGATCTGACCGGCGGCATCGTAGGAGAAGGAGGCGTTCAGCAGGAAGTGGGGGAAGGCCAGGAACACCGAGAGGAGCAGCTCGATCCCCAGCACCTTGAGTGAGAGATAGACCAAGTCCCTCTCCACCTGGTTCCGGAGCAGTTTCCAGCCCCACAGGAAGAAGAGGAAGATCAGCAGGAGGGGGGGGATGCGGCCGAGCTGCTCCACCATCCCGTAGGCCACCCGGGCACCCAGCAGGCCCATCCAGTTGGAAGGTTCCCCCCCCGCCGAATCGAAGGCGGCGGGCGGGTCGGTGGGACTGTAGGAGACCAGGCTGAGGAGCAGGAAGATGCCGACGAGGAGCACCACCACCCCCAGCGCCTCCTGGCGCCTCGGGTCGCTCCCCCTGCGGCTCCGCTTCCTCGCGGTCATGGTCTTCCCTGCTCCCGGTCCGAGGTCCGGGCCCTCCGTATCGCCTCCACCAGGGCCCGGGCACGTCCCTCCACCGCGTCCTCCCGGTAGAGGGCCGATATGACGGCCACCGCTGTGACCCCGGCCCCGATCAGGGGCCCGAGGTTCTCCTCGTCGATCCCGCCGATGGCCACCAGCGGGACCTCCAGCCCTTCGGCCAGCTCACGATAGAGGTCCAGGGACCGGGGACCCGGCACATCCGGCTTGGTGGTCGTGGGGTAGGCCGGCCCCAGACTGACATAGTCCGCACCGGCCGCCGAGGCTTCTTCAGCCTCTCGGGCAGTATCCACAGAGACCCCGACAACCGAGCCGGGCTCCAGCAGGCCCCTGGCGGCCCCCACCGGGAGGTCGTCCTGGCCCAGGTGTACGCCGTGGACACCGCTGAGCCGGGCCAGGTCCGCCCGGTCGTTCATCACCACGGGGACCGGCCAGGGTCGGGCGGCGGCCACCATCCGGCGGGCCACGGCCAGGGCCTCGCCGTCGCCCAGGTGCTCCTCCCTGTACTGGATCATGCCCGCGCCTGCGGAACAGAGGGCGCGGACGCACCCCTCGATATCCCCCGGACCCTCCACCGGGCCGGGATAGATGGCGTAGAGGAGCCGGTCGGCCGGGAAGAGGTCTGCGGAGGCCCGGTCCCGGTCCCCTTTCACTCCGAGGCCACGATCATATGGTCCCTCAGGACCGGCAGTACCGGCTGACTGTCCACGTCCCCGCAACGTTCCAGGTCCTCCTCGAAGCCCGCTTCGATGAGATAGCGGCCGTGCGCGGCCTGGCGGAGCAGGCGGACCGGCGACTTCGGGGCCCGTCTGCCCAGTTCCAGGGCCACCCACGCACCGTCGTTCATGGGGAGCACCTCACGCTCCCGTTCCTTCCGCAGGCGCTCCAGCAGATATCCGGCGCATCCCGCGTCCTCCAGGGCGAACGCACCTCCGCTCCCGGCGCATACGATGACCGCGTCCTCGCGGTCCTCCAGGGCGCCGACGATCCGGCCCGCGTTCACATAGCCCCCCACCATGAGGGGGCATGCCGCCCGGGCCCGAACGATGGCCCGGGTCCCGTTGGTGGTGGCCAGTACCACCCTCCGTCCACCCACCCGTTCGGGGGTGAACTCGCCCGGGGAGTTGCCCAGGTCACACCCCTCCACCCGGCGGGCGTCCCTCTCCCCCGCCAGGAGCACGTCGTCCGTCCCCAGCCGGGTGGATATCTCCGTGGCGGCTTCCAGGGAATCCGCCGGTATCACACCCCGGGCACCGGAGGCGACGGCGGTGATGATGGAGGTCGAGGCACGGAGTACGTCGAGGACGACCACCGGCCGTCCCCGAAGGCCCTCCTCCCGGACCGCGGCGGGGGTGAGATGGACCCAGGCGTTCATACGCCGCGGCCCCGCTACCTGCGGCTTCCTTCCCTGTAGAAGGGGAGCTCGACCACGGTGGCCCGGGCCTCCCTTCCCCGGCAGTCCACCGTCAGCGAGGTCCCCGTCTCCGCGCGGTCGGTGGACACGTAGCCCAGCGCGATGGGCGTACCGGTGGAGGGTCCCACCGTGCCGCTGGTGACCATGCCGATCTCCTTCTCCCCTTCCATGATGGGATAGCCGCTGCGGGGGAAGACCCGCCCCTCGAACCCCAGTCCCACCAGGCGGCGCTTCAGCCCCTCCTCCTTCTGCTTCTGGAGGGCATCACGGCCGAGGAAGTCCCCCTTGCCCATCTTCACGACCCAGCCCATCCGGGCCTCCAGGGGAGTGGTCTCCTCCCAGATGTCGTTGCCGTAGAGGTTGTAGGCCACCTCCAGGCGCAGGGTGTCCCGGGCCCCCAGACCCACGGGGACCATACCGGCGGGCCTCCCCGCCTCCATGAGCGCCTCCCACACCCTGCGGGTCGCGTCGCCCCCCTCGACGTAGATCTCGAAGCCGTCCTCACCGGTGTAGCCGGTGCGGCTGATGAGGACCCTCTCTCCGACCACCGTGCCGGGAGCGGACCAGTAGAAACCGATCTTGTCCAGGACCGTCTCGGTGAGGGGCTGGAGGATCTCCTCCGACACCGGCCCCTGCAGGGCCAGCAGCCCGTACTCGTCACTCCGGTTCCGAAGTTCCACGTCTCTGGTGAGGTGCTGCTCCAGCCACTCGAAGTCCTTCTCGATGTTGGACGCGTTCACCACCAGCAGGTAGTGGTCGGGGAGTCGGTAGACCGTCAGGTCGTCCACCAGCCCGCCGTGCTCATAGCAGAGTCCGGAGTACTGGACCTGGTGGGTGCTCAGATCCGCGACGTCGTTGGTGGTCACATACTGGACGAAATCGAAGGCCCCGTCGCCCCATACCTCGAACTCACCCATGTGGGAGATGTCGAAGAGGCCCGCCTTCGAGCGGACCGTACGGTGCTCGTCCTGGATGCCGCTGTACTGCACCGGCATCAGGAACCCGTGGAAGTCGACGATCTTTGCGCCGAGTTCCTCGTGGGCGTGGTAGAGGGGTGTGCGTTTGGGATCAGCACCCGTACTCATTGGACATCCTTTCCCTGGTACGTGGCTGTCAGGCGCGAGCGCGGAAAGGCAGATCGGCTCAGGGAAAGTAAGGGTCTCAGGGCCCCCGGTGCAACAGGGGGGATGGTCCAGCTCCCGCGCCGGTGAGGGGGGAGGAGGTCAGCGGAAGATGCGGGGGAGCCTGCGGGAGAGTCCCACCAGCAGCTCGTACGTGCTCCTCCCGGTACGGCCGGCCACCTCCTCCGGGGGGATCTCCCCCGCCGGGCCCCTCCCCAGCAGGAGGGCCTCGTGCCCGGTGTCCACATCCGGAAGACCGCTGAGGTCCACCGCACAGGAATCCATGCTCACCACCCCGATAAGAGGGGCCCTGCCCGAGGTGAAGAGGACGTACCCCCCCTCGTATCCGAGCCGCTGGGGGATCCCGTCCCCGTAGCCCACCGGGAGGATACCCACCCGGGTGCCCTTCGGGACCGGAGTCTGGGAGTAGCCCACCAGGGCGTCATCCACCGCCTCCTTCACCAGGGCCAGCCGGGCATGCACGCTCAGGACCGGCTCCAGGGGCACCCGGTCGGGGAGCCACTCCGCGGGCCTGTGCCCGTAGAGGGCCAGCCCCGGGCGGGTCAGGTCGAAGGGAGAAGGACCGCAGGTGAGGAGCG
>JAWOFN010000057.1:0-18515 GCA_046497505.1 bacterium | reverse complement strand
CGTTTTACGATCCCCGCCGACTTCAGCACCGAGAGGTGCTGGGATGTATTGCTGACCGTGAGGTCCAGTTCCTCGGCCAGATCGCCGACGGCCTTCTCACCGTCCCGAAGGGCATCCACCAGGGCCAACCGGTGCGGGTTGGCCATGGCCTTGCATATCTCTGAGTGGAGCTGGTACATCCGCTCCTTCTCGGCATCCATGTCGGTATCCGCCTTTAGTACTTCAACGACCTCTTGAGTAATGTACGCATCCCGACCCACCGGCGCAAGTACGGGAAGCGAGGCAGGACCCGGGGATCCTACCCGACCCCGGACACCTCACGCGAGCTGCGGGGGCATCTCAGGGAGGATCCCGCTGCTCAGCAGCCGGTCCGGAGGGACCCTCCCGGGCCACGCGGACCTCGAGGATGCGGCGTTCGCGGGTCTGGAGGACCTCGAACCGCATATCCTCGTGACGCAGGACCTGCTCCTCCTCGGGGACCCGCCCCTCCAGGGAGTAGAGGAAACCGCCCAGTGTCCCATAACCGTCCCGGGGGAGATCGATACCGGTCTGCTCCTCCAGTTCCTCCAGGGAGATGGCGGCGTTCACAAGCCAGGTGTCCCGGCCTTCCGCCCGTACCATGGGGAGTTCCCGGTCGTACTCGTCCTGGATCTCCCCCACGATCTCTTCCAGCAGGTCCTCCAGGGTGGCCAGGCCGGCGGTCCCGCCGTACTCGTCCACCACGATGGCCATGTGGCTCTTCCGGGCCTGCATCTCCCGGAGCAGGTCGTCGATCATCTTCGTCTCGGGGACGAAGGAGACCTTGCGGGCCAGCTGCCGCAGGTCCACCGCCTCGCCCGTGGGGATGCGGAAGAGGTCCTTGGCGTGGATGATCCCCACCACATGGTCGATGTCGCCGTCGTAGAGGGGGAGGCGGGAGTGACCGGTCTCGGCCACCAGCTCCCGCAGCGTGTCGCGGTCGGCGCCCATGGGGAGCCCCACAATGTCGATGCGGGGCACCATGACCTCCCTCACCATGGTCTGGCCGAACTCCAGGAGGTCCTCGATCATCTCCCGGTCCTCCTCCTCGATCTGACCCGCGTCCTGGCGTTCCTCCAGCAGGTGCCGGAGTTCCTCGGTGGTCAGGAAGGTCGTCTTCCCCGAATCGGGCCGGGCGAACCGGCGCAGGATCCCGGAGAGCAGGAGGGTGGCGGGCGAGAAAACGGGGGCGGAGAGGCGCACCATGGGGACCGTCCATCGGAGGGCACCCTCCGGGCAGCGGGTCCCCAGGATACGGGGCAGTGCCTCGGCGAGGGCCAGGAGGAGGATCAGGCTCAGGAGCACCGCCCCCACCAGGGCCCAGAAGGGGTCGAAACGGCCCAGGTTGATGGCCCATCGGAAGGCCAGCAGGGCGGTCACCGTCACGGCCAGGACCCGGGCCACCAGCCGTCCCAGCATGAACGTGGCGGTGAGGATCCCCGGGCGGTCCAGCAGGGCGCCCAGGGGGAGGGGGAACTCCTCCTCCAGGACCTCCTCCTCCAGGCCCGACTCCACGTCGGTATCCGCTGCCCGGATCCGCCTCAACCGCATGAGGGTGAGGAGTGCGGTCTCCGCCGCCGTGTAGGCCCCCGAGATGCCCACCAGCAGCAGGATGACCAGGGCCTCGAGGATGGGACGGATGGCGAACGGGTCCATCACGCCTCATCCTCCAGCACCCGGCCGGACCCGTCCGCCAGCAGGGCCTCCTGCCGTTCCCGCATGCGGGAGGCCCCGGCCTCCTCCGAATCCTCCCAGCCGGTGAGGTGGAGGGTACCGTGGATGATCAGGCGCCGGAGCTCCTCCTCGATGGGAACGTTGTAATCGGAAGCCTGACGGGCCGCCTGGGCCAGGTCGATGTAGATCTCCCCCTCCAGCGGGTCCGGGCTTCCGTGCTCGGTGTGCCCGGGCGCGTCGGGTTCCGCCTCGGGGTGGCCGGAGAGGTTGAAGCTGATCACGTCGGTGGGACCCTCGCGGTCGAGCCACTCCCTGTTGAGGGCCGTGATGCGCTCGTCCCCGCAGAACACCACCCCCACGGCGGCCCGCGTGATGCCCTCGGAGGTGAGGACGTATGCTACCAGGGACCGGACGGCATCCGGCTGCAGGACCCCGCTATGGGGAGGTTCGTCCCCTTCGTCCACGTGTACCGACACATCGATGCGCGGCTCGGATCGTTCGTTCATGGATCGTCCTGCTCGGGGGGGGGCTGCGCGCTGCCCGCCGGGAGCCGGTTCTCCAGGTCGGAGGGCAGACTCATGTCCCCTGCCCGCGGGGGCTCCTGGCTCTGCTTCACCGCGCTCTTGATCCGCTTCCGGGCCTCCGCGTCCCGTTCCGCGGCCTTCTTCAAGGTCTCATCCCTGTCCGGGTAATCGATCCTCTGGTGGAAGCGGCTGGTGAGCACGCTGGTGAACGCCTCGCGCACCGCTTTCAGGTCGCGCATGGTCAGGGGGCACTCATCCAGTTCCCCTTCCTCCAACCGGTTGTCCACCAGCTCGCCCACCAGGCCGCGGACACGACTCGGGCTGGGCTCCTGGAGGACCCGGCTGGCCGCCTCCACCGCGTCGGCCAGCATGATGATCCCCGTCTCCCGACTCTGGGGCTTCGGACCCGGGTAGCGGAAGTCGTCCTCCGAGACCTTGCCCCCCTCCTCGGCCTCCTCGACCGCCTTGAGGTAGAAGAAGCTCATGGTCATGGTGCCGTGGTGCTCGGGGATGAAGTGGCGGATCTTGTCGGGCAGCCGGTACTCCTCGGCCAGTTCCATCCCCTCCTTCACGTGGCTGGCCACGATGAGCGAGCTCATGTGGGGACTCAGCCTGGTGTGGGGATTGCGCCCGGACTGGTTCTCCACGAAGTACTCCGGCTTGTTCATCTTGCCAATGTCGTGGAAATACGCCCCCACCCGGGTGAGCAGGGGGTTGGCCCCGCACGACTCGGCAGCCGCCGCGCCCAGCTCGCCCATCATGAGGGAGTGGTGGTAGGTGCCCGGGGCCCGGATGGCGAGCTGCCGGAGCAGGGGATGGTTCAAATCGCTCAGCTCCAGCAGCGTGATGTCCGTGGAGAAGTTGAACAGGCTCTCGAAGAGGGGGAGCAGTCCGATGGTCACCACCACGCTGAGCATCCCGTTGCCCACACCGTAGAGGAGCGAGGAGCCCAGGGCACCCGCCGAACTGAGCTTCAGCATCTCGATCCCGCTGATCCCCACCAGGTAGACCAGGGGCACCACCCACAGGGCGCGGTAGAAGTGGCTCCGCCTGGTGACCCGCCGCACCGCGTACACCCCGGCACCCCCCGCCACGGTGTGGATGAGGGTGAGCGGATAGTCGAAACCCATGACCGAACCCAGGAGCAGCCCGAGGCTGAAGGCGGTCACCAGGCCCACCCCGGTGTCGAAGAGGATGGTCAGGAGCATGGTGGCCACGGCCACCGGCACCAGGTAGGTGCTGAAGGCCCCGGTCTGGCGCAGCAGGTAGGCGATAGCCAGTTCCGCGGCGAACACCAGGGCGATGGTGGTCAGGATGCGGGTGTCCGCCAGCATGGCGGGGCGGTGGTAGGTCAGGAAGGCGACGTAGACCCCCATGATGAGGGCGATGAGGAAGATCCGCGCCAGCCAGGAGCGGGCCACCGTCCACCAGCCCCGCTGGAACTCGGTCTCGGCCAGGGTACGTTCCAGGGATCGGACCTTCTCCATCACCTCCGGGGTCACCCGCTTGTGGGCCCCGATGATCTCCTCCCCCTGGAGCACCGTCCCCTTGGTCAGGGCGACGTTGTCGGCCGCCTCATCCCGACGCAGCTCGGTCCGCTCCTCGTTCAGCACCAGGTTGGGCATCAGGAGGATCCTCGCGATCTCGTAGCCCCCCTTGATGAGGCGGTCATCCGCCTCGGGAAGGCGTTCCCGGAGCTGCTCCGGTACCGCCTCCCGGGCCTGTTCGAGACCCACGAGGCTGTCGATCGTCTGCCGCCTCTCCCCGGTGCCGGTGTGGATGGTCACCGTCCCCCGGGAGATCTCCCGGAGCTCGGGGAGGGACCGCACCACACCGAAGTTGAAGTAGCCGTTGAGGACATCCCGCAGCGCCGTCCGGAGCCGGGCGACACGCTCGTTGGAGGTGGTGCGGCGGACGCGGACAGTCCGGTCCGGGTCCTCGGCGCCCAGCAGGTAGATGATGGCCTCCCGCGATACCTCCGGGGCGGTCTGCTGGAACGCGGCCACGGCGGCCGAGTCGGAAGACTCGGAAGAGCGGAGTCCCTCCAGGATGGCGAAGAGGGAATCCAGCAGTCCCACCTGCCGGGAGCGTATGTCGGGGCGGAGTTCCAGCACCGGAGGTACGCTCATCCGTGCGTCCTCCCGCTGCCGCTCCAGCTCCTCCTCGCTCTTCTGTATGGAGAAGGTGACGGGACTGACGATGGCCTCGGAGGTGATGTCCCCCTCACTGAGGTTGTACTTGAAGGCCTGGCGGGTGGGGAAGAGGGCCGAGGCGAAGAGGAGCAGCGCGATCCCGATGGCCCATCGGCCCGCACGGTCCAGGCGGGTACGGACCGATTCGTCCATGAGCCGTCGCCGGCCGCTCTTGCGCTCCAGGAAGGAGCGTTCCCGCTCCAGCTCACTTCCCGAGTTCCGCAGTCCCAGTCGTTCGAGGAGTCCCATATCGGTCAGGTCACCGGCGTCGGGTCAGAGCCCGGCGTCCTTGTAGGCGCGGATGATGTCACGGACCAGGCGGTGACGCACCACGTCCCGCTCGGTCAGATAGACGAAGGCGATGTCCTCGACGGCCATGAGGATACTCTGTATCTGGATCAGGCCGCTGCTCTTCTCGGACGGCAGGTCCACCTGGGTCACGTCTCCCGTGACGATGGCTTTCGCGTTCACCCCCAGACGGGTCAGGAACATCTTCATCTGGGCGGCCGTGGTGTTCTGGGCCTCGTCCAGGATGACGAAGGCGTTGTTCAGCGTCCGTCCCCGCATGAAGGCCAGGGGCACCACCTCGATGGTGTGCGTCTCGAGGTACCGCCTCAGGCGGTCGGAGGGGATCATGTCGTAGAGGGCATCATAGAGGGGCCGCAGGTAGGGGTCGACCTTCTCCTTGAGGTCCCCGGGCAAAAAGCCCAGGCTCTCCCCCGCTTCCACCGCGGGTCGGGCCAGCACGATCCGCTGGACCTCACGGTCCTGCATCGCCCGGACCGCCATCGACACCGCCAGGTAGGTCTTCCCCGTCCCGGCGGGCCCGATGGAGAAGGTGATGTCGTTGTTCTCCACCGCCTGGATGTACTGGTGCTGTCCCACGGTCCGCGGGTAGATGCGCCGCTTGTTGCTCGTGATGAGGACCGTGTGGTCCTGGTAGTTCTCCGGGGCCTCCAGCTCCTGTTTCGATTCCTCCAGCATGATCCGCAGGTCCGGCTCGGTGAGGCCGTCCCCGTTCTTCAGACGGCTCATCATGCGGCCGATGACCCCCATGAGGCGGTTCACCTCCGCCCCCGGTCCCTCCACCCGGATCTCACGGTCACGGGCCACCAGGTGCACCTCGGGGAAGGCCTCCTCGAGCATGCGGGTGTGCTTGTCCTCCACCCCGAAGAAGCGGATGGGGTCCACCCCGTGGATGGGGATGCTGCTCTTCACGATCCGGGAACCCCCGACCTCGGTGAGGGCAGGCTCGGTCGCGCTCTTCGGGGTCTCCGGGGTTTCCTGGTCCAATTCGCTCCATTCCCTGGCCGGTTCCCGGCTCTCTGGGTCCATGGGATCGCGGGGGGCCTCTGAAAAAAGAAAACGCCCTCGCCGGGGACATGCAAGTCCCCGGTCGAGAGCGCTTCACGATCGTACCGCAACCGGTCGTTACGGACGCGGGATCTTGAACACCTGCTTCGGGTAGATGAGGTCAGGGTCCTTGATCTTGTCCTTGTTGGCCTCGTAGATGCGGGGCCACTTGAAGGGGTCCGCGTAGATGTAGTCCTTCTTGGAGATGTTCCAGAGGCAGTCGCCCTTCACCACTTCATAGGCCTCGGGGTAGCGCAGCTTCTCCAGCTCGCTCTTGGCCTGGTCGAGCTGGTTCTGCGTGTTCGAGACCTGCTGGTTCAGACGCTGCACCTCGGAACGGGCCTGGCTGATCTGCTGATCCACCTGGCTGATCTGGTTCTCCAGGTCGGCGATCTGCTGATCCAGCTCGCTGATCCGGTCGTTGGCGTCAGCTTCACGCTGCTGGCATTCCTCCAGCTGCTGCTGCCAGACCTCGATCTCCAGTCGTTCCTGCTCCTGCGCGAGGCTTGGGGCAGCGGCAGCGAGTACCGCGAATCCCGCGACCAGGGCGGGCAGGATGGCACGTAGCTTCCTCATGCTTTCTCCTCCCCTTTCTTATCGGCCGCTCGGGGGCACGGTGCCGCCCCGCTCGCGCTTGATCCGCTCCATCTCCGCCTGGGTCTGCGACAGCTCGCTGCGCAGGTTGTTCAGGCGGCTCTCGACGGATGCTTTCTCACGGTCGACTTCCTCCAGGGTGCGCTTCTTCTGAGCCAGCTCGTTCTGGAGCCGCTCGACCTCAGCTTCCTTCTCACGCACCGTCTGCTCGGCCCTGTCGGCTGCAGCGCAGGCTTCCTCGAGCTGTGTCATCTGCTCGGGCGTAGCCCGCTGCGTGCAGCCTGTCAGGAGCGAACCGGACAGGAAGAGTACCGCGAGGAAGCCGGTACCTACCAGCCTAGGGGCCTTCCCCATGGACAACCTCCTCAACCTCACAAAGATGTGGAATCCAGAGCGAACGGCTGGCGAATCGCCGGCTCCCGCAAAGGATCCTATCTGAAAGACCTCTGATGAGCGCAGAAGATCGTGCGCCCTCAGCGATTAGCAATACTACCCCACCGGCCACGTCAGTCAAGGTAAAAGGCCCCGCCGTACTGCTCCCGCTCATCTCTGCGGCCCCCCGCATCCGGCCGGGGTCCCTGTGCTCTCCGGGAGCACCCCTGGACGTCCCTTCAGCCCTCCTCGGGTCCCCTGTCGGGGAGTCCTTCCTCCGGTCCCCCGCTGAGCGTCAGGCCCAGCTCGGCCAGCTGCTCGGGGTCCACCTTCGCCGGGCTCCCGTCCATGAGGGAGAGGGCCGAGGTGGTCTTGGGGAACGCGATGACCTCCCGGATCGAGTCCCCGCCGGCCAGCATCATGACCATCCGGTCGAAGCCGAAGGCGATCCCGCCGTGGGGGGGCGCCCCGTACTCCAGGGCCTCGAGGAGGAACCCGAAACGCCGCCGGGCCTCCTCCTCGTCCAGGCCCAGGAGCCGGAAGGTGTCCCGCTGCTGTTCCGGGAGATGGTTCCGGATGCTGCCTCCCCCCAGTTCCAGGCCGTTGAGCACCACGTCGTAGGCGTCGGCCTGGAGGTCCGAGGCCCGCTCGACCCACTCCCGGGGCGCGTCCGATGGCGTGGCCCCCTCCTCCAGGTCCTCCAGGAGCGCCCTCAGGTCCTCCGGTTCGGAGGCGGAGGTGAAGGGGTGGTGCATGGCGTAGAGCCGCTCTTCCTCCTCGTCCCATTCCACCAGGGGGAAGGAGTGGACCCAGACGAACTCCCACGACCCTTTCCTGTCCAGGCCCAGCCGCCGGGCCATCTCCACCCTGAGGGTGCCCAGGGTCTTGAGGACGACCGCGGGCTCATCTGCCACCAGCAGGAGCAGATCCCCCCCCGAGGCCCCGAAGGCCTCGATCAGGGCGGACTGCTCCTCCGGACCCAGGAACTTCGCGACACCCCCCTCCAGGGCACCTTCTCCGGTGACCGCGAGGGGCACCACACCCTTCGCTCCGGCCTTCTTCGCCGTCTCGGTGAGTTCGTCCTGCTCCCGTCGGCTCACCTCTCCCGCACCCGGGGCGCACAGCCCGCGGACCGTACCCCCCGAGGCGATGGTGCCGCTGAAGACCTTGAACTCGCTGCCGGACACCGCCCCGGAGACGTCCTGCAGCTCCATGCCGTACCTGAGGTCGGGGCGGTCGGTGCCGAAGCGCTCCATCGACTCCCGGTAGGTGAGGCGGGGGAAGTCTTCGGTGAGTTCGACGTCGAGCACGTCCTTCCAGAGCCGCTTGAGGTAGCCCTCGGAGACCCGGAGCACATCCTCCTCCTCCACGAAGGCCATCTCCATGTCCACCTGCGTGAACTCGGGCTGACGGTCGGCACGGAAATCCTCGTCCCGGAAGCAGCGCACGATCTGCACGTAGCGGTCGAACCCGCTCATCATGAGGAGCTGCTTGTACTGCTGCGGCGACTGGGGCAGGGCATAGAACCGGCCGTGATGGAGTCGGCTGGGCACCAGGAAGTCGCGGGCCCCCTCCGGCGTGGAACGGATCAGGAAGGGGGTCTCGATCTCCAGGAAGCCCTGCTCGTCGAAGTAGGCCCGGGTGCTCCGGGCCGCTTCGTGCCGCAGGACCATCTTCCGCTGCATGGGTGGCCGCCGCAGGTCGAGATAGCGGTAGCGCAGAGCCAGATCCTCGCTGGCCGCGGCCTCCTCCTCGATGACGAACGGCGGCGTCTTCGTCTTGGCCAGCAGCTCCACCCGGGTGGCCAGCACCTCGCACCCGCCGGTGGGCATCTTCTCGTTCACCGCTTCTTCGGGCCGCTCGCGCACCACCCCGGTCACCTTGAGGACATCCTCCAGGCGGGCGGCCTTCGCCTCCTCCAGCCCTTCCGGGGAGCCGGCGGGGTCCACCGCCACCTGGACCACCCCCCACCGATCCCGCAGGTCGATGAAGACGAGACCGCCGTGGTCGCGCTGCCCGTCCACCCACCCGGCGACGGTGACCGTATCGCCGGCGTGCCCCGGCCGCAGGTGGCCGCAGGCGTGGGTGCGGTGCGCCGTGGGTACCTTCCGGGGACCGCTCACCGGGGGGCCTCCTCTCCCTCGTCCTCTTCCTCCATCTCGTCCAGCTCCGCTTCCAGGGCCTCCAGCTCCCGGCGGTCCAGCATGGCCAGGACCCGGCCGATCACCTCCTCCAGCGGCACCCGGGTCTCCTCCCCCTCTTCCAGGTCCCTTACGGTGACCGAGCCCTCGGAGAGCTCGTCGTCCCCGGCGATGAGGGCCAGGACCGCGTCCCGCCTGTCCGCCTCCCGCATCTGGGCCTTCACCGAGCGGCCCGTCAGGTCCATGGAGGCGGCCACCCCCGCACCCCGGAGGGCGTCGCAGAGGGTGAAGAGCCTGCGGCGGGCATCCTCCCCGATGTGGACCAGGGCGACCTCGCACTCCGGTTCGAAGGTCAGGGTCTGACCGGCGGCCTCCAGGGCCAGCATGATCCGCTCCATCCCCGCGGCGAAACCCACACCCGGGACCCGGTCGGGGGCCCCGATGAGCTGGGCCAGGCCGTCATAGCGTCCCCCGCCGCCCAGGGCGTCCTGGGCCCCAAGGTCGGGGCTGAGCACCTCGAAGGTGGTACGCTCGTAGTAATCCAGACCCCGTACCAGCCGGGGATCCACCACGAAGGTCGCTCCCCGGTCCTTCAGCAGGGTCTGCACCTGCTCGAAGTGTTCCCGGCACTCCTCGTCCAGCTCCTCCAGGAGCGAGGGGGCCTCGGCCGTGGCAGCCCGGCATCCCTCCTCCTTGCAGTCCAGGACCCGCAGCGGGTTGATCTCGATGCGGGCCCGGCACTCCTCACAGAGCCGCTCCCCCACCCCCTCGAGGAAACCCACCAGCTTCTCCCGGTAGGCGGGACGGCACCTGCTGCACCCCAGGCTCCCGATGTGGAGGCTCCAGCTCTCCAGGCCCAGTGCCTCCAGGATGGCAAGGAAGAGGAGGATCACCTCGGCGTCGGCCTGGGCGTCGTCGGTACCCAGCACCTCGGCCCCGAACTGGTGGAACTGCCGGGCACGCCCCTTCTGGGGTGCCTCCTGCCGGAACATGGGACCCAGGTAGTAGAGCTTGTCGATGACCCCCTGGGCACCCATCCTGTGCTCCAGGTAGGCCCGCATCACCGGGGCCGTCCCCTCGGGACGCAGGGTGACGCTCCGTCCCCCCTGGTCGCTGAAGGTGTACATCTCCTTGCCCACGATGTCGGTGTGCTCCCCGATCCCGCGGGCGAAGAGCTGGGTCTCCTCGAACATGGGGGTCCGGATCTCCCGGTACTGGTAGAGGGCCATGATCTCCCGGATCGTCCCCTCCAGCACGTCCCACCCCTCGGTCTCACCGGGAAGCAGGTCCCGGGTGCCCCGGATGGCCTGGATCGGCTGACCCGGATCGGTCCCCTCCTCCTGCCGGTCCTGCCCGTTCCGCTCGTCCCGCTCCCTCTTCTGGTCCGTCATCTCATGTCCTTCTCATCCTTCGCGTTCGCTGTCTCGGTCCCGACCCGCCGCCCGTGTCATCAGCCACGCCCCCGCTGCCGCGCCGGCCAGGTCGGCCAGCATGTCCAGCGGGTCGCTGGTCCGCCCGGGGACCCAGTACTGGTGCACCTCGTCCACCCAGCCCCAGGTCCCCCCGATCATCATCGCCCCCTGGACGATGTCCTGCGAGAGCATATCGGGACGGCTCCTCATCAGGGCCCAGGCGGAGAGCAGTCCCAGCACACCGTATTCGGCCAGGTGTCCCAGTTTGTCCACGCCGGTGAACCGGAAGGGCGAGACCGTGCCGATGCTGAGGGAGGAGCCGTACCAGATCACCCCGGCCCAAAGGACCGCCGGGACCCAGTATATCCAGACCCGGGAGGACATGGTATGGATGCCTTCTCCTGCTCGGGGGGACGGTTCAGCGGGTGCGGGAGTACGCTGGTGAGCCGGGCCGGGTCAGCCTTTCAGCTCGAAGTACTGATGTTCCTCCTCGCTGATGGCCTCCATCACCTGGCCGGCGTTCTCCGCGTTGCTGAGGCGGACGCGGAACTCCTCGTAACTCAAGAGGCGGGAGATCCGGCTGAGCGCCTTGATATGCGGACCCGCCGCATCCTCGGGTCCCACCAGCAGGAACACCAGCGAGACCGGCCGCCCGTCGAGGGCCTCGTAGTCCACGGGCTCCTCGCACCGTCCGAAGGCGGCGATGAGGGAGTCCACGGCGTTGGTCTTGCCGTGCGGGATCGCCACACCGTTCCCCACCCCGGTGCTCATGAGCTGTTCCCGGGCCTTCACCGCCTGGAGGATGGAAGCCCGGTCCCCCTCCCTCATGCCGTCGGCGACGAGGTCCACCAGGCGGTCGATGACCTCGTCCTTGCCGTCGGCTGTCAGGTGGAGTTCGATCCGGGATTCGGTGAGGATGTCGGTGAGTCTCATGGAAGTGCAGACTACGTTCGGGTCTCAGAGGCGTCAACAAGGAACCCTGCGGCTCTCTCCGGGCTCCCCGGGGGATTCCGCTAGGCGGTCGTCCGGATCCCAATATACCCTTGCGGCGTCACCCGGAGGTCTCTTTTCTGAGCCACCATGCGATCGACCCGGACCATCCGCCCGTACAACCTCCCCCCAGGGATCCGCAGGCCCTTCCCTGCCCGCCTCGGCCCCCTCCCTGCCGCCGTCCTCCTCCTGACGGGCCTGCTGCTCCCCCTCCTCTCCCCCCGGGCTGCGGCGGGCCAGGAGATGCTGGAGCGTATCCGACCCGCCATGCGTCCCATGCAGCGCCTCCCCTTCAGCGAGCCGGCACGCCCGCGGGTGGGTCTGGCCCTGAGCGGGGGGGGGAGCCGGGGGATGGCCCACATCGGCACCCTCATGGCCCTGGAAGAAGCGGGGCTGAAGCCGGACTACATCGCCGGAACCAGTTCCGGGGCCGTCATCGGCGGTCTCTATGCCGCCGGATGGACGCCGGAGGAGATGGCGGGACTCGTGGGCGAGGTGGACTGGCCCGCCTTCTTCACCAACGCCCCCGAGCGGAGGGACCTCTTCCTGGCCCAGAAGGAGGAGCGGGCCTCCTATGCCCTGCAGGTGCGCTTCGACGGCTTCCGTCCCGTCCTGCCCACCAGCTATCTGACCGGCCAGCGGGTCCGGGCCCTGCTCTCCGAGCTCACCTTCCCGGGCGATTACCGGGCCGGGGGGGACTTCGACGACCTCACGGTACCCTTCCGTGCCGTCTGTACCGACCTCCTCACCGGTGAGCGGGTCACCCTGGGAGAGGGTTCCCTCTCCGAGGCCCTCATGGCCTCCTCCGCCATCCCCGTCCTGCTGTCCGCCATCCCCATCGACGGGCGGATGCTCGTGGACGGCGGGCTGGTGGACGCCATCCCCGTGGGGGTGGTGCGGGATATGGGCGCGGAGGTCCTGGTGGCCAGCGACGTCTCCGCCGCCCTTCGTCCCGTCCATGAGCTGAGCAACCCGCTGGAGGTCGTGGACCAGGTCATGAGCATCACCATGCGGGGTCCCAACCGGCGCAGCCTGGAGATGGCCGACCTGGTCGTCTCCCCCTCCCTGCCCGATCACCTCTCCAGCGACTTCGGAGGGCTGGACAGCCTGGTCACGGTGGGCCGCCGCACCGCCCGGGAGGGACTGGCCCGATGGGAGAGCGCCCCCGAGAGCCGCCACCTGGTCCGTCTCGCCGGGGTCCACCCCGAACACGGTCCCGGGTTCCTGATCCGGGGTGTCGAGGTGGAAGGGGCCTCCCCCGCCCAGCGGGAACGGGCCCGCGCCTTCCTGGCCCGGGAACTCGCCGGCCGGTCGACGGACCGGGTGGGCCTGGAGGCCGCTGCCGCCGGCCTGATGATGAACGACGGGAGCCTCTCCGACGTCCGGGTGGAGGTCCTCGCCGCCGGGCGGGACCCGACCCCGGAGGCGGGGAACCGGCCCATCCAGCTCCAGGTCGCCCTGGAGTCCCAGCCCTTCCTCCGCCAGATCCGTTTCGAGGGCGCCCGCTACTACGACCCCCCCGAGCTGAGGAGGGCGATCTCCAGCGAACCGGGAGGACCGGTGGACCGGCTCGAGGCGGCACGGGACGTACGCTCCCTGCAGACCTACTACAGGGATCGGGGCTTCCCCCTGGCACTGGTCCGGGAGGTGACCTTCGATGCCCCCACCGGCGTACTCACCTTCCGCGTGGACGAGGGGAGGATCGAGGAGATCCGGGTGCTGGGCCTGGAACACACGCGCCCCTTCGTGGTGCTTCGGGAACTCCCCTTCCGCGAGGGGGAGGTGTTCGGAGAGACCTCCGTACAGGAGATCATCGACAACATCGCGGGCACCGGGCTCTTCGAACGGGTAAGGCTGCGGCCCGAGCGGGGCCCCTCCGGGGGGCTGGTCCTGGTGGTGGAGGTCACCGAGCGTCCCCGTCATCTGGCCCGGCTGGGGGTCCACTACCAGGAGGACCTCCAGACCGAGGGGTTCCTGGAATACCAGGACGACAACCTGCTGGGCATCGGGGGCAAGCTCAGGGTCCGGGCGCTCACCGGCGCCCGGAGGCAGTCCGGTGAGGTGGAGACCCGCCTGGACCGTCTCTTCGAGACCTTCCTGACCTACCGGCTCAAGGCGGGATGGGAACGCCGCCGGATCCACTACTACCGGGGGGAGGAGCGGACCGGGAGCTACGAGGACGAGAACTGGACCCTCTCGGCCAGCGTGGGACAGCAGGTCCGGCGCCTGGGTCAGGTCAGCCTGGGCTTCAAGGTGGAGGACGTGGTGGCGCGGGCGGTGGAGGGTGCCGCCATCGCCCCGGTCACGCACCGGATCCGGGGGTTCGAACTCCGGAGCACCGTGGACACCCTGGACCGCACCCCCTACCCGACATCCGGTGTGCGGCACGAGTTTGCCTACGAGACCTCTGCCGACGTCCTGGACGCCAACATCTCCTACGTGAAGATGTACCTGGACCTGGAGACCTTCGTCTCGAGGGGGCGCCACACCTTCCATCCGCGCTTCTACTTCGCCACCGCCGACAACGCCCTGCCGGCGGTGCGGTGGTTCCGTGCGGGGGGGATGGACTCCTTCTACGGCTACTCCCTCGACCAGCTCCGGGGACGCCAGATACTCCTCATCTCGGGGGAGTATCGTTTCCGCATCCCCTGGGGACCGGTGGCCCCGCTGGTCCTCTCCGCCCGATGGGACCTGGGAGGGGCGTGGGGCGACCCCCTGGACATGGCCCTGGGGGACCTGGTGAACGGGGGGGGGCTCAAGCTGGGGATCGACAGCCCCGTGGGGCCCCTGGAGGCGGCCTGGGGCATCCGTGAGGGAGGGTACGAGCGCTTCTACCTGGGGTTGGGCTACCGGTTCTGATCATCGCCCAGGAGGCGCTGCAGGGCCTGCAGCGCCTCCGGGTCCACCCTCCCCTGCATGCGGGCCACCTCCAGGTTCACCCGTGCCACCGCCCGGTAGAGCCCCTCGCAGGAGGGACCCAGACGCCGGATCGCCTCCAGGTGGCGGGCCACCACCTCCCGGTCCCCCCGGCTCACCGGCCCGGTGAGGCCCTCGGGCAGGCCGGGGTCCCGGACCACCTCCAGCACGTTCTCCATCCCCTGCCGGATCCCCTTCTCCAGGAACACCCCGTCCAGGTCCAGCTCGCCGGCGATACGGGAGGCAGCCCAGTCCAGGGCCATCACCCCCGCCGCGGCCAGCACCCCCGCCGCGTGGTAGAGGGCCTTCCGGTCGGGGGAGAGTTCCACCGGGTGTCCCCCGAGACGGTCCGCCAGGTAGCGGCCCAGGGGGAGGGCTTGATGGTCCCCCTCCAGGCCCAGCACCACGTCATGGAACCGCTCCCTCCCTCCCTCCCGGTCGGGGAAGGCACGCATGGGGTGGAAGGAGAGACAGAACACCCCCTCGGCGAGCCAGGACCGCCCCCCTCCCGACCCGCCGCGCAGGACGGCGGCGGGCTCGGTGGCCGAGGTGTGGAGCAGGATCGTGCCGGGACGGAGTCCCGCGTGGGAGGCAAGGTCCCCCGCCACCTCCTCGAAGGCGTTGTCCGGAGTGGTGACCACGACCAGGCGCACTCCCTCCCCCAGGTCCCGGAAGGGCGGATCCACCCTCTCCGCGCCCACCTCCTCCGCCAGCCTGCGGTCCCATCCCTCCCGTCCCCCTCCCACCGCGACGATGGGGAAGCCCAGGGCGTGGAGGGCGCGGGTCAGGGCGGTCCCCACCCGGCCGGGGCCGATGCACGCGGTGGGCCACCCGGGGGGTCGGATACCCCCTTCGGTCGATGCGGTCTCAGTCAACGACGGCCTCCTTCTCTTCCGCGGAGGCCCCCTCCGCCTCCTCCACCAGGGAACGGAGCCGACCTGCCCGGGCCCTGCCGGTGCGGACCAACAGGCGGGTGCCCGAGGCGGTGTCGTCACGGTCCAGGACCGCGCCCATCTCGTAGGCCGAGCTGGCCAGGTCGGGCCGGCTGTGGGGGATCACGAGTTCCAGCACGGTCTGCTGCCGGCGCACCTGCTCCACCACCCGGTCCACCAGCTCCCCCAGCCCCTTCCCGGTGAGGGCGCTCACCGCCGCCGATCGGGGATAGGCCGCGTCGATACGCCGCGCCGCGTCCTCGTCGAGCCGGTCCACCTTGTTGAAGACCATGAGGGTGGGCTTCTCCAGGATGCCCAGTTCCTCCAGCACCCGGTTGGCACTGGTGATATGGTCCTCGTAGTGGGGATGGTCCGCGTCCACCACGTGGACCAGGAAGTCCGCCACCACCGCCTCCTCCAGCGTGCTCCGGAAGGAGGCCACCAGCCCGGGGGGGAGCTTGCGGATGAACCCCACCGTGTCGGTGAGGAGCACGTCCGGGCCCTCGGGCAGCCGGAGGGCCCGCGTGGTGGCATCCAGGGTGGCGAAGAGCCGGTCCTCGGTGAACGTCTCAGCGTCGGTGAGGGCGTTGAGGAGGGTGGACTTCCCCGCGTTGGTGTACCCCACCAGGGTGGCCCGGAAGAAGTCCTCCCGGGCCCTCCTCCGCGTGGCGCGCTGCCGCTCGATCCGGCTCAGTTCCTTCTTCAGTTCGGTGATCCGGTCCCGTACCAGCCGGCGGTCCACCTCCAGCTGGGTCTCACCCGGTCCCCGGGTCCCGATGCCTCCCACCTGCCGGGAGAGGTGGGACCAGGCCCGGGTCAGGCGGGGGAGCAGGTATTCCAGCTGGGCCAGCTCCACCTGGGTCTTCGCCTCCCGGGTCTTGGCCCGCTCGGCGAAGATATCCAGGATGAGGCCGCTCCGGTCCACGATCTTCACCGGGATGATCTGCTCCAGGTTCTTCACCTGGGCGGGGGAGAGGTCGTCGTCGAAGATGACCAGGTCCGCGTCGGAGGCGGCCGCGGTTCGGCCGATCCGCTCGGCGAACCCGCTCCCCACGAAGGTGGCGGCGTCGGGCCGGCTGCGGTTCTGCGCCATCCGGTCCGCCTCGTCGGCGCCGGCCGTGTCCGACAGCAGGGCGAGTTCCTCCATCGACTCTTCGAAGAGGACCGGGTCCTCCCCGGGGAGGCAGACCCCCACGAGCACGGCCCGCTCCCTTCCCCGTCCGTCTTCGATCTCATGCATCGTCCGGGCCATGGGCTCCGTACGCTCTCCTTCCCAGGATGACCTCCGCGGCGAGCAGGACCAGGGCGGCGGTGATGAACAGGCGCCACAGTCCGGTCCCCGTGCGCAGGGCCGCCATCCCCCGGGCGTCCTGCCGTCCGGGGGGTAGGACTTCCGGGGCCCATCCCTCGGGGTCCCACAGATCGCCGGGCGTCCGGGGTACCAGGTCCCCCTCGTCGGGATCCACCGATACCACCAGGAGCCGCTCCGCCTCCGATCCCTTCCACAAGGTATATGCGCCGGGGCGTGTGAGCGAACCCGTCTCCAGGGAGGAGCGGTCCCCGCCGGCGGGGAGCAGGGTCCCCTCCAGGCCCTCCGGCCCGGTGAGGCGCCACTCCTCCCTCAGGTCCTCCGCCCCGATCCCCACCCGCCAGCTCGCCCCGGCGTGCAGACGGTCCGGCTCACGGGCTGCACCCCCCAGGTGGCGTACCGCCCGGACCAGGAGCACCGGGCCCGGCCCCGGGACCAGGTCGCTCCACGCCGGGTCGAGGGGCAGACCCCAGAGGATCAGGCGGCCCCGCCCCACCGCGTGTTCGGTGACCACCGGGCTCCCCTCGTTCAGCACCAGCAGGGGGGTCCCTCCCGGCGCGCGGAGGTCCATCACCGCCAGCACCCGGGCCAGCCCCTCGGGGACCTCCTCCCGGAAGAGGGGGCGGACCAGACCTGCTCCCTCATCCGACGCCTGGAGCTCCCAGGCACTCCCCGGAGGCGCCCTCCGCACCCCCATGAGGCGGAGACCCGTCTCCTCGCCCAGGGCGGCCTGCCACGCTCCCAGGTCGCTCCGCGGCCCCGGGAGGGCCAGTACCGACCCCCCTTCCTCGAGCAGCTCCTCCAGGGCATCCGCCAGCACCTCCCCCGGTTCGTCCACACCCGCCACCACCGCCACGTCCGCATCGGCCAGCAGCTCGGAGGAGCGCCTCCGGCCCCCCTCGCGCAGGGAGAACCACCCCTCCTCCGCCCCGGCGGCAAGGGCATCCGCCGCATGGGAGGCATCCTCGCCCCGACCCCGGATCAGCACCGCCCGCAGGGTCTCCGGCAGGTGGACGGGGAGGAAGGCGGTGTCGTCCCAGCCCCAGCGGTCCTCCGGGAGACGTGCGGTGAAGATGTGCAGCCCGGCGGAGGGGAGCAGGGTACGGAAGAACGCATCGCCCTCACCCCCGGCCTCGAGCTCGATCCTCCGGCGTCCCACCGCCCCTCCCTCCCGCTCGAGGGTGACCTCCACCCGGGCATCCTCCCCCAAGGCCCGGAGGTCCGCCCGCAGGGTCACCGAACCCCCCCGTCCCGGCAGCGCCGTATCCAGCTCCAGGCGGATGAGTCCGGTGTTCCGGGGCTCGGAGGCCCCCACCGGCACACGGATGACCCGGTTCCCCGGTCCCCCGGGGGCCGCCGCGGGGGCCGCAGCCGGCGGTCCCCCCCACGACGGTCCGGCCATATCGCTCACCACGACGAGCTCCCGCAGGGGACCGGGCCCGCCCGCCTCCCCCAGCAGCCGTACCCCCTCGGCGACCATCCCGGACCCGTCCAGGCCCTCCGCCCCCGCCTCCACTTCCGCGATGAGGCGCTTCAGACGCTCCCTGCCGTCCGCGTCCCCCCGCTCCCGGGCCAGGACAGCCAGCGGCCTCCCCTCCCGGGGTCCCGCGGCCAGCACGATCCGGTCTTCGGGCCCCCATGCGTCCACCAGCGCCGAAGCCGTCCGCCGGGCCCGGTCCATCACCGTCTCCTCCCCGGTCCGGTACGACATGCTGGCCGAACGGTCGATGGCCAGCAGTACCCGGGCCGGGCCGGCCGACCCCTCCCCGACCACCGGACGGGCCAGGGCCGCCACGAGCAGGAAGAGGACGAGACTGCGGAGGAGGAGCAGCAGGCGGGAGCGAAGACGCACGCGGCGGAGGCTCCTTGCGCGGATCCGCTCCAGGTAGCGCAGGTCGGAGAACCGCACCCGGGGCAGGCGCCGCCGCCCCAGGAGATGGAAGAGCCAGGGGAGGGCGGCGGCCGCCGCGGCCGCGAGCAGGTACCACGGATGGAGGAAGTGCACGCCGGCCCCCCCTCAGACCAGGCGACGGCGGCGGGTCAGATAGTCCTGGAGGGCCGCATCGTAGGGAGTGTCGGTGGTCAGGG
>JAWOFN010000090.1:0-38126 GCA_046497505.1 bacterium | reverse complement strand
TATCCAGGTTCACCGGTAATATGATCAGGTCTGCCGATGGCAGGGCCAAATATGCCGAAATAATGATCAAGACTTCCGTTAAGCAGGCAAAGAATACGAATTGAACAGCGAATTGCGTCGCCGCCGGGGTGAAGGCCATCCACGTCCCCGAGACCGGCATCACCGACTTCCTCCGGGTGGCCGACCGCCTGGCCTCCCGGATCCGGGAGGCGGGGGGAGGGATCCGCATGGGCCGGGAGGTCCGGGGCATGCGGCGGGACGGGGAGGCTGTGGTCGTGGAGACCTCCGAAGGCGCCTTCCGGGCCCGCCGGGTGGTGAACTGCGCCGGACTCTACTCCGACCGCCTGACCCGCCTCTCCGGCACCCGACCTCCGGCCCGCATCGTCCCCTTCCGGGGGGAGTACTACGAGCTGGTCGGGGAGGCCCGCCGCCTGGTCCGGGGCCTCATCTACCCCGTGCCCGACCCGCGCTTCCCCTTCCTGGGGGTCCACTTCACCCGCACGGTGGGCGGAGGGGTCGAGTGCGGACCCAACGCGGTCCTGGCCTTCGCCCGTGAGGGGTACCGGAAGCGGGACATCCACCCGGGGGAGCTGCTCGAGACCCTCACCTACCCCGGTTTCCTGAGACTGGCCGCGCGTCACTGGAGGATGGGCGCGCTGGAGATGTGGCGTTCGTTCAGCCGGGCGGCCTTCGTGCGGTCGCTGCAGCGGCTGGTGCCCGAGATCGCCTCGGACGACCTGGAGCCGGCCCCTGCCGGGGTGCGGGCCCAGGCGGTGCGGCCGGACGGCGAGCTGGTGGATGACTTCCTCTTCGAGGAGGGAGGCCGCGTGCTGAACGTCTGCAACGCCCCCTCACCGGCCGCGACCGCCTGCCTGAGCATCGGGCAGGGCATCGTGGACCGCCTGGAGGTGCGCTTCTAAGGCAGGCGGTGGACGGCCACCATGGTCACATCGTCCTCCTGCTTCGTATCGCCCGTGTGGGCCCGGATCTCCACCTGGATCTCGTGGACGACGTTGTGGAGCGAGAGGCCCCGGCACTGGCGCAGGCACGCCTCCAGGCGTCCCTCCCCCATCATGTCCCCCTGCTCGTCGTGCGCCTCGGTGACCCCGTCGGTGAAGATGTAGAGCAGGTCCCCCGGCTCCATCGTCACCCCGCCCCCCTCGTAGGGCACACCGGCCATCATCCCCAGGGGGATCCCCCCCGCCTCCAGGGTCTCCATGTCGGGGTCGGCGCCCTCCTCGCACCGCACCAGGTAGGGCGGGTTGTGACCGGCGTTCACGTAGCCGAAGCTGCCCGAGGAGGTGTCCAGGACCCCGCAGAAGAAGGTGCTGTACTGCATCGTGTCGGTGGATCGGTGGAGGAACTCGTTCACCTTGGCCACCATCTCGGCCAGGTCCAGGTCGTACTGGGCGTGGCTGCGCACCGCGGCGTGCACGTTCGCCATGAGCAGCGCCGCCGGCACCCCGTGCCCCACCACGTCCCCCAGGGCCACGAGGATCTTCCCCTCGCCCAGGTGGATGAAGTCGTAGTAGTCGCCCCCGACCGCCTCGCTGGGGGTGTTGAGTCCCACGAACTCGAAGCCCTCCACATCGGGCATCTCCTCGGGGAGCAGGCGCTGCTGGATGCTGCGGGCCACCTCCATCTCCCGCTCCAGCGCCTCCTTCCGGAGGCTCTCCTTGAGGAGGAAGGCGTTCTCGATGGCGATGGCGGCGTGGGCGGAGAGGGCGTCGAGGAACTCCACGTCGCCCTGCTCGAAGGGCCCCCCCTCCTTGTTCAGGAGCTGGAAGACCCCGATGATCTCCCCCCGCTTGTTGCGCATGGGGGTGGTGAGGACCGACCGGGTCCGGTAGCCGGTCTTCTTGTCCATCTCCCGGTTGAAGCGGGGGTCGGAGTAGGCGTCCTCGATGAGGATGACATCACCGGTCTTGGCCACGTAGCCGGAGAGCCCCTCACCCAGCGGGAGGCGGATCTCCATCTCCTCCTCACCCTGCAGCACCCGCGACCACAGCTCCCCCCGCTCGCGGTCCACGATGTAGAGGGTGCCCCGGTCCGCCTTCACGTTCTCTGTGGCGGTCTGGAGGATGCGGGGGAGCACCTCGTCCAGTTCCAGGGTGGAGTTGATGGTCTGGGAGGCCTCGATGAGGGAGGAGAGGCGCGCGATCTCCTCGCGCGCCCTGACCAGCTCGTGCCGGAGGGCTGTGGGATCGGACTCGGATGGCCTGGACATGGGTGCGGCCTGTACTCCCCCTGCGTCCCGCTGCCGGGTCAGGTCCCCTCACCCGGGCGGGGGGGACCTTCCCGCATCCGCATGGTCCGGGATCGGGCACCGTCGGCATAGTCGAGGAACACGGTGATGGTATCCGGCGGCAGGACCTCGGCCGCCCGGTCGGCCCACTCTATCAGCGTGACGCCGGCGGTGTCCAGCCACTCGTCCAGCCCCAGGGACTGGAACTCGGCGGCGTCCTGCACCCGGTAGAGATCGAGGTGGTGGACCTCCAGGTCCCCCTCGTAATGCCGCAGCCGGATGAAGGTGGGTGAGGTGACCTCCTCGCTCACCCCCAGGGCGGCGGCCGCCGACTTCACGAAGGTGGTCTTCCCCGCCCCGAGCGGACCGACGAGGGCCACCACATCCCCGGGACCGAGCCGGTCCGCCAGCTCGACGGCGGCCGCTTGGGTGGCATCGGCGTCGGGGAGGGGGCGGGAGGTCTCTCCATCAGGTCGCTTCATCGGTGACCCTCACTGCCTTTCCGGGATCTCGGGCCCCCGCGGAGGAAGGAGCCGCACGAAGGGCACCACCAGCTCGGCCAGGGAGATCCCGCCGTGCTGGAAGGATGCCTCGAACTTGCGCTTCAGCGGGGCGGCGTCGTGCCGGAAGAGGAGGAAGGCGTCCTCCCGGGCGAGCAGCCAGGTCCCGGTCACCCCCAGACGGGGGAGCCGCCAGGCCCCCGGGTCGTCGATACGCACCGTCCAGCGCTCGTCGGCCACCAGGTTGCGTCCCGCCTTCCAGCGCAGTCCCCGGCTGGCCGTCTCGTCCGCCTTCACCTCGATGCCCCGCCGGACCTGCGTGGACCCGTGGTCGGTGGCGATGAGCACCGGAACGCCCCGGCTCAGCACCCCGCGGACCAGGTCGGGCAGGGGGGAGCGCCCCAGCCACTGACGGGCCAGGGCCCGGAAGGCGGCCGCGTCGGGGGCCAGTTCCTGCAGGATCTCCGACTCCGCCTGGCCGTGGGCGAGCAGGTCGAGGAATCCCACCACCAGCACCGAGAGCCCGGCGGGGAGCTCGCCCCCCAGTCGGCGGGCGGCCTCCTCGATCTCCCCGGGGGCCCGCACCCGCTCGAAGCCGGCCACCTCCAGCCCCTCCGGCACCCCTCCCGACGCCGGGGCGGCCCGGAGCACCTGCCGGAGCATCTCCGGTTCGTGGCGGTTCAGCCCCCGCTCCCCCTCGTCCCATCCCCCCTCCCATAGGTCGCCGAAGTCGGCGGCCGCCTCGTCCGGCCACCGTCCCGAGAACAGGCCGTTCCGCCCGAAGGGGGAGGCGGTGGGGAGCTGGGAGAAGACCGGCACACGCTCGGTCCGCACCCCGGCGGCCAGCATCGGCTCGAGCGCCAGCCACTGGTCGTAGCGCAGGCAGTCGAGGACCAGGAGCAGCGCCCGGCCGTGCTCGGCCAGGGTGGGCACGATGACCCGGCCCGCGAGGTCGTGGACGAAGAGGGGCCGGGAGTCCATGACCGGGAGGTCCCCACCGGCGTCCGCGGCCTCTGTGATGTGCGCCAGCAGCCGCTCCCGCCACGGCCGGTCGTCCGCCGCCCAGGCGGGGTAGTCCGCCGCGAGCCGGCGGCCCAGCACGCCGTCCGCCTCGGCCGCCAGGGAGGCGAGGGACTCCTCCAGCCCCTCGCGCCCGGTCTCGTCCAGGCGCACGGCCCACCAGGCCAGCGCCTCGGCCATCTCGCCCCACGCGCCGGGTGAGAGCTCCCCCGCGCCCAGCCGGTCCGAGAGCCGGGCGAACTCCCCCGTGTAGTCCCGGGCGGCGGCCTGCCCCCGGATCCGTCGTCCCTCCAGGATCCGCTTGCAGACGCTCAGGACCTGGCTGGGGTTGACCGGTTTGGTGAGGAAGTCGGTGATCGAGCGGCCCAGCGCCTCCTCCATGAGGCCCTCGTCCTCCTGCTTGGTCACCATGACCACCGGCAGGTCGGGGCGGACCGCCTGAAGGCGCTCGAGGACCTCGAGGCCGTCCAGACCGGGCATCCGCTCGTCCAGGAGGATCAGGTCGAAGGACTCGGAGGCGGCGAGCTGCAGGGCGTCCTCCCCCGAGTGGACGGGGGTGAGGTCGTAGCCCCGCTCCTCCAGGTAGAGGATGTGGGGGCGGAGCAGGTCGATCTCGTCGTCGGCCCAGAGGATGCGGAAGGGCTCGGCCATCCCGGCTCAGCCCCCCCCGCCGCCCGACCCGCCGCCGGTCCCTTCCTCCTGGGCCGCCCGGCCCCCCACCGGCACCCCATCCCCCATCTTGGCCCGTACGTGCTGGTCGAAGGTCCGGGAGAAGATGTGGGTGCCGTCTCCCCGGGCCACGAAATAGAGGTGGTCGGTGTCGGCGGGGTCCACGGCGGCCCGGAGGCTGGAGGCCCCGGGAGCGGCGATGGGTCCGGGGGGCAGGCCCCGGTTCCGGTAGGTGTTGTAGGGATGCTGGACCTGCAGGTCCTTCTCGTAGAGCCGGGGCTTGTAGCGACCCAGGGCGTAGAGGACCGTGGCGCACGACTCCAGGCGCATCCCCCGCTCCATCCGGTTGTGGAAGACGGCGCTGATGATGGGCCGCTCGGCGGCGGTGGCGGCCTCCCGCTCGATGACGCTGGCCAGGGTGACCACCTCGTGCCGCGTCATGCCCATCTGCCGGGCCCGCTCCCTCAGTTCGCTGCGCCACACTTCGTTGAAGTGCTCGACCATCAGACGCACCGCCTCGGAGGCGGGCATCTGGAAGTAGATGTTGTAGGTCTCCGGGAGCAGGTAGCCCTCCAGGCTCTCCGGGTAGGACTCCCCCTCCACCGGAGGCAGGACCTCCCGGATGAAGTCCTCATCGTGCACCCATCGCATGAAGGCGGCAGAGTCCACCTCCGCCTGGCGGGCCGCGATGCCCGCCACGGTCGGGGCCCGCAGCCCCTCGGGGATGGTCACCATCTCCCCCGAGGTCGACCCCCTGGTGAGGCGTTCCAGCACGGTCAGGACCCCCTCGCCCCCGGGGAACCGGTAGCGTCCCGACTTGATGTGCCGGTCGGAGAGGGTGAGCCGGCTCGCCAGGGTGAGGTCGCGGGCCCGGCCCAGGACCCCCTCCTCCTCGAGCCTGCCCGCCACCCGCGCCGGGGAGGCCCCCGGTTCCACGATGACCGTGGCCGGGCGGGGGAGCTCGGGCGGGGGCGGACCCCAGAAGAGGCGGGCCGACGCAGTGCTGGCCAGACCTGCCGCCACCAGCCCCGTGAAGAGCAGCAGGGTCATGGACAGGTCCTGACGCCTGCGGCCCCAGAGGGCCAGCAGCAGACCGCAGAGCAGCGGGGGCCCGACCACCCAGAGCAGCGATATGATCATCGGTCGACTCATCCCTCGTCCTGCTCCTGCGGTCCGTGGGGACTCCACTCCACCCCGGAGCGGTCCGGGGCGTCCAGCCAGCCCTGCAGGATCAGCACCGCAGAGGCCCGGTCCACGCTCCCGGCCTCCCGGGCCCGCTCCTCCCTCACACCTGCCCGGTGCTGCACCCTTCGCGCTCCCGCGCTGGTGAGGCGTTCGTCCCAGAACACCACGGGGCGGTCGAACCAGCCCACCAGCCGCCGCGCGAAGCGCTCCACGGCCTCGCAGCGCTCACCCCGGCTGCCGTCCATGTTCAGCGGATAGCCCACCACCCAGCGGACCGGGTCGTGTTCCTCGACCAGTCCCTCCAGCGAACTCTTCAGGTCCTTGCGGCCTTCCCAGCGTAGGGTTTCCAGGCCCGTGGCCACGCCGACGTTCTCGTCCGCCGCGGCCACCCCCACCCGGGCCTCGCCGTAGTCCAGGGCGATCACCTTCCCCATCAGGTCCGATCCCCTCCCAGCAGCTCCAGGACATGGCCGACCAGGGGCGGGAGGACCCGGGCGGCGTCACGCACCCCTCCCGGACTGCCCGGCAGGTTGATGATGAGGCTGCCTCCCCGGGTACCCGCCGCCCCCCGGCTCAGCACGGCCGTGGGGACGCCGGGCAGACCCGCCCGACGCAGGGCCTCCTCCAGCCCCGGCAGGCGGCGATCCAGCAGCGGCAGGGTCGCCTCGGGCGTCACATCCCGGGGAGCGGGCCCGGTACCCCCCGTGGTGACGATCAGGCGGGGAGGGACCTCCCTCTCCAGCCACTCCTCCAGGAGGGACCGGATGGCGGCCTCCCCGTCGGGGACCACGGCCCGGTCCACCACCTCGCCCCCCAGCTCCTCGATGAGCCGGTCCACGGCCGGTCCGCTCCGGTCCTCCGTCTCGCCCGCGGCGCACCTGTCGCTCACGGTGAGCCGCGCGGCCGTGAAACGCTGCAGCCCGTCCTCCGGACGGTGTCCGGCCCCGCTGTCTCCCGACCGCTCAGCCATCTTCCGCCTCCTCGGGACCGCTCCGCACCCAGTGTCCCGATCGCCCCCCCTGCTTCTCCTCCAGCTGCACGGGACCGATGACCATGCCGCGGTCCACCCCCTTCAGCATGTCGTAGACGGTGAGGGCCGCCACGGCGGCGGCGGTGAGGGCCTCCATCTCCACGCCGGTCCGGTCCTCGGCCCCCACCCGGGCGGTGATGAGGATGTGTTCCTCCTCCCCCTCGCCGGCGGTCCTCACATCCACCTCGATGCGGGTGAGCCGCAGGGGGTGGCAGAGCGGGATCAGCTCGTGGGTCCGCTTGGCGGCCTGGATGCCGGCGATGCGGGCGGCCGCGGCCGCGTCCCCCTTCGGGACCTTCCCCTCCCGGAACGCCTCCAGGGCGGCGGGGCCGCAGCACACCGCCGCGGAGGCCGCGGCGGAGCGCCGGGTGACCCCCTTCTCCCCGACGTCCACCATCCGGGCCCGCCCCCGATCGTCCAGATGGGTAAGCTCTTCTTCGCTCATGCCGCCTCCTGCCGCCCGGGGAAGCCGTTCCTTCCGGCACTGCATGATAGGACGCGCCCACCGCCCCCACAAGCATACCGGAGGCGGTCCACCGGGCTGTCACATGCGGGGGTTGCCTCCCGGCGGCGGATGCCCGTTATTGAATGGTTCGCTGTCCCTCCGCTGCATGAAGGACATCCCCCGGCAGGCGGTATCACAGAAGCGACGGACGGCGCTCTGCCCCGAACCATGCGACACCCGAGGTCCGAACCTTGATCATACGTTCCATCCGGCTGAGCATCCTGGTCCTTCTCGTCCATCTGCTCGGGACGGGGTCCGCCGCGGCCCACGGCCCCGGTGACCCCCCCGGTCACGAGGACCCCTCGGCCACCGACATCCCCGCGGTGGAGGCCCCGGTCTCCATCCAGATCGACGGGGTCATCGACCCGGAGGAGTGGGCCTCGGCCCCGATGGTATCGGACTTCACCGCACGCAACCCCATCGAGGGAGCGGTCCCCAGCCAGCGCACCGAGGTGCGGGTGCTCTACACCTCGAGCCATCTCTACGTCGCCTTCTCCAACTACGACGACGAGCCCGAGAAGATCGTGGCGCGCCTGGACAACCGGGATTCCTGGCGGCTGGACTCGGACAAGGTCCAGGTGGACCTGGACCCCTACCACGACCACCGCAACGCCTATCACTTCATGGTGGGGGCGGCCAACGTCCAGACCGACACCTACGGCCACGACATCAACTGGGACGGGGTGTGGAGGTCGGCCACCCGCCTCACCGAGGAGGGGTGGTTCGCCGAGATCGCCATCCCCTTCTCCATCCTGCGTTTCGAACCGAAGGAATCCCACACCTTCGGGATCAACTTCAACCGCGACATCCAGCGTACGAAGGAGGACCTCAGCTGGCGGGGGTGGCGGCGGGACGACTTCGGACGGGTGGACCGCTACGGCCACATGGAGGACCTCTACGGACTGCACCCGGGACACGCCCTGGAAGTGATGCCCTACGCCAAGGCCAGCGGACAGCAGTTCTACAACGCCTCTCCCCGGCCCATGGGCTATACCCGCGAGGGGCTGGCGGACATGGGGCTGGACCTCAAGTACGGTCTCACCAGCAACCTGAGCCTGGATGTGACGCTCAACCCCGACTTCGGTCAGATCGCTCCCGACCAGGAGCAGATCAACGTCACACGCTACGAACGCTTCTTCCGGGAGCTGCGCCCCTTCTTCCAGGAGGGGCAGAACATCTTCCGGACGCCCATCAACATCTTCTACAGCCGCCGGATCGGTAAGCAGATCTTCAACGGACCCGAGGTGAACATGCTGGCCGGGGCGAAGATCACCGGCCGGGCCGGGCCCTGGGAGATCGGATTCATCAACTCCATCACCGAGCAGAAGGACTACGCGATCGCCTACGATTCCGGGACCGTGACCGGGAGGGTCCCGATGTCCAACTACGCGGTGGTCCGGCTCGACCGGGACATCCTGACCCGGTCCAACATCGGCATCCTGGCGGTGAGCAAGGATACCCGCTCCGGAGGGGGTACACGTCCCTATCAGCGGGCCGTGGGCATCGACCTGGACCTGCGGGCCCAGTCCAACCACTACCTCACCGGCATGCTGGCCCGCTCCATCAACCCCGGCCGGGAGGGGAACGACTGGGCGGGGCAGCTCAAGGGGGGACTGCGGAGCGACCTCTGGGAGTACGGGGCGGAGTTCGACTACCTGGGACCGGAGTTCGACGTGGGCGAGGTGGGCTACGTGACCCAGGTGGACCGGCGCCGGGGGGGATGGAACCTGGGGTGGAAGCCGCGGCCCGAATCGGGGGGCGTGCGGCGCGTCGAGCTGAAGACCTCGAGCCGGTTCAGCAGGGACTTCTCCGGCAACTACACGCACGGGCGCTACAGCGGGGAATTCAAGCTCCAGAGCATGAACTACATGGAGCTGGACGCGAAGGTGAACATCAGCGACACCCGCTACTACGACGTGTGGGCCCCCGAACCGTACCTCACGGCCGTGACCAGCCGCTTCTACCGAGGCTGGGACTACAGCCTGGGCTTCAACACCGACCGCAGCCGCCCCTGGTCCTTCGACCTGAGTTCCTCCTGGGGGGATTTCCTCGACTACGGGGACCTCTACTGGGGGCGTGAGTGGACCCTGAAGTCGGGGATGGCCTTCAAGCCGAGCAGCCGGCTGAACGGCAGCGTGAGCCTGCAGCACATCCGGGAGTACTTCGACTCCGACCACCTGGATGAGACCAAGAACCTGCTGGTGACCCGCCTCGAGTACAGCTTCTCCCCCGCTCTCTCGGCCCGCGTCTACAACCAGTTCCGCCTCTTCGAGGACGACGGCGAGCCGGAACCCCTGAGCCGGGCCAACACGATGAACTTCGTGCTCTCCTACTACCTGAACGCCAAGAGCACGCTGTATGTGGTCTACAACGAGATCCGCAGCGACGTGATCGAGAACCGGGCGTACCGCGACTACTACTACGAGTACGGGAGCCTGCCGCTGAGCGACCGGGTGCTTCTGACCAAGCTCACCTACTGGTTCTCATTATAGGGTTGCGGCGTACCTTCCCGGTACGCCTCCGCGGGAGACGTCCCCTTCCTCGACCTCGGCGGGGATTGCTCGCTGAAGCCCGGCGTCTCGATCCCTAAGCTGCTTTCCCGCCACTCCTATCTGGTCTATCTTCGATAGCCGGTCTCGCGAGTTCCCATTCCCTGACCTGATCCGAGGAGTGCCGTCCATGAAGGGTGTCGTGCTGGCAGGCGGTCTGGGCACCCGCCTTCACCCCCTGACCAAGGTGACCAACAAGCACCTGCTCCCCGTCTACCGGAAACCGATGATCTACTACCCCATCGAGGCCCTGGTCGGGGCGGGGATCGACGAGATCATGATCGTGACCGGCGGCAACTCCGCGGGGGACTTCCTGCGGCTGCTGGGGAACGGCAGCGAGTTCGGACTCGGCCACCTGAACTACACCTACCAGGAGGGGGAGGGGGGCATCGCCGAGGCGCTGGGTCTCTGCCGGGAGTTCGTGGACTCCGAGAAGGTGGCGGTGATCCTGGGGGACAACATCTTCGAACGGAGCATCCGCGCCTCGGTGGAGGCGTTCGCGAAGCAGGAACGGGGGGCCCGGATCCTCGTCAAGGAGGTCCCCGACCCCGAACGCTTCGGGGTGCCCCGCCTGGAGGGGGAGAGGATCGCCGAGATCGTCGAGAAACCGGAGGATCCCCCCTCCTCCTACGCGGTGACGGGACTCTACTTCTTCGACGAGCAGGTGTGGGGGGTGATCGACGGCCTGGAGCCCTCCGCCCGCGGCGAGCTGGAGATCACCGACGTGAACAACCACTACGTGCGCTGCGGGCAGATGGAATACAGCGTGCTGGACGGCTGGTGGACCGACGCCGGGACCTTCGAGTCGCTGCGAAGGGCCACCGAACTGGTGGCCGCCACCGGAGCCAACAACCCGTAGGGAAGAGAGCGGAGCCGACCATGATAGACGGCGTCATCGTGAAGGAACTCACCGTCCACCCCGACGAGCGGGGGCGCCTCATGGAGATCCTCCGCTCCGACGACCCCTTCTTCACCCGGTTCGGCCAGGTCTACATGACCACCGCCTATCCCGGGGTGGTGAAGGCGTGGCACTACCACGAGGTGCAGACCGATCATTTCGCCTGCGTGAAGGGGATGATCAAGCTGGTGCTCTACGACCAGCGGCGGGACTCGGAGACCTACCAGGAGGTGAACGAGTTCTTCCTGGGGGAGCACAACCCGGTCCTGGTGCGTATCCCCAGCGGGGTCTATCACGGCTTCAAGTGCATCAGCGGGTCCGAGGCCATCGTGGTGAACGTCCCCACCGAACTCTTCGTCTACGAGGACCCGGACGAGCACCGCATCCCCGCCCACGAGAACGACATCCCCTACGACTGGGCCCGGCAGGACGGGTAGCCCCGAAGGACGCATCCCATGGCCCACCTGGTCATAACCGGCGGCGCCGGCTTCATCGGAAGCAACTTCGTCCACTGGCTCCTCGCCCGGGAGCCGGAGACCGAGCTGGTGGTGGTGGACGATCTCACCTACGCGGGCAACCCCGCCAACCTCGAGGCGGTGCGGGAGGAGATCCGCTTCGTGAAGGCGGACATCGCCGACCCCGGGGCGATGCGTCCCCTCCTGGAGGGAGCCGACGGTCTCATCAACTTCGCCGCCGAGTCCCACGTGGACCGCAGCCTGGAGTCCGCCGCCCCCTTCCTGCACAGCAACGCGGTGGGGGTCCAGGCGCTGCTGGACCTGGTGCGCGACCTCGAGGTGCCCCGCTTCCTCCAGGTCTCCACCGACGAGGTGTACGGACCCGCGCCCGAGGGGGTCCGATTCGACGAGGAGGCGCATCTCAACCCCTCGAGTCCCTACGCGGCCAGCAAGGCCGCCGGGGACCTGCTGGTCAACGCCGCCGTGACCACCTGGGAGGTGCCGGTCCTCATCACACGGGCGTGCAACAACTACGGGCCCTTCCAGTTCCCCGAGAAGCTCATCCCCCTGATGATCACCAACATCATGGAGGGAAGGGAGCTTCCGGTGTACGGCGACGGGATGCAGCAGCGGGAGTGGATGCACGTCCGCGAACACTGCGCGGCCCTGTGGGCGGTGTGGGAGGGGGGCCGCCCCGGGAGGGTCTACAACATCGGCACCGGCGAGGAGGTCCCCAACCTCGACCTCGTACGGACCCTGGTCCGGGTCATGGAGGCGGATCCCGGGCTCATCACCTTCGTGGCCGACCGCCCCGGGCACGACCGCCGCTACGCCCTGGATGTGGGCCGGCTCCGGCAGGAGATCGGCTGGTCCCCCTCCATCGCCCTCGAGGAGGGGCTCGAGGAGACGGTGCGCTGGTACCAGGAGAACCGTGACTGGTGGGAAGCGGTGAAGAGCGGCGCCTACCGGGACTACTATCAGCGCATGTACGGCGAGCGGGGGGGCGCCGACTGACCCGCAGGGGTCTCGACGGCGTAGGCAGGGAGGGCCTCGAAACCCAGCAGGGAACCGAGCCATCGTGTGGGGATCCGCCGCAGGGTGGTGCGCAGGCGGTCCGCCGCCCGGTTGAAGTCCCGGGCCGCGACCCTCCGCTCTCCTTCCGCCTCGTGCAGGCCCTTGAGCAGTCCCTCCCCCCGCGGACCGAGCACCTCCCTCCGCTGCAGGGCCGCGCGATGGAGCCGGTCGGCCGCTGCATCCAGGGCCGGGAGCCGCTCGATCTCCTCTCCCAGGCTCGCCGCGCCCTCGAAGCGTTCCCGCGCCCGCGCCCACCGCTCCACCGCCTCCCCGGCCTCCCCGGACCGGATCAGCCGGTCCGTCACCTCGGCCAGCAGGTCGTGACGCCGGGCCGCCGCCTCCCGCACCTCGCCCCAGGCGTCCACTGCCGCCGCCGCCTCCTCCAGCAGGCGGTCCACCGAACTCCACACGCCCGTCGCCGCGGCCGCCACCACGACCAGCAGGAAGAAGGCCAGCCCGAGGGGGACCGAGCGGGCCTTCCACTCCTCCCCCCGGTCCTCCGGCTCCTCCTCCGCGGTGGGCGGTTCGATCTCCCCGGTGGGGATCAGCGGAGGTCCCCCCGTGGGGATCGGGTCGAGGGGAACGCTCACAGCACCTCCTCGATGTCGTCCGGCCCCTCTTCCTCCGGCTCCTCGAAGGCGGAGCCCGCCGGCCGCTGCCTCTCCCTGCGGATCAGGCCGTAGCCCAGGAGCAGGAGCGCCAGCAGGCCCCCGCCGATCCACCAGAGCACCTCTCCCTCGCCGTTCATGACGCCTCCTCCCCTCTCCCGGCGGACCCCGGGGCGTTCCCCCGGCGCACCGGCAGGGCCCGCTCCCTCGGCGTCCTCCCCGAGAGCAGGAGGGCCGCGACCAGCACCCCGCCCACGATCATGCCCAGGCTCAGGAGCTGCCCCATCGTGAGCCCGGCGAGGACGGTGCCCAGGGGGTCCCCCGGACCGGTGAACTGCGCGTCCGGCTGACGGTAGTTCTCCACCAGCATCCGCCCCGTGCCGTAGAGGAAGAGGAAGAGGGCGCCGAAGGTGCCGGTGGGCAGACGCCACTCCATCCGGCGGGCCAGCCAGACCAGCCCCCAGAGCACCAGGAAGACCAGGAGTCCCTCCACCGCCGCCTCGTAGAGCTGGCTGGGGTGACGGTAGGGGATCTGCTCCACGATCTCCTCCCAGCGCCCGGCGGCCTTCGCCCGCTCCACCGCCCGGTAGACCTCCTCCGGGGTCCCTCCCCCCGCCCCCAGCAGGGTCCGGCCCACCGGGTCGGAGGGGAAGCGCATGGCCCACGGCACCTCGGAGGCGGTGATCCGGCCGTAGAGCTCGCCGTTGATGAAGTTGGAGATGCGCACCGCCATGATGCCCAGGGGGGCGGCCAGCACGGCCATGTCCCCCAGGGCCAGGAAGGGGACCCCCCGGCGCCGTCCGTACCACGCCAGCATCAGAACGGTCCCGATGAGGCCCCCGTGGAAGGAGAGTCCCCCCTCCCAGATGCGTATGATCTCCATGGGATGCAGGAAGGCGTCCGGGTTGTAGAAGAGGAGGTAGCCGATCCGTCCCCCCACCAGCACCCCGATGGCGGCGGCCCAGATCACCTCGCTCACCTGGTCCGGTTCCAGTTCCAGCCGTTCACGCCGGGCCAGACGGAGGAGCAGGAAGTAGGCGATGGTGAAGCCCACCAGGTACATCAGACCGTACCATCGCACGGCGAAGGGCCCGGGCAGGTCCAGCAGGACGGGAGAGATGTGGGGGAAGGGGAGGGCAGCCGCCGGGATCATCCTTCTTCCTCCTCCTTCTCCTGCTCCGCGATACGCTCGGCGCGCTTCTCCCTGAGCCATTCCAGCCGATCGGCCATCTTCGCCTCCAGCCCCTGCCGGGTGGGTTCGTAGAGCACGAGGTCCTCCAGCTCGACGGGGAGATAGGTCTGGGGCGCCAGGGCATCGGGCCAATCGTGGTCGTAGAGGTAGCCCTTCCCGTATCCCGCATCCTTCATCAGGTCGGTCGGCGCGTTCCTGATGTGCAGGGGCACCGGGTGGGCAGGCTGGTCCCTCACCGCCTTCCGGGCGGCCTTCTCCGCCCTGCAGACCGCGTTGCTCTTCGAGGTAAGGGCAAGATAAGCCGCCGCTTCGAAGAGGGCGATCTCTCCCTCGGGGGAGCCCAGGAAACGATAGGTGTCCTTCGCGGCCAGGGCGACCTGCAGGGCACGGGGGTCCGCAAGTCCCACGTCCTCGGCGGCCATGCGGACGATGCGGCGCACCACGAAGAGGGGGTCCTCGCCCCCCTCCAGGATACGGGCCAGCCAGTAGAGGGCTCCGTCCACGTCGGAACCCCGCACCGCCTTGTGGAGGGCGGAGATCAGGTTGTAGTGGCTCTCCCCCTCCTTGTCGTGGCGGAGGGTCTTCTTCTGCAGCAGGGTCCGTACCAGGTCGGGGGTGATGCGCTCCTCCGCCGCCTCCGAGCACATCTCCAGCATGTTGAGGAGCACCCGCGCGTCCCCGTCCGCCAGCCCCACCAGCAGGTCCTCCGCCTCACCGCTCACCTCGGGCGGCCCGTCGGGGCGGTCCGCGGCCACTCCCCGCTCCGGGTCGGTGAGGGCCCGGTGGAGGATCACCCGCAGGTCCTCCCCGGTCAGGGGCTCCAGGGTGAAGACCGTGGTCCGCGAGAGCAGCGCGGCGTTGACCTCGAAGGAGGGGTTCTCGGTGGTGGAGCCCACCAGCACGATGAGCCCCTCCTCCACGTGGGGGAGGAAGGCGTCCTGCTGCGCCTTGTTGAAGCGATGGATCTCGTCCACGAAGAGGACGGTGGCCTCCCCGCCGGCCCGGCGCCGGCTCCGAGCCCGTGCGGTCACATCCCGGATCTCCTTCACCCCCGAGAGCACCGCGCTGAAGGTCTCGAAGGCGGCCCCGCTGTGGAGGGCCAGGAGACGGGCCAGCGTGGTCTTGCCCGTGCCCGGGGGACCCCAGAAGATGAGACTGGGGATCCGTCCCTCCTCGATGAGCCGGCGCAGGGGCCTGCCCGGGCCCACCAGGTGCTGCTGCCCCACGAACTCGTCCAGGTCACGGGGACGCATCCGGTCCGCCAGGGGGACCTCCCCGGCGTCCCCCGATCGGCCGGGGCGCCGGTCCTCCGGGAATCCTTCGAAGAGGTCGGTTCCGTTCATTCGTCCCGTGGCCCAGTAAAAAGCCCCGCCGGCGTTCGGCCGCCGGGGGGCTCGTCCCATGATGATCTCGTGTCCCGCCCGATCAGCGTCCCGCGTCCCCCGACTCGGGATAGGTGGGCAGGTCCTGCTTCCGCCCGGTCGCGTCCGCCACGCGGTCGGTGTAGTAATGGTAGAAGGGGTTCACCGGCTGGTCGTTGTAGGTGATCTCGTAGTGCAGGTGGGTGCCCGCGGCGCGGCCGGTCCGGCCCACGTAGCCGATGACCTGACCCCGCTTGACCCGCACGCCCTTCCGGATGCCGGGCGCGACCCGGGCCATGTGCCCGTAGGAGGTCACGTAGCCGTTCTGGTGGTCTATCCGGATGAAGTTCCCCAGGCCGATGCGCTGGAAGCCCTCCACACCGTTCTCCCACCCGGCCACGATCCCGTCCGCGGTGGCCCGGATCGGGGTGCCGTGGGCCGCGCCCACGTCGTTCCCCTCGTGGAAGCGGCGGGTCCCGTAGAGGGGATCCGACCTCCACCCGAAGGGGGAGGTGACCCAGGTGCGGTAGCGGGTCTGGTCGATGGGGAAGATGCTGGGGTAGCCGGTCAGGAACGACTCCGACTCGGCCAGGCGGGCCTCGACCTCCAGGAGGGACTCCGATTCCAGCTTCGCCTCCCGGAGCAGCCGGTTGATCCGGCCCTGCAGCTCGCGGGTCATGCCCCCGGTCTCACCGGCCAGCATGAGCACGTCCCGGTTGAAGTCGCGGTGCGAGCCGCCGATACCGGCCTGCCGAAGGTCTTCGGCGATCGGGTCCAGTTCGGCGGCCAGCCGGACGGCCTCGTCCCGCTGGGCGATCACCGACATCTGGTCCGCCAGACTGAGCACCTGCTCGTTCATCTGGTCCAGTTCGGCCCTGAGGACGCGGTTCTCCCGCTCGAGCGTGTGATAGCGCACCTGGTCCACCATCACGTAGCCGAAGGAGGCGGCCATGGCCACGAAGGCCAGGAGCGCCCCGAGCAGGCCCGCGGTCAGGAGGACGAGCTGCGTACCCGACAGACGGATCTCTCTCTTGTGCCGCGCGTCGGTGCCGCGGGGCACCAGGAGCAGCGAGAATCCCTCTCTTCGGTCCATGTTCTCCTCAGTTCACGTTCACCCTGGGCTGCAGAGGCACGGCCGGCGATCGTGACGTCGAGCACAAGGTGAAGCGAGGATAGGGTCCGCACCCCCCTCGGTCAAGCCTGAGTTAGCCGTCCGTATCTCCCGGCCCACAAAGGAAGAGGGCCGGGGAAGGGGCGTTCTCACGTTCCTCCGCCAGCCCTCTGCATCACGGTCCGGCGTCCGCCCGGCCCGCCCCTATCCGGTGTAGGGAGCGAGCGCGCGGCTGCGGCTGGAGTGCCGCAGGCGCCGTATCGCCTTCTCCTTGATCTGTCGTACCCGCTCCCGGGTCAGACCGAACTTGTGACCGATCTGCTCCAGGGTCATGGGCTTCTCCCGGCCGATGCCGAAATAGAGACGGATCACCTCCGCCTCCCGGTCGGTGAGGGTCGAGAGGGCCTTCCCCACCTCACGCTGGAGGGCCTCGTCGAAGAGTTCCTCGTCCGGGGGAGCCTGGACCTCGTCCTCCAGCACGTCCAGGAGACGGTTGTCCTCGCCCTCCTGGAAGGGGGCGTCCAGGCTCAGGTGGCGGCTGCTGATCTTCAGCGTGTCCGTCACCTCGTTGGGGTTCATGTCCAGCTCCTCGGCGATCTCCTCCGAGCTGGGCTCCCGGCCGTAGGTCTGCTCCAGGCCGCTGGAGACCTTCCCGATCTTGTGCAGCGCGCCCACCCGGTTGAGGGGGAGACGCACGATGCGCGACTGCTCGGCCAGGGCCTGGAGGATGGCCTGGCGGATCCACCAGACCGCGTAGGAGATGAACTTGAACCCCTTGGTCTCGTCGAACCGCTTCGCCGCCTTGATCAGACCCAGGTTCCCCTCGTTGATCAGGTCCCCCAGGCTGAGTCCCTGGTTCTGGTACTGCTTGGCCACGCTGACGACGAACCGGAGGTTCGCCTGGACCAGCTTGTTCAGCGCGTCCTGGTCCCCCTGTTTCACCAGCTTCGCCAGGCGCACCTCTTCATCGGCATCGATGAGGGAGACCTCACCGATCTCCTGGAGGTACTTGTCGAGGGACTGGTCCTCGCGTGTGTACGGCTTCTTGGTCAGCTTGGCCAACGGTTGGAACACCTCTTGCTTGAGCGCCTTACTCCCCGTGCTGGGACGAAGGGGAGCTCGAGGTCGTTTATCGTCTGTTGGGGGTCAGGTCCCGGGATCCTCATGTTTGGACGTCTCAGGACAGCCTGTGTTCCTCGCGTCCCGCCGGTGGGCCCCGGTGACGCGGGATCACCCCTCTGACGGCTGTCCTGTCCGACCTTGGAACCTGGTAGTGTGGGGACGGGACCGTCCTGTGTCAAGGACTTCCCCGGGAACATCGATACGCCTAGCCCCGGACCTCACACCTCATAACGTACAGCAGGTCGTCGCTGGACCTCAAAAGGAATCCCCGGGGGGACGCAGGAGCAGCCACCCCTCCGGCATCACCTCCACACCGGACGCTCCCGAGGCCGCGGAGTCCGCCAGGGCATCCACGACCCCGCTGCCCAGCTCTCCCCACCCCTCGGGCAGGACCGGTGAGGGCCGGAACTCGCGGCGGATGTTGTTCACGTCCAGGGGGTGGAAGGCCGCGTCCACCGGCTCGGAGCCCGCGAAACGCACCACCAGCAGGGCGCCGGCGGCTGCGGGGGAGTAGGAGGCGAAGAGGAAGTTGCCCAGGCTGTAGGCGATGAGCCGTCCCCTGTACCACTCCAGGGTCTGCAGCACGTGGGGGTGGTGCCCCACCACAAGGTCCGCTCCGCTGTCCACGGCGATCCGGGCCAGGATCCGCTGGTATCCCTTCGGCTCCTCGAGCCCCTCGGCGCTCCAGTGGAAGGAGACCACCACCAGGTCGGCGTCCGCCGCCGCCCGCCGCACCTCCCGGGCCAGCCCGGCATCGGAGGCGTGGGCGGTGCCGGGCCGACGGCCGTCCGCCCAGAAGGCGGCGGGGAAGACGTGGTTGTAGGCCAGCAGCGCCACGCGGTGCCCGGCGGCCTCCACCAGCGTGTGGGTGTGCGCCTCCTCCCGGTCCCGCCCGGTCCCCGCGTGGGGGATACCCGCCCCCTCGAGGGCCAGCCAGGTACCCTCCAGACCGGGGAGGCCGAAGTCGAGGATGTGGTTGTTGGCCAGGGTCACCGCCCCGAACCCGCCCGCCTCCAGCACGTCCACCCGCTCCGGGGGCACGGCGAAGGTGTAGCTCTTCTCGGCCCTCACCACCCCGGTGGTATCGGCCAGGAAGGGGGCCTCCAGGTTGCCGATGAGCAGATCGGTCCCGGCCAGCAGGGGGGCGATGCCCGCGTAGGGGTAGTCGGGGCCCTCCCGCTCCAGGACCTCCACCAGCCAGGAGGAGAGCATGATGTCCCCCACCGCCCCCACCCTGAGGGTGTCGGCGGGGGCCGCCGGGGCCGCTCCCGCGGTGAGCAGGAGGGCCGCAGCGGCCCCGAGGAGAACGGATACCTCTTTCAGCTCAGGACCCCCATCTTCCTGCCCACCTCGTCGAAGGCCTCCAGGGCCCTGTCCAGGTCCTCGGTGGAGTGGGCGGCGGACATCATGACCCGGATCCGGGCCTTCCCCTTCGGCACGGTGGGGTAGCCGATGGCCATGGCGAAGAAGCCCTCTTCGAAGAGCTTCCGGCTGAACTCCTGGGCGGTATCCGCCTCGTAGAGCATGACCGGGATGATGGGCGTCTCCGTCTCCCCCGTGTCGAAGCCCAGGTCCTGCATGCCCTGCTTGAAGTACCCGGTGTTGTCCCAGAGCTTCTTCACCAGATCGTCCGACTCCATGAGGATCTCCACCGCCTCGATGGCTGCGGCGGTGTCGGCGGGACTGAGGCTGCTGGAGAAGAGGAAGGGACGGCCCTGCTGCTTGATGTAGTCCACCAGCTCCCTCGAGCCCGACACGAACCCGCCCAGCACCCCGAACGCCTTGCTCAGGGTCCCCACCTCGATCTCGCACCGGCCGTGCATGTCGAAGTGGTCCACGATCCCCCGGCCGTGACTGCCCAGCACCCCCTCACCGTGGGCGTCGTCCACCATGACGATGGCATCGTGGTCCTCCGCCGCCTTGATGATCTCGTCCAGGGGCGCCACGTCCCCATCCATGCTGAACACGCCGTCGGTGATGACCAGCCGGGTACGGGCGTCCTGCACCTCGGGCTCGGCCAGCTTCTCACGCAGGTCGTCCACGTCGCGGTGGCCCCAGACCCTGCGCTTCGCCCTGGAGAGGCGCACGCCGTCGATGATCGAGGCGTGGTTCAGCTCGTCGCTGAGGACCACGTCCTCGCCGCTGGTGATGGCGGGGATCACGGCCTGGTTGGCGTTGAAGCCGGACTGGAGCACCACCGTGGCCTCCGCCTTCTTGAACTCGGCCAGCTTCTCCTCCAGCTCCTCGTGCAGGTCCATGGTCCCGGCGATGGTGCGCACCGCCCCGGGGCCCACCCCGTACGCCTCCACCGCCTTGAGGGCGGCCTCCTTGAGGCGCGGGTGGTTGGCCAGCCCCAGGTAGTTGTTGGAGCAGAGATTGAGGACCTTGCGCCCCTCGATGGTGAGCCAGGCCCCCTGGGGGGACTCCAGGACCCGGAAGCGGATCTTGAGTCCCTTGTCCTCCAGTTCCTTGAGCTGGCTGTCCAGGTGCTTCAGGTTCTCCGACATCGACTTCTCCTGTCCGGTTGGTTCCTGGGGTCCTGCTCAGGCCACTTCCAGCACGCACTTGCCGCAGGCTCCCTCGTCCATGAGCTCCATCCCCTCCTTGTAGTCCTCCAGGGGGAGGCTGTGGGTCAGCACCGGGGTGATGTCCAGCGAACCCGACGCCAGGAGCCGGGACATGGTGTCCCACGTCTCCCACATGCGGCGGCCGATGATCCCGTAGAAACGGATCCCCTTGAAGATGAGCTCGTTCAGGTCGATGGAGACATCATCGGGGGGCAGACCCAGCTGGGCGATATGTCCCCCGGGGATCACACACGAGACGGCGTCCCGGATGGCCTGCGGGTGTCCGCTCATCTCCAGTACCGCGTCGACCCCCTCGCCGGTGAGGTCCATGACCGCCTCGACCAGGTCGGTCCCGGACGGGTCGATCAGCTCGTTCGCCCCCATCTTCCCCGCCAGGTCCAGCCGGTAGGGGTTGGGCTCGGAGGCGTAGACCTCGGTGGCACCCATCGCCCGTGCCACCCCCACGCTGAAGGCCCCGATGGGACCGACGCCGGTGACCAGCACCCGCTTGCCCGCCAGCGGCTCGGCCATCGCGGTGTGCACCGCGTTCCCCAGGGGTTCCTGGGCGCTGGCGACCTCGAGGGGGAGGTCCTCCGGATTGGGCCAGAGGTTCTCGGCGGGGACGGTGATGTAGTCGGCGAAGGCCCCGTCCACGTCCACGCCCAGGATCTTCGTGTTCACACAGGCGTGGTACTGGTTGCGGCGGCAGGGGGTGCAGGTGTGGCAGACGATGTGGGTCTCGGCCGAGACGCAGTCCCCCTCGCTCACCCGGGTCACGCCCTCACCCACCGCCTCGACGGTCCCGGCGAACTCGTGTCCCATGATCTGGGGGATGCGCGGGCCGATGCGTCCCTCGGCCCAGGGGTTCCAGTCGTAGATATGATGATCGGTGCCGCAGATGCTGGCGGCTCGGACCCGGACCAGCGCCTCGCCGGGTCCCGGTTCGGGCTTCGAGACTTCCTGCAGCTCCGCACCCCTCCCTGGGGCGGTCTTCACCACGGCGCGCATCGAGGCCATCAGGCTGCTCCTTTTATGAGTCGCCCGTAAGTTTCTCACGGGCGCGTGGAGTGTCAACGCCCCGTTCCTCCGAGATGGCCCCCGCGCGCCGGCCCGCTGGACGCAGGAGGGCCCCGTGCGGTACCTTGGGCGGCGACATGGCAGCGGACTACTTCATATCGGATGTCCACCTGGGGATCGAGGGCCCCGCCGAGGAGGAGGCCAAGGAGGAGCGTCTCGTCGCGCTGCTGGACGAGATGGCCTCCGACGCCGGACGGCTCTTCATCAACGGCGACCTCTTCGACTTCTGGTTCGAGTACCGCAGGGTGGTCCCCTCCCGCAGCCTCAAGGTCCTGGCCGCACTCCACCGCCTGAGCTCGGCCGGCATCGAGGTCCACTACCTGGCCGGCAACCACGACTTCGCCCTGGGCCCCTACCTCTCCGAGGAGGTGGGCTGCATCCTCCACGACGAGCCCTTTGCGATGGAGGCCGGCGGCCGCCGCTTCTTCCTCCACCACGGCGACGGCCTCGCGAAGAAGGACACCGGCTACCGCATCCTCAAGAAGGTGGTGCGCAGCGGCTGGGCCCAGGCCCTCTGGCGGCTGGTCCACCCCGACCTCGGGCTCTGGCTGGCCCGGAAGGTCTCCGGAACGAGCCGACACTACACCTCCGGGAAGGACTACGGCACCACCGAGTACATGGATCGGAGGCTCGAGGCATGGGCCGAGGAGGGCTACGATGTCATCTTCCTGGGCCATACCCACCACGCCGAGGTCCGGCAGCTGACCGGCGGCTCCCTCTACGTGAACCTTGGGACCTGGCTGGGGGGCGGCGCGCCCTGGGCCCGCTACGAGGACGGGGAGCTCCTGGTCGTCCGTCCCGACGGGACCGAGCAGCGCTTCGCGGTCCGGGGGGCCTCGGCGAGGATCTGAGCCGGGTAAACGTTCTTCTCACTATGCCAGTCCCCAGGTCGATCCCCCCAGCCCTCGGTCTATCCCGGGAGGTCCGACCTGATGATGAAGCACACCGTCCGATATGCTCCGTTCTTCCTCCCCCTCCTGCTCCTCATGAGTATCGGCTGCTCCTCACAGGAGGCCGTCCAGGAGCATGCGTTCGAGGTGGTGTCCGAGAACGGCATCCCCACCGCGCTGACCACCGGCGGCCCCCGGTACGCCGGAGACCTCTTCACCTACGAGCCGATCCTGACGATCCGGGAGGATGAGGAAGAACCCGACTCGATGATGAAGGAGATGGTCCAGCCTTTCTACGGCCCGGACGGGCGGTACTACTTTCTGGATGTCAACGGCGGCCGCATCATCGTCTTCGACGGGGACGGAGCATTCGCAGGAACGATCGGGAGGCCGGGGGAGGGACCGGGTGAGCTCCGCTTCCCGTTCCGACTCTCCTTCCATGGCGGGATGGTCAACATCTCTCACAACATGACTCCCCGTCTGAGCCGCTTCACGATGGACGGGACCTTCGAGCGCCAGTATTCGGCCGAGCGGCCGACGGGCTACAACATCGTCCCCCTGCTGGACGTCTCCGCCGACGGGCGACTGCTGCTGACCCACTATCCCTCCGAACAGACCGAGGAGCGTATCTCCGCGGCGGCCGCCATCACGGTGATGCGTGCGCCTGGGGATACCCTTGCCTCCCTGCAGACCGACCCGGAGACGGGGGAACGGGGCTGGCTGGTGTACGCGATACGTCCTGCGGTGGAGGGATTCGAGTACCCCTGAATCCTCGTCAGTGCCCGGTATTGACTTCCAGGTCGAGCACCTCGGCCTCGATGTATACGAACTCGCCATCGGGCAGGTGCCAGACGCCGTCGCCTCCGGCGCTGATCCGCCGCTCGCCGAAGGTGCGCTGACCGCTCACCGGCGTGGACCAGGTGTGCCGGGTGAACTCGGTACCGTCCGCGGAGGCCCGGAGCCGGTCCTCCGAGACGAAGTCGACCAGGTCCCCCTCCTCGTCGAAGTACAGGGTCGCCCCCACCGTGTGGGGACCCGCCGTGTACCGGACACGGGCGGTCCGGTCGTCAGCGGCCTCCCACTCCAGGTCCGGATCGATGAGGCCCGCCGGTGCGAAGAGGCAGAGGTCGTTGAGGAAGGTGACCGTCTCGGCCCGGTCCATCTCCGGACCGCGGGCATCCACCATGGGCAGCAGGGAGAGCAGACGGACCCGCATGGTGGCCGTGCCCTCCCGGTAGACATGGAGGATGTCCACGGGCAGCCCGGAACGCGATGCCCGCATGTGGAAGAGGCGGCGCGGCGTGTCCAGGAAACTGTGCTGGACCGCCTCGAACTCCATCCACGGCTCGTCCGGTGCGCCGCGGATCCGGCCGCTCCAGGTGAGGGCGAAGTCCCGAACACGGGGCAGCCCGACGGCACCCGACCTCCGGACATAGCGCTGGACCGGCGCGGGGAGCGGGGTGAGATCGGCCTCTGTGACGGTCTCCAGGGAGGGCGGGTCGGCGAGGCCCTCCCGGACCTCTTGCAGGTAGTCGGCGCGGAGACTCCATGGTCCCATGGATGCGAAGCCGTAGACGACGCCGGCGAGCACGATGAGGTTCGCCGCCGTCCCGAACTTCGCCTCTCCCCAGGCAGAGAAGATGAGGGCCTGCGAGAGGACCACCGCGGCGGCCCCGGCCCACCACCAGAGTTCCGGTCGGAGCAGCAGCAGGAGGGCGCTGGCCAGCATGAGGATGCCCGCCGCGAGCCAGGCGACCCCTGCACCGCGCGAGAGACCCAGGGGCAGTTCCTCAAGCGGAGCCAGCCCGAAGGCCTTCACGGTACCGAGCAGGTGGATGAGGCCGTGGACCGCCAGCAGAACGAAGAACAGCCACTTCATGGAACATCTCCCTGTGGGGTGCTCCCCTCCCAGCCCGAGCATGGCGAGATGGGCAGGAATCCGCAAGACCTCATACCCCCTCCACTTGACGATGATACACAGGCTGTGTATTGTCTGTGTATGCCAACCAAGACGATATCTGTCCGCATCGAAGCCTACGAGAAGCTCCGCCGGGCGAAGCGGGATGCGTCGGAATCCTTCAGTGATGTGATCATGCGAGCCCGATGGGACACCGAACCCCTCACCGGGGGCGAACTCCTCAGGATCGTGCGGGAGCGTGGTCCCGTGTACACCGCGGAGCAGCTGGATGAGGTGGATGAGGCGGTCCGCTCGGACCGACCGCCGGAGGACAAATGGAACAGGGCGTGATCCTCGAGACCACGTTCCTCATCGACCTGGAGCGTGAGGTCCTCGCCGGGGATCCCGGGCCGGCTCACGAGTTCCTCCAGACGCTGGTCGGCGTGCCTGTCTTCATCACGTTCACCGTGGCTGGTGAAATGGCGTGCGGCGTCGAGCCTGACGAACGTCCTGTGTGGGAGCGTCTGATCTCCGACTTCGATCTTCTCACGTACGATCAGGATGTATGCTGGCGCTACGGGATGATCTACCGGTACCTGCGGGAACAGGGACTGCTCATCGGGACCAACGACCTGTGGATCGCCGCCACGGCCCTGGCGAATGCCATGCCGGTGGTGACCAGCAACGTGCGGGAGTTCCGAAGGGTCCCCGGGCTCCGGGTCATGTCCTATAGGGACTGAGACCCTTTGCTGCCGATGGGCGGCGCTTCGATGCGGCCCCAGGACCGGGTGGGTGCCGGCGGGAGGGCATCGGTGGGTATCCCCTTCACGTGTTCCATGAGGTCGATGAGGTCCTCCCGGAGTTCGCCGGTCACGCGGTCCGTGTAGGCCTTCCGTCCCTCGCCGTCCTTCCGCACCGCCGGCAGGGGCTCCCCCACCGCCACGATGGCCCGACCCCTGCCGAAGAGGCTCTTATCCAGGCCGCGGATGCCCCAGAAGATGATGGGGAGCAGGGGGACCGGCCGGTCCCGGCGGGCGAAGTGCCACGCCATCTGGGCCGCCCCCTTTTGCAGCTGTCCCACCCCCTCCTCGGGGGATAGGACCCCCTCGGGGGCCATGCCGATGACGTGACCGCGCTCCAGGGCCCGGATGGCCAGGTGGAAGGCGCTGCGGTTGATGAGCAGGGCGCTCCGGGGATCGTCCACGTCCTTCTCCCGGGCCACCGGGATGGCCCCCAGGGCGGTGTTCTGCCGGGCGATCCATTCGGCGGCGATCGGCGCGAGCCCCTCCACCCACCCCGGGAAGCGGTAGGTGCCCTCCAGGGCGGCCCGGAACTCATCTTCCAGGTGCGCGCGGTCGAAGAGCCCTTTCTGCAGCATGATGTGCACCGGCCGCTGGAAGATGCGGTAGCCCAGGAGGATCTCCTCCCGGTGGGGATGGTTGGAGCAGGCGATACAGGGGCCGTCGGGGATGTTGCGGGCCCCGATGAGCGTGATATCGGTGCGCATGAGCAGACCCAGCAGGCCGCGGAAGAGGGGGTAGGGGAGGGCGGGGATCCTCAACATGGACGCCTCGTCAGCGCGGGGGTTCGGGGAGGAGGACCCCCTCGAGGTCGAAGTCGGTGGAACCGACCACCTCGGCCCGGACCCGGTCACCCGGCTCGAGGCGGCGGGTCTCCGCGTCCTCCCCGGAGGGCATCTCCAGGTAGATCCCCTGGTCCACCTCGGGGGCGTCCCACGGGGTGCGGCCGAGCCAGCGGAAGGGTGGGAGGTCCTCGAGGACCTCCTCCACCATGACCTCCACGGCCGCTCCCGTCAGGGCCCGGTTGTGTTCGACGGCGATCTCCCGCTGCGCCTCCATGACCGCCTCCTTCCGGCGCTCCGCCTCCTCCCGGGGCACCTCGCCGGCCATGCCGGAGGCGGGGGTCCCCTCCTCGGGGGAGTAGGTGAACACGCCGAGCCGCTCGAAGCGCACCTCGCGGACGAAGTCGATGAGTTCGGCCACGTCCCGGTCGGTCTCGCCGGGGAAGCCGGTGATGACGCTGGTGCGCAGGGCCAGGCCGGGGATGCGCTCGCGCATCCGGGCCAGCAGGTCCCGCTGCTCGGAGGCGCCGATGGTCCGGCGCATCGCCTTCAGCATCCGCTCGCTGGCGTGCTGGACCGGGATGTCCACGTAGGGGACCACCTTCGGGGTGGTGGCCACCGCCTCGAGCAGGTCGTCGGTGACGTGAGCGGGGTAGGCGTACATCAGCCGCAGCCAGGCCAGCCCCTCCACCTCCGTCCCCAGCCGTCGGATGAGGCCCCCCAGCCCGGGACGCTCCGACTTCGGCCGGTCGGTGAGGTCCACCCCGTAATGGGTGGTGTCCTGGGCCACGATGATGAGCTCACGGGCCCCGCCGGCGGTGAGCTGGCGGGCCTCGGCCAAAAGGTCCTCGGGATCGGAGGAGCGGATGGGTCCGCGCATGATGGGGATGGCGCAGAAGGTGCAGGGATTGCTGCATCCCTCCGCGATCTTCAGCCAGGCGTAGTGCTTCGGGGTGGTGACCATGCGGGGCGCCGGCCCCCCCTGCCCCGGCACCTCGCACGAGGTGGGGGCACGCCCCTCGGCCTCGGCGGCCGAGCGGGCCAGCGCGCGCATCTCCTCGGGGTCGACCAGTCCGGTGAAGCGGTCGACCTCGGGGAGCTCGGCCCTCAGCTCCTCCATGCAGCGGACGCTCAGGCAGCCCGCCACCACCAGCCGCTTCGGACGTCCGGTGCGCTTGAGCTCGGCCATGCGGAGGATCTCGTCCACCGACTCCTCGCGGGCGTCCTCGATGAAGCCGCAGGTGTTCACCACGATCAGGTCGGCGTCTTCGGGGTCGTCGCTCAGGCGGAATCCGTCCCGGGCCAGCGCACCCAGGGCCTTCTCGGAGTCCACCACGTTCTTGGCGCACCCCAGGGTCACGAAAGAGACGGTGAAGAGGCCCTCCTCCCCCGCGCGCCCGCCGGACGAGGGCGTGCCGGGGGCAGGGGCCGCCGAGCCCGGCCGGCCCAGGATGTCCAGACCGCTGCGGGGGGTCATGCGCCCGCCACCTCCGGGATGACCTGGGAGGGGGCGGCGCCGGCGCCGGGCCCGAGGAGGGCGGTGAGCTGCTGGCGCAGGGCGGCGGCGTCCAGGTTGCGGATCAGGCGCCCCCCTACGGCCAGGCTGATGATGCTGGTCTCCTCGCTCACGACCACCACCACCGCGTCCGATTCCTCGCTCATCCCCACCGCGGCGCGGTGCCGGGTGCCCAGGGAGGGGTCGATCCGGCTGCTCTGACTGAGGGGGAGGAGACAGGAGGAGGCCTCGATGACCCCGTTCTGGATCACCACCGCGCCGTCGTGCAGGGGCGACCTGGGGAAGAAGATGGTCTCCAGGAGGGGGGCGGTGAGCTCCGCCTGGAGCTTGATCCCCGTCTCGACGATCCCCTTCAGACCCACCTCCCGCCCCACGACCATGAGGGCACCGATCCCCTTGCGGCTCATCCGTTCCGAGGCGCTGACCACCTCGTCCACGACCTGGGGCTCCTCCACCTTCACGAAGTAGCGGACCAGGCGGCTCTGCCCCAGGCTGGCGAGCATGCGGCGGATCTCGTGCTGGAAGATGATGATGAACGCCAGGAGCCAGATGGCCTGGAAGTTGCCGATGAGCCATCCCAGGGTGGAGAACTGCACGATCTGGGTGAGGAAGGCCAGCAGGAAGAGGATCAGCAGCCCCAGGATCATGGGGATGGCCCGCGTGCCCCGGAGCATCTCCATGAGCTTGTAGAAGATCCACGCCACCACGAGGACGTCGATGAGGTCCCCGATGGTGAACGGGAGGAAGCTGATGCTGAACAGGGTCATGATACCCGATCCTCGATGAGGGCCCCACGTATCTCGTCCACGGTGGCCAGGGCCCGGGAGGCGGCCTCCGCGTCGTGCACCCGCAGGACCTGGACCCCCTGCCATGCCAGCACGGCGCAGGCGGCGAGGGTCCCCTCCAGGCGCTCCGAAGCGGGCAGGTCCTCGGGACCCGATGTGTGCCGCTTGCGGGAAGGACCTGCCAGCAGAGGATAACCGAGGCCGTGCAGTTCCGTCATCCTGCGATAGAGCTCGAAGTTGTGCTGCCGGCGCTTGCCGAAACCCAGTCCCGGGTCGAGGGCGATGTGTCCGGCGTCCACTCCCGCCGCCGCCGCGGCGGCGGCCTGCCGTCCCAGGAAGCTGTAGACCTCCCCCATCAGGTCGTCGTAGTCGGGGTCCTCCTGCATGACCGCCGAGGGCCCCAGACGGTGCATGAGCACCAGCCCCGCCCCCCGCTGGCCGGCCAGCACCAGGATGTCCGGCTCCTCGGTCCCCCCGCTGATGTCGTTGATGACCGAGGCCCCGGCATCCAGGGCCTGACGGGCCGTCTCGGTCCGCACCGTGTCGATGCTCACCGGCAGCCCGGTACGGCGCACCGCCATCTCCACCGCCGGGAGCACCCGCTCGCGCTCGACCTCCGGGTCCGCCCGGCCCGCTCCGGGACGGGTGCTCTCCCCGCCGATGTCCACCAGGTGGGCACCCCCCTCGACCGCCTCATCCAGGGTCCGCTTCAGGGCGTCCCCGTCGGCGCTGCGGCTCCCCTCGTAGAAGGAGTCGGGCGTGGTGTTCACCACGGCCATGATGAGGGTCCCCCCGTCGAGGGAGAGGGGATGCCCGCCGGCCAGCCACCTGAGAGGGGCCTCCAGGCCCATGCCCCGGGCCAGGACCCGGCGCACCTCCTCCAGCACCTCCCGCTCCCCGTGATCGGACGTTCGGGCGGCGGCCCGTTCCAGCCAGGCGTGGAGCCTGTCCGCGGGCCCCGTCAGGATCGAGGGTCCCTCCCCGTCTCCCCGGCGCTGCAGGCCGTCCGGCGGCTCGACCTCCCACAGGGTACGGGCGGCGGCGGCCTCCACGCGGAGGGCGGTCGGCGCGTGGGGCGCCCCGGCGGGCCGGCCGCTCCGGGGAGGCCCCCCGAGGGGGCCGGGCCAGGAGCCCAGGTCCCCGACACGTTCCAGTTCCCGGGCGGCCTCGGCCGGGGTGGAGGGGGAGAGAACGCGGGCGGACGCCGCCATCAGGAGGAGGTCCCCCCCCGGATGAGGCTCAGGGCCTCCATGCGGCTGGCCTCCTTGCGGAGCTGCCCCCGCATGGCGGAGGTCACGGTCTTCGCACCCGGCTTCTTCACGCCCCGCATCGTCATGCAGAGGTGCTCGGCCTCGATGAGCACCATCACGCCCAGGGGCTGCAGCGCCTCCTTGAGCATCTCGCACACCTGGGTGGTGAGACGCTCCTGGAGCTGGGGCCTGTGGGCCGCCCGCTCGAGCAGGCGCACCAGGCTCGAGAACCCCGTGATCCGGTTGCCGTCGGGGATGTAGGCGAAGTGGGCCTTTCCGAAGAAGGGGAGCAGGTGATGCTCGCACATGGAGTAGAAGGGGATGTCCTTCACGATGATCATCTCATCGTGGTTCTCGGTGTGGAAGAGGCGGATCTCCCCCTCGGGGCGGCTCCCCACCCCGCTGAAGATGTCCTCGCACGCGTCGGCGATGCGCCGGGGCGTCTGCTCCAGCCCCTCCCGCTCGCGGTCCTCGCCGATCCCGTCCAGGATGAGTTCCACGCCCCGTATGATCTTCTCTCGGTCCACGGATTCCTCGTTCCGGTCAGGTGGTCGGCGGTCGGTCATCGAGGTCGGTCCCGGCGGCCGGGATCGTCCGGCCCGGGGCGGGGCGGTCCTCCGGCCGGGGGGGGGCCTTATCCTCTTCCTCCTCGGAGGGCTCTTCCCCGGGGGACTCCTGCTGCGGGGGCTCCTCTCCTTCCCGCTCGGACGCCTCCTCCGGGGCGCCGGCACTCAGCGCCTCCCGGCTCATGTGCGAAGGGGCCTCCGGCTCGCCGGGCTCGCGGCCCAGGGGCCTGCCCTCGATGGCCAGGTCGATCTCCGGTCCGGAGAGGATCTCGTACTCCAGCAGGGTCTCCGCCAGGTTCTTGAGCCCCTCGATGTTCTTTTTCAGCAGGCGTTCCACCTCGGAGGCGGCGGTCTCGACGATGTGCTTCACCTCTTCGTCGATGAGCTCCGCCATCTTCTCGCTCCGCTCCTTGTGCTGGGCCATGGCCTTGCCCAGGAAGATCTCCTGCTGGTCGTCGCCGTAGTGGAGGGGACCCACCCGTTCGCTCATGCCCCACTCCTGGACCATCTTGCGGGCGATCTCCGAGGCGCGCTGGATGTCGTTGCCTGCCCCGGTGGTCACCTCGTCGAAGATGAGCAGCTCGGCGGTACGGCCTGCCAGCAGGTGCTTGATCTTCCCCACCAGGTACTCCTTGCCGTGGATGTGCCGGTCGTCGATGGGCAGGTAGTGGGTGAGGCCCAGGGCCCTGCCCCGGGGGATGATGGTGACCTTGTGCACCGGGTCGGATCCCTTGACCAGCTTGCCGATCAGGGCGTGTCCCGATTCGTGGTAGGCGATCTTCCGCTTCTCCTCGTCCCGGATCACCATGCTGCGGCGCTCGGTGCCCATCATGACCTTGTCCTTGGCCTCCTCGAAGTCGGCCATGCCCACCGCCTCCCGGTCGAAGCGGGCGGCCAGCAGGGCCGCCTCGTTCACCAGGTTGGCGAGGTCGGCACCGGAGAGCCCCGGGGTGGTCCGGGCCACGATCTTCAGGTCCACGTCCTTGTGCAGCGGGATGTTCCGGGTGTGGACCTTCAGGATCCCCTCCCGGCCGTTCACGTCGGGCAGGTCGACGACGACCTGGCGGTCGAAGCGCCCGGGGCGCAGCAGGGCGGGGTCGAGGACGTCGGGACGGTTGGTGGCGGCGATGAGGATCACGCCGTCGTTCGACTCGAAGCCGTCCATCTCCACCAGCAGGGCGTTCAGGGTCTGTTCCCGCTCGTCGTGGCCGCCCCCCAGACCGGCGCCCCGATGGCGCCCCACCGCGTCCAGCTCGTCGATGAAGATGATGCAGGGGGCGCTGCTCTTCCCCTGTTCGAAGAGGTCGCGCACGCGGGACGCACCCACGCCCACGAACATCTCCACGAAGTCGGAACCGGAGAGGCTGAAGAAGGGCACCCCCGCCTCTCCCGCCACGGCCCGGGCCAGCAGCGTCTTCCCCGTCCCGGGAGGACCCAGCAGGAGCACGCCCTTGGGGATCCGTCCGCCCAGCTTCTGGAACTTGCCGGGGTCCTTCAGGAACTCGATGACCTCCTGGAGTTCCTGCTTCGCCTCGTCCGCGCCCGCCACGTCGTTGAAGTTGACCTGCACCTTCCCCCCGGTGAGCAGCTTCGCCTTGCTCTTGCCGAAGGAGAACACCCCCCGCTGTCCCCCCTGCATCTGCCGCATCATGAAGATCCAGAAGACGATGAGGAGGAGCCAGGGGAGGGTGGAGAAGAGGATCTGGACCCAGGGTACGTCCTCCGACTCGAAGGTGTAGGTGATCCCCTGGTCGGTCCAGTGCTCCAGCATCTCCTTGTCGATGATCCCCTCGGGGAGGGTGACCTTGATGCTCCGGTAGGTGCGGGTGACCCCGCCGACCTGCCGGTTGATGGGGGTGCTGAGGCCCCCCTCCACCTGGGTGTTGGCCACGATGGTGAGTTCGTCCACCTGACCCGCGTCCACCAGCTGGGTGAACTCGTTATAGGTGATCTCGATCTCGTCCCCGCCGCCGCTGGTGATGAGCTGATAGCCCATCACGGTCAGCATGATGAAGATGACCCAGAAGGCCAGGGACCGGCTGAAGCCGTCGAACCGGCCCCCTCCGGGCTTCTTGCCGCTGCCCTCGGGCCGTTCCTTCCGGTCCCCCGGCCGGGGGGGCGGGGGGAAGCGGTCGCGCTTGGGGCCCTTCGGCCCGGACGGCTGGTTGTTGTCGCTCATAGTCCTCCTGCCCATCAGATCTCGTCGACCTCGGGGACGCCCGAGAGGGTCGCCACGTACGGAAGGTGACGATACCGTTCCGCGTAGTCCAGCCCGTAGCCGACGACGAACACGGGGGGGATGGTGAATCCCAAATACTCCAGGGCCGGGGGGCTCTCCTCTCCTCTCCCCTCCTTCTTGAGCAGCGACATCACCGCGATCGACGCCGGGCCGCGCTCTTCCAGCTCCTCGGTGAGGAACCGGACGGTGCTGCCCGTGTCGATGATGTCCTCCACGAGCAGCAGATGTTTGTCCCGCACATCGTGGTGCAGGTCCTTCGTGATGGTCACCCTCCCGGTGGATTCCGTCCCTCCCTCGTAGGAGGAGACCGCCATGAAGTCGATCTCATGGGGGATGGTGAGCCGGCGGGTCAGGTCCGCCGTGAAGATGTACGACCCCTTCAGGATACAGACGACCAGCAGCGTCTTCCCCCGGTAGTCCCGGTCCACCTGGGCGGCCAGCTCGTCGATCCGCGTCTGGAGCCGCTCCGCGGACAGCAGGGGCTGCGGCATGATGTCTCGTTCAGCCGTCGCGGGTTCCTCCTCCCCTGCTCCCGTCCATCCGGAAGTCCAGCACCGCCAGACGCCCCGATGCCGGGTCCGCCCGGCATGCCTCGGAGGCCCGGACCCCGCCCAGCCAGAGGATCTCCCCGTCGCGGGCCAGCACGGGCAGCCTTCCCCTGCGCACCCGGGGCACACCGGCCTCGCGCATGAGGTCCTTGAGGCGCCGGCGCCCCTCCATCCCGAAGGGTACCATGCGGTCGCCCGCCATCGGATACCGTACCGTCAACACGTCCGGGAACCGGGCGGCGTCCACCACGATCCTGCTCTGCCCGTCGGGTCTGCCCGGCACATCCTCCCCACCTCCTCCCGCTCCGGGGAGCGGGCGGCCCTCCACCGCGCCTCCCCTCGGCAGGTGCAGCCGCACCTCCTCCCGGACTGCCCGCGCCAGGGGGAAGGAGACTGCAGGCACCTCGCCCTGCTCCCAGTGGGGGCCGCCCCGCGTGGTGAAGAGGAGGCCCTCCCCGGTGGTCTCCACCCAGATCCCCGACGAGACACGGTACAGGCCGGTCCCGCGGGAAACCGGGGTCGACGGTCTCAGACGCGCGATGAGCGCGGTGCGCAGCCGCCGCGAGACGGTCCGGGGGTCGGCTCCTGACGCCTTCAGGGCCGCATCCAGGAGGGCATGGTCCAATCCTGAAAAATGCTCGGCGGACGGTGGACGTTCAAGGAGAAACTCCCCCCTCATCAGGTCCCGCGGGGCCTCCCGGGCCGCCCACCAGCCGGCCAGAGAGGACAGCGGGGGGTGGAGTCGACGGCTCGCGGCGGTCAGGACCCCGCACGCCTCCGCCAGCTCCCCCTGCATCCCCTCCTCCAGCCCCGCGATCCGGGCCCGCCAGAGGTTGCGGGGGATGCCGGTGTCCCGGTTCGTGGGGTCCTCCCGCCAGGCGATCCCCTCCCCGAGGAGCCACGCCCGCAGTTCCCGGCGCCGGACCCCGAGCAGGGGCCGGACGACCCCGTCATCGCGGACCGGGAGGATGCCCCGCATCCCCCGGAGGCCCGCCCTGCGCTCCAGGCGGAGGGCCACCGTCTCGACCTGGTCGTCGGCGGTGTGGCCGGTGACCGTCACCGCCCCCTCCCCCCGCCGCCGCATCACCCCCCGGAGGAAGCCGTAGCGCAGCCTCCGTGCCGCCGCTTCCAGGCTCTCCCCGCCCCGCCGGGCGGCCGCCACCTCCTCCCTCTCCACCGTCACCGGCAGTCCGAGGGTCCGTGCCTGCTCCGCCACGAAGGCAGCGTCCTCGGCCGAGCCGGGCCGCATGCCGTGGTCGAGGTGGGCCACCTCCGCCTCCCAGCCCCGCCCGGGCGCCTCCCGGGCGACCAGGTGCAGCAGGGCCATGCTGTCACCGCCCCCCGAACAGGCGACGACGACCGGGATGCCCTCCGGCAGATGCCGGGTGTCGAGTGTGATGACGTGCTGCGTCTTCATGGCCCCTGATCGGGTAGGGCGTGGCGCGTCGCACCGGTAGGCATGACCCTTGGCTGTATCCGGCGGTTCACGTGGAACATGCGAGGACCGGCCTTCCCCTCGGACGCCGGGACCGGTTGACGCGACCTTCCGCTGCCCTCGGCGGTTCCGCCGCCTGCTCTCCCGGAGGTCTCCGGCCTCTCAGCCTTCTTCTCTGCGCCTTCACGGTCCATACAAGTCCTCGGTGCCGGTTCGGCTCCACCTGTTCGGCCCTTCGCCGCTGTGCGCGCGGCTACTATGGCCTCGGCTGACTCCTCGCTCCGCCGCTCGCGCGACGTCACCCTTTCAGGCACAAAGCGAGATCTCCCAGGGTAAGGCGCGTGACCTTCGCTCCATAAGCCCGCCGCATCTACGCCCGCCCGGTCCGGGGTGCCATCGGGCTTCAGGTCGTTGTGTCCCCTCGCCCACCCGGCGGCCGCCTCGTATGCGGTTCGTGTTCCTCGGGCCGGAGCTTTGCCTCCAGCTTCCTTCCCGCGTCTCCTCACAGAGCAGCGGTTGCTGTTCGGCCAGGGGTTCCCGGCACTCGGGGCCCCCAGAGGACTCTCACCTCCAAGTCACTTCCCGGTTCACTTTCGCTCCCCGGTTGACAGCGCCAGCCCTGGCGCTGCGCGCCATGCCTGGCGCACACAGACGGTGAGGGCGGTCCCGGGTCCGGGGCCGTCCTCCTTCGTTCAGGCCCTGCAGGGGGCCTGCCGGGACCGGCGGGCCCGGATCGGTATCGAGGGCAGGATCACCCCCTGTCCAGGGCCTCCCGCACCCGTCGGGCCAGGATCACGGGGGTGAAGGGCTTCTCGATGAAGTCGATGTCCTCCTCCAGCACGCCGTGGTGGATGATAGCGTTGTCCGTGTAGCCGGACATGTAGAGCACCCTGAGGGAGGGCACCTCCTCCATGAGAATCTTCGTCAGGTCCTTCCCGCTCATCTCGGGCATGACCACGTCGGTGAGGAGGAGGTGGGGACGGAGCCCGCCCTCCCTCACCCGGTCCAGGGCTTCCAGTCCGTTCCCGGCTTCCACCACCGTGTAGCCCAGGCCTTCCAGGACGCTCACCGCCAGGCGGCGGACCAGGTCGTCGTCCTCCGCCACCAGGATCGTCTCCCCGCCGGTGGGGGCGGCGTCCTCCCGGACGGGGGGGTGGTACTCCACTTCCCCGCAGGGGATCCGGGGAAGGTAGAAGCGCACCGTGGTCCCCTCCCCCACCTCGCTGTAGATGGCGGCGTGCCCCCCGCTCTGCTTCGCGATACCGTAGACGGTGGCGAGCCCCAGGCCGGTCCCCTTCCCCTTTTCCTTCGTGGTGAAGAAAGGCTCGAAGGCCTGGCTGGCCGTCTCCGCGTCCATCCCGACGCCCGTGTCGCTGACGGCCAGCAGCACGTAGGGTCCCGGCCCCACCTCTTCGTGTGAAGCGGCGTAGGCTGCGTCGAGTTCGGTGTTGCGTACCTCGATGGTGAGCTCCCCCCCTTCCGGCATGGCATCCCGGGCGTTCACCGCCAGGTTCATGATGACCTGCTCGACCTGGCCCGGGTCGGCACTCACGCACTCCAGGTCCGGGTCGATGACCGTGGCCAGCTCGATGTCCTCGCCGATGAGGCGGCGGAGCATCCGGTCCATCTCCCCGACCAGCCGGCTGAGGTTGAGGATCCTGGGCTGGAGGATCTGCTTCCTGCTGAAGGCCAGGAGCTGGCTGGTTAGGCGTTCGGCCCGGCGGGCGGCATCCAGGACCTGCTCGATCTGTTGCCGGGCCTTCTCGCTCTCAAGCCGGCTGGAGGCCATCTCCCCGTAGCCCAGAATGGCCGTCAGGAGGTTGTTGAAATCGTGGGCGATCCCCCCGGCCAGGCGTCCCACCGCCTCCATCTTCTGGGCCTCTCGCAGACGCTCCTGGAGCCGGCGTTCCTCGGTCACGTCCCGGGCGACCACCATCACCGCATCCTGCCCCTCGAACTCCACCCGGGTGGTGGTCAACTCGGCCAGGACCTCCTCCCCCTGCCGGGTGCGGTGGACCCCCTCTTCCTGACTCCGGTCACGCACCCGGCGATGCCGGAGGTGCTCGTCGAAGTGCTCCAGTTCCTCTTCGGGACGGATCTGGCGGATCGTCATCTCCAGGAACTGCTCCCGGGTCCAGCCGTAGCGTTCCACCGCTGCCCGGTTCACCTCCAGGAAACGCAGGGTCCGGAGGTCGTAGATCCACATCGGCAGCGGGTTGAGGTCGAAGAGCTCTCGGAACCGTCGGTCCCGCCGGGCAAGGGCCTCGGCATGGGCACGCTGGCCTCCGGACCATAGGGCGTAGAAGGCCGCTCCCACGGCGGCCAGGAGGGCGAAGAGGGCGAAGAACACCACCCCCCGTTCCTCCCGGTGGGCCGCCAGGACCTCGCTCCGGTCCGCCTTGATCACCAGCCCCCATCCGGTCGCCTCGACCCCCCGGGTGGCGGCGAAGACCGCGGTACCCCGGTAATCGGTGTAGCGACCGAAACCCTTCTCTCCATCCAGGGCGTTGCGGGCGGCCAAATCGCTCCAAGGGTCTGTCAACAGGACACCCCGGGGGGTGCCTTCCCGGAACCGCAGGGGGGTGAGGTACCGGACTCCCCCTTCCTCCTGGCGGGTGAGCACGAGTTCCCCCGTGTCGAACCCGATGACCTGGGTGGGGAGCACGGCCATGGGCTGACCCAGGGGATCCGCCTTCACCGCCACCACACCCAGGACCCCCCCCTCGTCCGGACGGATGCGGCCTCCCGGGGTCTCCCCCCGGACCGGACCTGCATAGACCAGGTCGTGGTCTCCGACCCGCTCCCCAGGCCCCATACGGACGACCTCCCCCTCGGAGAGGGCGTGCCGGCTTGCTGCCGAGAGGAGCGTGTCGGGGGGCTCTGCCCCCACGGAAGCCAGGACCGCGTCGCCTGCCAGGTCCAGGAGGTAGGCGCCATGGAAGTCGTAGGCGTTGGCCGAGGCGGTCAGGATGCTCCGCGCTCTGGCAGCCTGCGGGGAGTCGGGTCCCGCCTCCGACCTCTCGAGGCGGTAGAGATAGTTTGCCAGGGCCGGGTTGGCGGAGAGCACGGCGATGTCCCCTTCTCGTTCCTCGAGCCACCCCTGGATGGAGCGTTTGTAAGCATCGGCGTGGAAGGAGAGGGCCCTTTCGACCTCCGCCACCGTCTCCGCGTGCTCTCCCTCCAGGTAGCGGAATGCGGCAAGGGAGAGCAGCAGGGCCAGACCGGCCCATATGAGCGCCAAGGTGCGGAGCTGCACGCGGGTCTCCGGGTCGCGGGTGATGCGGTGAGGATACCAGAACCCCGGGATCGAGGGAACCCGGCAGAGAGCGCTTGCGCAAAAAGAGGCGATCTTTAGTTTACATTGTTAACATGACAGACAGCCAGGAGACACGGAGCCGGATCCTCAGTTGCGCGCGCGACCTCTACCTGGAGGGCGGCCTCCAGGGAGTGACCATGCGCGGGGTGGCGAAGTGCGCGGAGATCTCGGCAACGGCCATCTACCGGCATTTCGAGGACAAGGAGCACCTCCTCATGGCGGTCTTCGAGGAGGGGTTCCGGGTCTTCTCCAGCTACATGTGGGAATCGCTTGGCGGGGAGTCCCCCGGGGAACGATTCCGATCCGCGGGAGACGCCTATCTCCGTTTCGGTCTGGAACAGCCCCATTACTACAAGGTCTGTTTCATGGCGCCTGCGGAGGAGCTGGGCTATCACGAGCTCCCGGAGAACGCCCGGGAGAAGTTCCAGAAGTCGTTCCAGTTCCTGGTGGACCGGATCCGCGAGATGATGGATTCGGGCGTATTCAGGGAGGAGGACCCGGAACTGACCGCTTTCACGGTCTGGGCCCACTCCCACGGCCTGGTGGCCCTGTACATCGGGGGCGGGGCCCGCTGCGCATCGGAGGAGGAGTTCGAGGAACTCTACTGGAAGAGCATGGAGCAGGTCTTCGAAGGCCTGCGTCCCCCCGGCTGACCCCCCACTGCCGGGGCATATCGGTTAACACTGTGAACAAGAAGGGCCCGGCGGGACCCGGTGATGACCGGGACGGCCGGAGGCGCGATGGAGCCCGGGGATCGGAGCCGGGCATGGGGACACCGAGCCCGGGGGATCGGAACCGGACGTGGGGACTCAGCCGAAGGAACAAGAGGATGAGGAGGACGAGGACCTGATGCGAACGATGACCGCGATATCTCGAGGGACGACGCTGCCCGTCCGGGTGTTCGGGCTCCTGTTCCTGTTCCTGCTCCTGCTCC
>JAWOFN010000077.1:0-30249 GCA_046497505.1 bacterium | reverse complement strand
ACCCCTGCCCCGGAGGGTCCCATCCACCCCCATCAGGGGCAGGCTCTGGTGCCATGCCCCGGCACGGCGGCTCCTGGCCATACCGCGGAGCAGACGCGTGAGGACCTCCGGGCTGACGTAGTTGTAGCGGGAGAGTCCCGAGCCGTCCCGCTGCACGAAACGACCCGGGGGGATGCCGAGTCCCAGCAGCGCGCTCTCCACCTCCCCGCGTCCCGAGGAGGTGGATCCCATACCGCTCCTCATCGCCGGGATGAGCCTCAGGAGCGTCTCGGCATAGAGGTTCTGACTGATCTTGTTGGTGAGCCGCACCAGCCGGATGATCTCCGGCCCCTCCACCGTGCCGATGCGCCGGGCTGCTGCCGGGACCTCCATGTACCGTCCCCGCTGGAAGGTCACCAGGGGCCCCGGCAGCTCGTCCTGGTCCACCACCCCTCCCATGACCTGGATGCCCGATTCCGAGAGCGCCCTGAGCAGACCGAGGGCCGCATAACGCGGAGGGTCGGGGACCGCAGCTTCGGAGGTGTCGGGGCGGCTCCCCTCGGGGACCCTCCCCCGGACCCTGAGGAGGTCGGAGCCCGGATCCCGGGAGAGCCGTACCGAGGACCGCTCCATGGGCCCTCCCGTGCTGACCCGGGCATCCAGGCGCACCGCGCCCACGTCGGGGAAGAGGTGCACGCCGGCCGCCTCACCCGCCGAGGCGGCCGGCTCCACGATCACGCAGACCACGGCCTCGTTCCAGGTCAGTGCGTTCACCGGCGCTGCATAACCGTACACCAGGTTGTCCCATGCCCATCCGTAGCCCAGGGGCTCCTCCTCGAAGAGGTCGTCCACGGCCACGATCCGGCCCTCCACCCTGCGGATCCCCGCCGACCGAACCGAGTCCGCCAGGGCCCGCATCGGGATCCAGGGATCGCCCCTGCCCCGGAGTGGATCCGGCCCCCCGAAACGACCGCCCAGCGAGGGGTCGCCGCCCCCGACCAGGATGAGGTCCCCCGTCAGGACCCCGTCGTCCAGGGTCCCCAGGGTGAAGAGGAGGGTGACCGGACGCCGGTCGGGAGGAAGCCTCAGCAGGGCGGCGGCCGTGGTGAGGAGCTTCATGTTGGAGGCGGGCATCATGAGCGCGTCGGCATTGCGCTCGTAGAGGACGGTGCCGGTATCCAGGCGCTGGATCTTCACGCCCCAGAAGGCCTGTGCGAAGCTGGGGTCGTCCAGGATCACGTCCAGCTCCTCGGCCAGAGGACCCTCTCCCGGTCCCCCGGAGAGGACGGGCTCGACCTTCCCTGGGGGAGCGACGGTCCCGGCGCAGGCCGCAGCAGCCGCCAGGAGGAGACCGGCCAGGGGGACGGTCGCCCTGTTCCAGGGAGAGCGGCTCACGTATCCCCTCACGGGAGGAGGTCCTCCCACTCCCCGTCCCGTGCCAGGAGTCCTTTCATCATCTCCACGTAGTCGGCATCCAGCTTCCTCCCGGCCAGGCGGTCGAGGGTGTCCATGATCCGCTCCAGGGACATGCGGGACCGATAGACCCGGTCGGATGTCATGGCGTCCAGCGTATCAGCGATGGCCAGTATCCGGGCCTCGGCCGAGAGCTGGTCCTCGGAGATCCCCCGCGGATAGCCGGAACCGTCCAGCCGCTCATGGTGCTGGGAGATGGCGTCGACGATATGTGGTTCCAGGCCCAGAGGTTCCACGATGCGCCCGCTTATCTCCACATGCCCCTTGATAACCTCGTATTCCTCTTCGGTGAGGGGTCCCTTCTTCAGGAGGATCGATTCGGGGACCCCGATCTTCCCGGCATCGTGGAGCAGGCCCGCGACGCGGATACCCTCGACCTGCTCCTCCTCCAGGCCCGCTTCCCGGGCCAGGGCCTGGGCCAGTCGGCTCACTTTCTCGCTGTGGCCGCTGGTATAGGGGTCCTTCGCCTCCACGGCCGCCACCAGGGAGCGGATCGCGCGCAGGTAGTGCCGCTGGAGGGAGTTGTAGAGCCGGGCGTTCTGGACGGCGACCGCCGTCCCGGAGGCGATGATCCCCACCGCCTTGGCCTCCGCAGAAGTGAACTCCGAGGCCCCCGGTCCCCGCCTCAGTGCGATCACCCCCACCATCTCGCCCGAGGCACGGAGCGGCAGGGCCAGGAGGGGCCCCGATCCGTTCGACCGGTTCAGTACGCTGCTCCCCTCACCGGGGAACTCCCTGCAGAGCTGCTCCAGTTCCTCGTCCTCGAGCAGGAGTCCCCGGCTCTCATCCCTGGCTCGGCCCACCCGCTGTGAGATGGCGCACCCGCGGCCGTTCTCCTCGGTGAGGCCGAGCTGGGCGGTCCCGCAGTCCAGGTCCTGGATGGCCACATCAAGGATCATCTCCAGGTACTGGGGCAGCTCGAGGGGGGCCTCCAGTGCCTCACTGGCCCGGTAGAGTGCCAGGCTCTCCCTCAGGCTCACGTTCTCCCTCGCCAGGCGCTGCTTCTCCAGCGTTCGCTCCACCACCTTCTGGAGCGCATCGAAGGAGAAGGGCTTGAGGATGTAGTCCTCGGCACCGGACATGAGGGCCTCGATGGCGTTCTCCACGGTGGGGAAGGCGGTCATCATGACCACGCGGGTCCCGGCCGCATCGGAGGAACCGGCTGCCTCCAGCACGTCCATCCCGGTGAGTCCCCCCATCTTCAGGTCGGTGATGACCAGGTCGAACGTCTCTTCTCCCAGGAGTTCGATGGCCTTCGAGGGATCGGTGGTGGCGGTGCATCCATAGCCCTGGGCCTCGAGGAACTCCTTGACCGGCCCCAGGATATCCGGCTCGTCGTCCACGACGAGTATGTTGGCAGGGTCTTGAGGCATCACTCTATCAGTGTGCTCCGGCCGCCGTCCCCTGCCAAGCGGTCTTTTCACCCGTTCCGCATTGACTTGCCTGCCCCCGGAACTAACATGGACTCCAGCGGCATCGGCTCTGTCCCGCCCGGTCCGACACCCCGTGGAACCATCCGCCTGGAGGTCTTCTGTGGACCGATATCCCGGTGACCCGCCCGACATGGTCGAACAGGTGGAAGAGGCCCTCGACCGCATCCGGCCCATGCTACAGATGGACGGCGGCGACGTGGAACTCCTGGGGATCGAGGGGGGTGTGGTACGCCTCCGGCTCATCGGCGCCTGCGGCGGGTGTCCGATGTCGTCCACGACCCTGAAGGTCGGGATCGAACGCTCTCTCCGTCAGGCGGTACCGGGCGTGGAGGAGGTCGTGTCGGAGTAGGCGGGGACGCGTACGTACCAGGATGAACCCGGGAGACATCGTATCGACAAGCTGAGACCGCTCTTCCCGTACCTGCTGCGCTATCGGCGCGCCCTGGCCGCGGGCTTCATCTTCGTCTGCATAAGCAACATGCTGGCCCTCGTGGGACCCCGCGTGCTGGGGTGGGCGGTGGACGCCATCCGGGCCGCGGAGAGCCGCCGCGACCTCATCTCCTACGTTCTGGTCCTTCTGAGCGTGGAAGCCGCCGCCGCCATATTCCTCTACTACCAGCGCATGACCCTCATCGCCACGAGCCGCCGCATCGAGTTCGACCTGAGGAACGACCTCTTCGGGCACCTGCTGAAGCTCCCCTTCAGCTTCTACAACCGGCAGAAGACCGGGGATATCATGGCCCGGGCCACCAACGACATGGACGCCGTGCGGTCGATCCTGGGACCCGGGATCATGAACGCGGTGAACACGGTGGTGGTGACGGCGGTGGCCATCCCCGTCATGATATGGATCAGTCCCACACTCACCCTCTACTCCCTGCTCCCCATGGTGCTGCTCCCCGTGATCGTGAAGCGGCTGGGTCCTCTTCTCCACGAGCGGTTCACCGCGGTCCAGGAGCAGTTCTCCGAGGTCTCCTCCCACGCCCAGGAGAACCTGAACGGGATCCGGGTGGTGAAGAGCTATGCCCAGGAAGGGAACGTGCTGGGGCAGTTCAGGGAACTGAACCGGGAGTACATCCAGCGCAACCTCGCCCTGGTGAGGATCTACGGCGGATTCTTCCCCATGCTCATGTCCGTGGCGGCCATAGGACTGCTCCTGGTCCTATGGATCGGAGGGAGGCAGGTGATCCGTACCGAGATCACGGTGGGCGATCTGGTCGCCTTCACCCAGTACCACGCGATCATCACCTGGCCCATGATCGCCCTGGGGTGGGTGATCAACATCTACGAGCGGGGCACCGCCAGCCTGAACCGCATCCAGGACATCATGGAGACCGAACCGGAGATCCGGGACGAGAAGGGGGTCAGGCGGGACCTCCCCCCGGTCCAGGGGGCCATCTCCTTCCGTGGTCTCAGCTTCTCCTATACCGAAGAGGGACCCGATGTCCTCCGCGACGTCGACCTGGAGATCCCCGCCGGAGCCACCGTGGGGATCACCGGACCCACCGGCAGCGGGAAGAGCACCCTGCTGAACCTCATCCCCCGCCTCTTCGAGGCCCCCCCCGGCACCCTCTGCATCGACGGTGTGGATGTACGTGAGATCCCCCTGGACCACCTGCGCGAGGCCATCGGCATGGTCCCCCAGGAAAGCTTCCTCTTCAGCGAATCCATCGAGGAGAACATCGCCTACGGTCTCCCCGAGCTGATCCGCGAGGAGGTCAAAGAGGCGGCGGTGATAAGCCAGATCCACGGCGAGATCCAGGAGTTCTCCCTCGGCTTCGAGGAGATGGTGGGGGAACGGGGTGTGACCCTGAGCGGCGGGCAGAAGCAGCGTGTGGCTCTCAGCCGGGCGGTGGCGCGGCGCCCGGCCATCCTCATCCTGGACGACGCCTTCTCCAGCGTCGACACCCATACCGAGGAAGCGATCCTCTCCGGCCTGCGGGACATCATGGCCGAGCGTACCACGCTGCTGGTGAGCCACCGGGTGAGCACCCTCCGGGATGCCGACTTCATCGTGGTCCTCGAAGAAGGGCGCATCACCGAGAAGGGCAGCCACGGAGAACTGCTCCGGGCGGGAGGGCACTACGCGGAGATGGCGGCCCGCCAGGCCCTCATGGACGAACTGGAGTCCCTCTCATGAAGCGGGGAGGACACGGGGAATACTCGGAGGTGGCCGGCAAGGCCCTGGACAGGGACCTGCTCCTCCGCCTGATGAGCTACCTGAGGCCGTACCGGATGTGGGTCGTGGTGAGCGTGGTACTCATGCTGGTGGGTTCGCTGGTGCAGCTCGCCGGACCATGGATCGCCCAGCGCGCCATCGATCTCTACATCGATCCGGCCGGTGCCGGGGGCGGGCTCGAACTCTCCCGGCGGCTGGAGGGACTGGACTGGATGGCCCTCCTCTTCCTGGGCACGGTGGTGGGGGGCTTCCTCTTCCAGTACGCCCAGATGTACCTGATGCACCTCACCGGCCAAAAGGCGATGTACGACCTGCGCATGGAGCTCTACGGGCACCTCATGGACCTGCCCATGTCGTACTATGACCGCTCCAGCGTGGGATGGGTGATGACCCGGATCACCAACGACGTGGAGGTCCTGAACGAGATGTTCACCAGCGGGGTGGTCTCCATCTTCGGGGACATCTTCATGCTGGCGGGCATCATCGGCTTCATGTTCTACCTGGATGCCCGCCTCGCCGGTATCGTCATGGTCGTCCTCCCCCTCCTCATCGGGGGGACCATGTGGTTCCGGGTGAAGGCGAGGGACTCCTACCGGGAGGTCCGGGCCAAGCTGGGCCGGCTCAACGCGTTCCTCCAGGAGAACCTCATGGGGATCCGGGTCGTCCAGATCTTCACCCGGGAGGACCGCAACTACCGGCGGTTCCGCGGCATCAACCAGGATTACCGGGACGCCTTCATCCGGACCATCTTCTACTACGCGCTCTTCTTCCCGGGGGTGGGCTTCCTCAGCGCCGGCGCCCTGACCCTCCTCATCTACTACGGAGGGGGCTGGGTCATCCAGGGTACCCTCACCGTGGGCGTCATCTACGCCTTCATCCTCTATGTACAGCGCTTCTATCGGCCCATCCGCGACCTGGCGGAGAAGTACAACATCATGCAGTCCGCGATGGCGTCGAGCGAGCGGATCTTCCGCCTCCTGGACGAACCGGTGAGCATCACCTCTCCCCGGGACGCGGCGGCCCCCCGGAGCATCGAAGGACATGTGGAGTTCCGGGACGTCTGGTTCGGCTACGAGAGCGGCGCCACCGACGACGCGGACGGCTCCGCCCGGCGGGGTCTGACCGCGGTGGATTTCCAGGAGAGCGCCTTCGCGGACCGGGAGCGGATGGGTGAGGAGGGGAGCCTCGAACGGGAATGGGTGCTCAAGGACGTCTCCTTCACCGTCGAACCGGGGGAGACGGTGGCCATCGTGGGGGCCACCGGCGCGGGGAAGACCACCATCATCAGCCTCCTGACCCGCCTCTACGACGTCCAGGAGGGACGCATCCTCCTGGACGGGATGGACATCCGGGAGATGGACCTCCAGCGTCTCCGCCGGTCCGTGGCCGTGGTGCTCCAGGACGTGTTCCTCTTCAGCGGGACCATCGAGGAGAACATCCGGCTGGGGGAGGAGATCGGCCGGGAAGAGGTGGAGGAGGCTGCCCGCTACGTCAACGCAGCGGGGTTCATCGAGCAGCTCCCCGGGGGGTTCGAGAGCGAGGTGCTGGAACGCGGTTCCACCCTCTCCGCCGGACAGCGTCAGCTCCTCGCCTTCGCCCGCGCCCTGGCCTTCGATCCGGAGATCCTCATCCTGGACGAGGCCACCAGCAGCGTGGACACGACCACCGAGGCGCTGATCCAGGATGCCCTGGAGAGGCTGATGACCGACCGCACCACCATCGTGATCGCCCACCGGCTCTCCACCATCCAGCAGGCGGACAAGATCATCGTCCTCCACAAGGGGGAGGTCCGGGAGGTCGGCACCCATCGGGAGCTGGTCGAGATGGGGGGTATCTACCACCGCCTGTACCAGCTCCAGTACAGGGCCCGGGAGGGGCGCCGGACACGGCCCCGCGAGTCGGAGGAAAGCACCTGACCCGGACCCGGCCTTGCGTCCGGCTGACGAGGTGCGGTATGAATTCCCTTTACGTCCTTCACCCTGCCGGGAATGTCCCCGGGACCACCGATCCTCGAATCCCCCGTGGAGTCACCTCATGAGACGATCAACTTCCCTCCTTGCCCCGCTCCTCTTGGCCGTCCTCGTCGCCCTCTCCCTCCAGCCCGCTCCCGTTCGGGCCCAGGGGCCCGACACGGCCCGCCTGGAGGGTCTCACCTGGAGGCTGATCGGCCCCTACCGGGGCGGACGTTCCATCGCGGTCGCGGGGTCCGACGCCCGTCCCGACGAGTACTTCTTCGGTGCCGCCGGCGGCGGCCTCTGGAAGACCACCAACGGGGGGGTGGACTGGGAGAACGTCTCCGACGGCTACTTCACCACCTCGAGTGTGGGTGCGGTAGCGGTAGCTCCCTCCGACCCCGATGTGGTCTATGCCGGCATGGGGGAGTCGTGCATCCGGGGCGACATCATCCACGGGGACGGGGTCTACCGATCCGATGACGGCGGGGAGACGTGGAGCCACATCGGCCTGGAAGAGACCCAGACCATCAGTCACATCACGGTCCATCCCGACGACCCGGACGTGGTCTACGCGGCCGCCCTCGGACACGTCTTCGGGCCCAACCCGGAACGTGGGGTCTTCAAGAGCACCGACGGCGGGGAGAGCTGGGAGCGGATCCTCTTCGTCAGCGAGCGGGCGGGGGCGGTGGACCTGAGCATGGATCCCAACGACCCGGAGGTGCTGTACGCAGCCACATGGGAGGCCTGGCGCACCCCCTACTCCATGAACAGCGGCGGGCCCGGGAGCCGGCTCTTCAAGAGTACCGACGGAGGGAAGAACTGGTCCGATCTGACCCGGATGCCGGGGCTCCCTGGAGGTACCCTCGGCAGGATCGGCGTGACGGTCTCACCCGCCGACCCGCAGCGGGTGTACGCCCTCGTGGAAGCCCTGGACGGCGGTCTCTTCCTCTCCGATGACGGCGGCTCCACCTGGACCCTGGTGAACGACGACCGCAGCTACCGGCAGCGGGCATGGTACTACACCCATGTGTACGCGGACACCCGGGACCCCGACACGGTCTATGTGCTGAACGTCGGCTTCTACCGCTCCACCGACGCGGGGGAATCCTTCGAACGCATCGGCGTGCCCCACGGCGACAACCACGACCTCTGGATCGCACCTTCCGACCCGCAGCGGATGGTCAACGCCAACGACGGCGGAGCGAACGTATCCTACGACGGCGGGGAGAGCTGGAGCGAACAGGACATCCCCACCGCCCAGTTCTACCACGTCACCACCGACAACCACTTCCCCTATCGGGCCTACGGCGCGCAGCAGGACAACAGCACGGTGCGGATCCTGAGCCGCAGCGAAGGGTACGGCATCGGACGGGACGACTGGGAGAGCACCGCCGGCGGGGAGAGCGGATACCTGGCACCCAAACCGGACGATCCCGAGGTCGTCTTCGGCGGCAGCTACGGCGGCTACCTGGGGATGGTGAACCATCGGACCGGCGAGCGGAGGAACGTGAACGCGTGGCCCGACAACCCCATGGGCTGGGGCGCGCTGGAACTGGAACACCGCTTCCAGTGGACCTTCCCCATCCTCTTCTCCCCCCACGACCCCGACCTGCTCTACACGTCGTCACAGTATCTCATGAAGAGCACGAACGGCGGGGAGACCTGGAAGCGGATCAGCCCCGACCTGACCCGGAACGACCCAGCCACACTGGGTCCATCGGGAGGACCGATCACGAAAGACAATACGGCGGTGGAGTACTACGGCACCATCTTCGCCGTAGCCGAGTCCCCCCTCCGGCCCGGCATCATCTGGACCGGGTCGGATGACGGCCTCATCCATCTCAGTACCGACGGCGGCGGCAGCTGGCAGGAGATCACCCCCCCAGAGAAGCCGGAGCGGGCCCTGGTGAGCATCATCGAGCCCTCCCACTTCCAGGCGGGCACCGCCTACGCGGCGGTGAACAACTACAAGAACGACGACCACACCCCCTACATCTACCGGACCCGGGACTTCGGCCGGACATGGGACCTCATCACCGCGGGTATCGCCGACGGGGACTTCGTCCGGGTGGTCCGGGAGGACCCGGAGAAGGAGGGACTCCTCTTCGCCGGGACCGAGCAGCATCTCTACGTGAGCTTCGACGACGGGGAACAGTGGCAGCCGCTGCAGTACAACCTGCCCGTCTCCTCCATGCGGGACATCGCGGTGAAGGAGGGGGACGTGATCGTGGCCACCCACGGCCGCTCCTTCTGGGTCCTTGACGACATCTCGGTGCTTCGGCAGCTGGCGGATGTGCCCGGGAAGAGCAGGGCCCACCTCTTCCAGCCCCCTGACGCCTGGCGGGTGGAGTGGGGTCCGAGTCCCGACGAGGATGAGAGCCTGGGTGACAACCCCGAAGGCTCCATCCTCATCAGCTACCTGCTCGGAAGGGACGCAGACAGGGTCCGCTTCGAGGTCCTCGACGCGCGGGGCACCGAAGTGGCCTCTCTCGACAGCGACCGGGAGCGCGGAGGGGAGCTGCTGGGGACGGGGGCGGGATTCCACCGCTTTGCTCCCCCCCGCCTCCAGTACCCTTCCTTCCGGACCTTCGAGGGGATGATCATGTGGGCGGCCGGCCCCAGGCCGGTACCGGCCCCTCCGGGTATCTACACCGTGCGCATGACCGTGGACGGACAGACCCGGGAGCGGAGCTTCCGCCTTAAGGTGGACCCGCGCTCCTCTTCCTCCGAGGAGGACCTCGTCGCCCAGTGGGAACTGAGCATGGAGATCGTGGAGCGCACCAACGACGCCAACGACGCGGTGGTGGTGATCCGCGACATCAAGGAGAAGGCGGACACCGCGGTGGAGACCTCCGGGAGCGGCGAGCTGGCACGGATGGCCGCCGACCTGAAGGAGAAGCTGGGCGCGGTGGAGGCAGAGATCTACCAGGTGAAGAACCGCAGCGGTCAGGACCCCCTCAACTACCCCATCAAGCTGAACAACAAGATCGCCGCCCTGCTGGGCGTGGTCCAGAGCGGAGACTTCCGCCCCACCGACCAGTCGTACGAGGTGTTCGCGGTACTCTCGGGACAGCTGCAGATCCAGCTCGACCTGCTCGAGGAGATCGTGGACACCGACCTGGCGGCCTTCAACAGGCAGCTGCGCTCCATGGACATGGAGCCCATCGTGCCGGTTACTCCCGGCTCCGAAGGAGGGGGAGCGGACTGAGCTGCCGGTCCTGAGCTGCCGGGAGCCAGGGGAGCAGGGCCTCCACCGTGCGTTCGGCAAGCGGACGGTCCCCGGGGTCCGACCAGGGCACGCTCGCAGTCACGCGGCCATGCCGGGTGATGAACGTCATGGGGGTGTCGAGGCTCCTGCCGCCGGCGGTGAGGCGGCTCTGCGGGGCGCTGAAGACCGGCATGCCCATCTCCATACCCAGCAGCGCCCTGCGGGCCTCCAGCCGGTCGCCCGTCGCCACCAGCGCCAGGCCGACCCGTCCCTCCCCCACCCGGCCCACTCGCCGCGCCGTCTCCGGCAGCCGGAAGAGGCAGGAGGCGCACTCCTGCTCTTCCACCACCACCCATACCTCGGTTTCCGCCGCAGCGGGGACCGCCGCCTGCCCCTGCAGGTCGTAGAGCGGTCCGAGCCTCTCCCGCAGGTCGAGTCCCCGCAGGTCGCCGGGAGCGGCGACCGGCGGGGTATCCTCCAGGCGCCACACATCCACCCCCTCGTTCGTCAGGAGATAGACCTCTCCCTCCCGTCCGGCAGCACTGCGCAGCGACCACCGCAGGGGCACCTTCCAACGCCCCTTCACCACCCCGTCCAGGCCCACCCGTTCGATCCAGTTCTCCGACCGCTCCCCGTCGAAATCCGAGGCCCAGAGGAGCAGGTCGTCCCCCCTCCCGAAGAGGGCCGCCCCCTCCACGTCGGCCGCAGGGACCCCGAAGAGGTTCCGCCGCGCCCGCTCGAAGCCCGTCCCCCGGATCGGACGCCAGGTCAGAGGTCGTCCGGGACTCCATACCGCCAGCTCCAGGCGGTCCCTGTCCACCAGGGCCGCGCGGCCCCCGGCCAGGGGTACCGCCTCCACGCCCGGACCGTCCCGGCCCTCCAGGCGGGCCTGCTCGGTCATCGAGCCCCGGTCCGTCTCCCACAGGTAGAGCCGCCATCCCCCGCGCCGGGCCACCACCAGCCAGCGATCGTGTGTCAGGGGGACCAGCCCCCGGTACCGCATTGCCTCGGGGAGGGGGACCGTCTCCCCCCGGGGGTGGAGCGGGGTGATCCCCTCCTCGTAGTCGGCGGCGTACACCCTCCCCGCAGCGATATGAACCGAGGTCAGGGAGGACCGGTCCACGGGCTGCAGCACCCCGCGCAGGGCGAGGGAGTCATCGAGGGCCAGCAGCAGACCCAGCCCGTCCCCATATCCCAGGAAGAGGAGCGAGTCACCCAGTGCCATCTCCAGCGCGGAGGGGCGTGCATCCCGGCCTCCTCCCCGTGCCCGATGGATCCCCTCTCCTCCCAGCGCGGCCGCGGGGGAAGAGAGCAGCCTTGTCAGGGAGGGGGCGGACCCCGCTGACTCCTCGGACCCCCGGACCGGCGGAGGAGGGCCCCCTCCCGGCCCCGGGCGCAGTTCCACGACCCTGTCCGGTCCCCCCGCCGCCAGCAGCCTCCCCTCCCGGGTACGGCCGGCCCACATCACACCCTCCCCCGACCGGTAGAGGCCACGGCGCTCCCCGTCACTCCCGATCTCCAGGACCCGCCTGGCGGTCCCGTCCACCAGCACCGCCGTCTCGCCGTCCCAGCACTCGGCGGAGAAGGTGTACCCCGGCATGCCGCTGAGCGTGCCTTCGGGACGTCGAGGCAGCTCGTCGGAGAGGTGCTCCCACCGATGGGAGGTCCGTACCCGGCCGTCGGGTCCGCGCACCTCGATGAGGTTCCGCTGCTGGTGGGCCAGGAGGAAGGCCCCCGAGTCGAACCGGACGACCTGCACCGCGTTCAGCTCCGAGGCCGCCGGGCTCCGCGGTGCGTTCCCGTCCGGCATCGCGGCGGTCCCCAGCATGAGGGTGTCCCCGCGGGCCGGGGCGTAGACGGCCAGTGGACCGCCCTCCCCCCGGAAGGGTGCGTTCGCCGCCCACCCGTCGCTATAGTGGATGGACGGGTTCATGAGATCCGCCGCCGGAAGCTGCTCGCGCTCGAGGAAGACGCCCTCCGGCGTGAACCAGGAGACGTGGAGCAGCGAGACCACCCCGACCCGCCCCCCGTCGGTGACCAGGGCCCAGGGGTAGCGGCCGAGCTCGCCGGGACCCTCCCCGGGCCCCCCGAACCGTCCCGTCACCTCTCCCCGCGGCGTCATGACCGCCACATGGACCAGCCGCCCGTCCAGCACGTAGATCCGGTCCCCGAGGGGGAGCAGGTCCCTGACCATCACCAGCCCGGGGTCCACCGAATCCGCAGGTTCCTCATAGAGCGAAAGGACGCTGAGCGTGGCCGGACCCCTTCCCTCCTGCTCACCGCACCCGGCGGTGAGCAGGAAAAGGGACAGCACGCCGTATCGGGCCGTGCGTGCAGCGGACATCAGAACACCAGTCCGATGGTGCATGCCAGCTTGGCATAGCCCCAGCCCGAGTAGCACGCGCTCTCGAAGATCTCGAGGTACACGCGCTCCAGACATTCCTGGTAGTTCTCCCAGGCCTCGTCCATGCACTCGTCGTACTTCATGGCCTCGATCTCGCCCTTCGTCTGGGCGCTCAGGGTGGCCGGGGTGGCAGCCAGCAGGGCCAGCACCCCCAGTACGGCTCCGATCTTACGCATACGCATGAGTTTCTCCTTCCCGCCATACATAGGTTCCAGGGGCAGGAGGGCTGTCGGGAGGATCACGACGCAAGAGGCATGCCACCGGGACGAGACCCCGGCATCGGAGGATCGGACCCGCGGTTCTCTTTACACCGCAACGACTTGGTGGCGGAGAAGGGCTCCGGGACCTGGCGGTCCGTGACGGGGGGGTGTCGCGGGAAGGTTACGCTTCAGCTGCAGGGAGGCGGGGATCCAGGGCCCATGCGGGCCGGCGGGGTGTCAGTCGCCGTGGACACCCAGGGCCCGGGCGGCGGCCCGGCCGCTGCGGACCGCCCCCTCCAGCGTCGAGGGCCAGCCGGTGTCCGTCCACGATCCCGCCAATGCCAGGTTCGGGATGCCGGTACCCTGGGCGGGTCGAAGGTCCCCGGACCCGGCCACTGCCCGGAAGGTCGCCCGGCGCTCGTGGACCACACGAGCGGCCAGCACGTCCACCGCCCTGGCCGCGGGGAGATGGGCGGCCAGTTCCTCCAGCATCAGGGGCACGATATCATCGGGTCCCCTCCCGAGGAACCCGCGGGAGTAGGAGACCACCAGGTCCAGGTGCTGGGCCCCGGAGGGGACGGGCAGCCTCCCGCCCGCGGGTTCCTGGGAGGGCTTCCGGAAAATCCAGTGGAGGGGGCTGTCCACCACACAGCACACATCGTACTCCGTGATGGGTTCCTCGAACCAGACATGGATGTTCAGGATGGGCGACCACTCCAGCCCCATCCCCGCGACGAAGAGGTCCTGCCGGTCCCATGGGGGGGGAAGGAGACTCACCACGGCGGAGGGGGGTGTCGCCAGCACCGCACCCGCTGCAGGCACCCGTTCCCCCGAGGTCAGATGGACCGCCTGTACAGCGGGGGCCCCCTCTTCTGCCCGGGCCACCTCCACCTTCTCCACCCGGACCCCCCGCCGGATATGTCCTCCGAGACGGGCGAGGTGGCGGGCAGCGGCGTCCCAAACCTCCGACTGGGGGCTGCTCGGCCAGATCAGCCGGGTGGCACCGGACCCCGTCAGGACCGTCTCCTGGATGGCCATCATGGCGAGGTCGCTGCTGGCGTCCTCCAGTCGCTCGTTCAGGATCGACCCGATGAACGGTTCCCAGAACACCCGGCATGACCGTTCACTCTGCCCCGCCCGCCGGAGCCATACGGCGAAGGGTCGGTCACCCACCCTCCGCCGCAGCCGCCGACCGCCCAGCTTCAGAGCCGCCATGGCCCTCACCAGACCGAGCTTGTCCGCCCCTCCCAGGAGGGGGAAGCGCATGAGGGGCAGCAGCATGCTCGCCGCCCCGGGGAGGCGCGATGCCCGGAGACGGTGGGAGGGGCGCCCCTTCTCCAGGTACACCACGTCCAGCCGGTCCTGAGCGCGGGTCAGCGAGTCGGCACCGGTCCGGCGGAGGAAGGCGCAGAGTTCGGTACAGGCGGGCATCCACACATGCTGGCCGTTCTCGATGATCCAGCCCGTGAGGGGGTCCCGGAAGGAGGAGGCTCGTCCTCCCAGGTGATCGTGCTGTTCGTACAGGCGCACCGGCTGACCGGCGGATAGCAGGGCCTCGGCAGCCGCGAGCCCCGCGAGTCCTCCCCCGACCACCACCCACGGCGCTCCCTCCCCATCGCCGGACCGCATGGTCTGGGGCATCACGCCGGGTCTCGCCGATGCGACGGAGGTGCTCACGGGAGTACCCGGTATCGCCACCATGCCGAGAGCATGAGGGAGACCTTCCGGGAGAGGCTCAGATCGGGATCGCGGCTGAAGACGTCGAAGTCCGCCTCCTCGATGTTGTCCAGGATGGCTTCATACAGTTCCCTCAGGAGGGCGGGACAGATCCGGGCGTCCCGGGCCGCCAGCGGAAGCATGAGTCCCCCCGTGTGCAGGGCCTCCCGGGCACGGCCGGCCAGCTCGGCCATCATCGGTTCCCAGCCCGGGCCGGGCCTCCCCGAACGGAGCCCCTCCTCGGTCACCCCGTACTGCTCCCTGAGGTCCTTCGGGAGGTAGATGCGGTCCATGAGGAGGTCCTCCTGCACGTCCCGCATGATGTTGACCAGCTGCATCCCCAGCCCCTGTGCCTCCGCGTATTCCTCCGCCTCCGGGCCGCGGGCGTCGAAGACCGCGGCGCAGATGAGCCCGACGGTCCCCGCCACGTGGTAGCAGTAGACACACAGTTCCTCGTACGTCTCGAAGCGCCGTATGCGCTGGTCCCGGCGCACGCCCGTCATCAGGTCCTCGAGGGCCCTCACCGGGATCCGGAACTGCTCCACCGCGTCGGCCAGGGCGGTGAAGACCGCCCCCCTGGGCCTCCCCGCCACAGCGGCCTCCAATCTCCCCTCCAGGCGGCCCAGCGCCTCCAGCCGCCCTTCCAGGGGCTCCTGCTCCGCATCCGCCAGGTCGTCGGCCAGGCGGGCGAAGCTGTAGACCGCGTAGAGGGCCCTCCGCCGCTCCTTGCGGAGGGGCAGGAACGCGAAGTAGAAGTTGCGGGCCTCCCGTCGGGCCACCCGGGCGCATTCGGCGTACGAGGCCTCGACATCGAGACCCTCTCGTTCATCCTCGAGGAGGGGGTGGGTCAAGGAAGGCCTCCGAACAGGTGACGGAGCAGGGTATCGGCCAGCAGCGTCAGCTTCCTCCCCCTGCTCAACACGGGGCGCCGGGTGAGCACATCGTAGTCCAGCCCCTCGATGGCATCCAGTATCGCTTCGCCCCCCCGGCTGAACAGGGCCAGATCCACGCGGAAACGCCCTTCCACCCTCCCCACCAGCTCCCGCCCCCGCTCGAAGAAGGGGCGGGTCCGTTCCACCTCGAACCGGATGAGATCCCGGAAGGCCCTGCTGGCCGGCCGCCCTCCCAGGTCGGCTTCGGGGACACCGAACCGCTCCATATCCTCCCGGGGCAGGTAGATGCGCCCCATCTCGTGGTCCCTACCCACGTCCTGCCAGAAGTTGGTGAGCTGGAGGGCGGTGCAGGTGGCATCGCTCAGGGGGTGCAGCGACGAATCGGTGCAGCCGAAGATCCGCAGCACCAGGCGGCCCACGGGGTCCGCGGAGAAGGTGCAGTACTCCAGCAGGTCCTCCCATCCCCGGTAGCGGCTGACCCGCTGGTCCATGCGGTTCGCCTCGATGAGCCGGAGGAACGGCTCCATCGGGAGCCCGCATGCCCGGATGGTGGCACCCAGGGCGAGGAAGACCGCCGGACGGGGGCCCCCTGGCCGTTCCTCCTCCCCATACAGTCCCCGGAGATGGGCCTCCCAGCGGTCGAGGGCGGCCAGCCGGTCCCCTTCGTACTCGTCGCCGATGTCGTCCACCCCCCGTGCGAAGCCGTAGAGGGCGGCCATATGGCGTCTCACCCCCGGGGGCAGGAGGAAGGAGGCCACGGCGAAGTTCTCATAGTGACTGCGGGCCAGGCGCTCGCAGGCACGGTAGGCGGCCTCGGTCTCGACGCTCAGCGGACGCGACATGCTTGAACCCCTGTCCCGCTCGGAGCGTATCGTGTGAGAGGATGACCACTCATGAGGGGAGCCGAGCGCATGACAGAACAGCAGGATCGGGGACAGGAGGCGGACCGGCGGCCGGAAGCCGGGGAGGAGACCTCACCCTCCGAAGGGGTGGGTGGGTGAGGCGGCCTGCTCGGTGAGCAGTTCCGCCCCCTCCGCGGTGATGACCATGATGTCTTCCAGCCGCACCCCGAAGGACCCGTAGATGTATATACCCGGTTCGTTGCTGAAGGTCATGCCGGCTTCGAGGGGCACCTCGCTCCCCTGCACCAGGTAGTACCACTCATGACCGTCCATCCCGATACCGTGCCCCAGCCGGTGGGTGAAATACTCGTAGCCCGGTCCGTACCCGCCCCGGGTGATCACCTCCCGGGCCGCACGGTCCACCTCCCCTGCGGATACGCCGGGCCCCGCCGCACGCAGCGCGGCGCTCTGCGCTTCCTTCACCAGGGTCCAGACCCTTCGCTGCTCCACCGTGGGGTCCCCGTAGACGGCGGTGCGCGTGATGTCCGAGGCGTACCCTCCGGCCCTCGTCCCGCCGTCGACCAGGACGACCATCCCTTCCCGGAGGGGCTGGTCGTTCTCGGTGCCGTGGGGGTAGGCGGAGTTCTCACCGAACAGGCAGAGTGCCCCGCCGCTGTAACCCAGCCGCCGGTAGGCGGATGAGATGAGATCCCCGAGATCCCGCTGGGTCATCTCCTCCCTGAGTGAGGAGAAGACCGCTTCGTAGACCCGGATGGTTACCTGGTTGGCATGACGCATCAGGGCGATCTCCGCGGCACTCTTCACCCCCCGGCACCGCCGGGTCACCCCATCCGCGCTGGTGACCTCCACGGCGGGGGCGTCCTCCTGCAGCCCGTCCGCCACGTGATAGTAGGTGGTCTCCTCCAGCCCCAGCCGGCCGGTGCGCAGTCCCCGGTCGGCCAGGATCGAGGCGATGAGGGCGTAGGGGCTCTCGTGTTCCTGCCACACCCGGACGTCCTCACCGAACCGTATCTGTTCCAGGGCGCGTTCCCGCTCGAAGGCGGGGCAGATCCAGGCCAGCTCCCCCTCCCGGGGGATCACCATGGCGAAGATCCTCTCACTCCGCCCCCAGCTCACGTCAGCGAAATACCGCATGGCGGTACCGCCCAGCATCACGATACCGTCCATCCCCTCGGCGGCCATGAGGCGCTGCGCCCTGGCGATACGCGCCCATCGCTCCTCGTCGCTGATGGGCGGCGGCTCGTCCTCCTTCATCGATCCCAAAGAGGCCACGGCCGGGGGGAGCTCCTCCTGGGGAGGGGCCCCGGCGGCCCCATAGGCCCCGGAGGGGGTGCCCATACCCACGGCCGCGGCGCCCGCCGCGGGGAGTGCTGCGTTCAGGAAATCGCGTCGATCCATCGATGTATCACCTCGGCTCGGGGCCTGCCAGGGGAATGAGTACGGCCTGACCACGCCCGGAAGGGGGCGGGAGGATCCGTCCCCGCTCGATGAGTTCGTGGACCGCCAGATTAGCCGCCATCTCCCAGGTCCACAAGGCGACTTCCCCCAGGAGCTGCGGATCACCATATCCCAGCCGTCCGGCCAGTTCCGCCGTCGCTCCCAGCTGCTCCTGGAAGGGGGGCCAGAGGGCATCGGCCAGTCTCCCCGCCGCCGACTGCATCGCCTCGATATCCGAGGCGGTGATGAGGGGGACCCGGAGACGACCTTCAGCGTCCACCGCTTCCGATCGGACCAGCAGACGGCGGGCGGCGGCCCCCGGGGGTGTTCCGAAGAGATACCATACCCTGTAGGCCTCCAGGACCTCCGCACGCAGGCGTTCTCCCCCGCCGGGCCCTGCGATCAGGGCCCGCGTGATGGGAGCCTCCGGGTCCCCGAGCAGATCGAGTCCGAAGGGCTCGGGAGTGGGTGCGAAGCGTACGATCCGGATACCGTGGGGTCCCGGGGGCCCCTCAGAGTGCCCGGCGGGGGCCCTGTCGGGAGGCAGCCGGTACACGCGGTAGGCGAAGGGCCGTCCTCGGGGGGCGAGTCCCGCCTCCCAGAACAGGCCCGCCTGCATCCTGCCCAGCAGGTAGTCCCCCAGGAGGACGAAACCCGTCTGCTCCAGCGGGAGGCGCCCCGCCACGGGGAGCCCGCCCACCAGGGAATCCACCTCGGACCACCGGCTGTCGAGGGTCTCCGCGATGGCCCGCGCCAGGGAACCCGCGTGTTCCCTCAGAGAATCGGCGCCTGCTGCATCCAGGGCCAGGGCCAGGGGCCTCCACTCCCCTCCTTCCATCCTTCCCAGACCCTCCACCTCCAGCAGACCCGCCAAGCGGGTCCGATCCTCAGCATCCAGTCCGAGGCGGTGGCCTGCCTCTTCCATGCTCGACCCCGAAGCCAGCTCCACCATGAGCGCATGGATCCGGCCGTCCTGGAGGAGGATGGGGGGGACCGTGACCTCGGGGGGTGAGAGGGCGGAAACGGCGTATACCAGGGAGTCCGCCTGGCTCTGGGCCACCGCGGTCCCCGTGCCGTTACCTGCGATCAGGGCAGCCGAGAGGATCAGTATGCTTCTCCGCAACGGGACATCCCCTTCCTTCAGGTTCCTTCATCCATCAGCCGATCCGCCAGGACCTCCACCGGGTGGCGGGCCCTGCGGCCGGTGAGGTCGTGGATCTGCTGCCTGCAGCTGGTCCCGGGGGCGACCACGGTGCCGTGCCCCTCCAGGGCACGTACCGCAGGGGCCAGCCGGTCCTCCCCGATACGCATCGAGAGCTCGTAATGCTCCTTCTCGTACCCGAAGGCCCCGGCCATCCCGCAGCACCCCGAGTCCAGCAGTGTCACCTCGGTGTCCGGGAGGAGGTCCAGCATCCCCGCCAGGGGGTCGGGACCCGCCAGGGCCCTCTCGTGGCAGTGTCCGTGCACCAGGAGGCGGACCTCATCGTAGTCGGCAGGCGGACGGAAAGCGAGGCGTTCACGGTCCGCCTCATCCAGGCCGCATATCCACTCGTCCATCAGCAGGGCGCGCTCGGAGACCAGGCGGGCCTCCATCCCCGGGACGAGGTCCGGGTACTCGTCACGGAGGGTCAGCAGGCAGGAGGGTTCCAGGCCCACGATGACCCCGCCGCTGCTGAGCAGCGAGGCCCATACCGGGATGTTCGCCTCGGCCCGTCTCGCCGCCTGGGGGACCCGTCCTTTCGAGAGCATGGGCCGGCCGCAGCAATGCCCCGGCATGGGGAGCAGGCGGGGCTCATGGCCCGCGGCCCGGATGAGCCGCCATGCCGCCTCCCCCACCTCCGGCTCGTTGTGTTCGGTGAAGGTGTCGGGGAGGAGCCAGACGACGCGATCCGGGTCGGAACCCGCTCCCTCTCCTCCCCCCGCCCTCGCCAGCCGCTTCTCAAGGGTGTCCCTCCGGAAGGGGGGCAGGCGTCTCCTCCGATCGATCCCCAGCACCTTCTCCCCCAGCCAGCGGAACGGGGCAGAGGCGGCCAGCCAGTTGCTGAGGGGCGCCGTGGCCGATCCCAGCCGGTTGATGAGGTCGATGCGCCCCACCAGCCTCGACCGGAGCGGCGCACCCCGGACCCGGTGGTAGTGGGCCAGGAACTCCATCTTCAGCCTGGCCATGTCCACCTGGCTGGGGCACTCCGACCTGCACGCCTTGCAGGAGAGACAGAGGTCCAGGGTCTGGTGGAGCCGTTCGTCCCCCAGCCCCACGCTCCCCACCTCTCCCGCCAGCACGGCCCGGAGGGCGTTGGCCCGTCCCCGGGTGGAATGCTCCTCCTCCCGGGTGGCCATGAAGGAGGGGCACATGGTCCCCTCGTCCATCTTCCTGCACACACCGGCGCCGCTGCACATCTCCACCGCACGGTCGAGACCGCCGTCGGCGGTGAAATCGAACCAGGTAGCGGGCACCTCGGTCCGGTAGTCGGCTCCGAAACGGAGGGACTCGGTGAGGGACGGGGCCCGGACGATCTTCCCCGGGTTCATGAGACCCTCGGGGTCGAAGGCATCCTTCACCTCCTCGAAGAGACCGTAGACCTCCTCGCCGAAGACGAGGGGGTTGAGGCCGCTCCGGGCCAGACCGTCCCCGTGTTCCCCCGACATCGTCCCCCCGTAGCGCAGCACCAGCTCGGCGGCTCCCCGGGAGATCGCCTCCATCTTCTCGATCTCCCCGGTGTCCTTGAGGTCCACCAGAGGGCGGATGTGCAGGCATCCCGCGCTGGCGTGGGCGTAGAAGGCCGCCCGCGTCCGGTGCTCCCCCAGAAGGCCCTGGATGTCCGCGATGTAGTCCCGGAGGCGGTGGGGAGGGACCGCCGTGTCCTCGATGAAGGGGATCGGCTTATGGTCGCCCCGGGTGCTCATGAGCAGTCCCAGCCCCGCCTTCCGGACGGCCCAGACATCGGCCTGACCGGCGGGGTCGGAGACCAGGCGGCCGGTCATCGGACCCTCGGCAGCTCCCCGGGCCGCCTCGGTGAGGCGCCGGAGGTGCTCCTCCCGTTCCCGGGGGTCCTCGCCGTAGACCTCCGCCACCAGGAGCGCTTCCGGGTCCCCCTCGGTGAAGCTGAGCTTCCGGCTGAACTCCGGGGAGTTCCGGCAGAGGTCCAGCAGCATGGCGTCCATGAGTTCCACCGCCGAGGGCTCCTCCTCCAGCAGGGCAGGGACGGCGGCGAGGGCCGAAAGGAGCGAATCAAAGAAGAGGACCGCCAGAGCGGTCCCCGGGGGGCGGGGAACCAGGTCGAACTCTGCCCGGAGCACCGTGCAGAGGGTACCCTCGCTGCCTGCGACCAGCCGTGTGAGGTCCACCGGTTCCCCGGGACGCAGGGCGTCCAGCCCATATCCCCCGACCCTCCGCCAGGTGTCGGGGAAGGCCTCCCGTACGGCTTCGCTGTGCTGGGCGGCGATCCGGGTCACGGTACGGTAGATCCGCGTCTCCAGACCTCCCCCCTCTCCTCCACCCCTTCGGACCGCATCCTCCCATGAGAGCTCTTCGAAGCGGGTTCGGCTCCCGTCGGCCAGGACCACGTCCAGCGCCCGGATGTGGTCGGAGGTCATCCCGTAGAGGATCGAGTGGGCGCCGGTGGAATCGTTCCCCACGATCCCCCCCGCCGTGGCGCGGTCCGCACTGGCCGGGTCCGGACCGAACATGAGCCCCGAGGGCCCCGCATGCCGGTTGATCCGGGCCAGGCTGATCCCCGGCCAGACCGTCACAGCCCGCTCACCCTCCTCGAACGCCAGCACCCGGTCCATGTACCGGGAGAAGTCCATGACCACCGCGGCCCCCACCGTCTGCCCCGCCAGGCTGGATCCGTCCCCCCGGGGGAGCATCGGCAGGCCCAGCTCGCTGCAGGCCCCCACGATGGCCGCCGCGTCCTGCTCGCTCCGGGGGAAGGCCACGGCCAGAGGCATGATTCGATAGATGCTGGCGTCGGTGGCGTAGAGGTTACGGGTCCACTCGTCCAGGCGCAGCTCCCCCTCCAGGTGGCCGTCCAGCCGTGACCGGAGGGCCTGGAGGGCCTCGCTGCGCACAGCGTCTGGGACGGCGGTGCTCATGGGGACCCGCTTCCTGCAAGGGGTCCCGGAATCGGGACCGGACCTCAGGGTGGTGTGCCTACAGGAAGGTCGTCAAGGCGAGGGTGAGACGCCACGCCTGCTCGCCGTTCAGGCGCCGGGTGAGGTCGAGGCGGAGGATGTCCCAGATGCGGCCGATCCCGATCCCCGCCTCGCAGTAGGGGGTCCGGACAGGCTGCCATGCCCCTCCGTTCCAGGCCCGGGCCGCGGAACCGTGAAGGAGTACCTCCAGGCCCCGTTCGGCCAGCGGGCGCAGCCCCAGGTAGAGGAAGGGGAAGTGACGGAAGTTGTGCTCCGCGGAGACGCTCCAGTAGCGGGGGCCGACCAGCTCCCGGAGCCCGGCGGCCCGCAGGGAGCCCAGGGGACCGTAGATACCCAGGGCGGCCTCCGGTCCCATCCAGAACTGCGCGGGGAGGTCCTCGGCGGCCCAGCCGCCAGCGGCGCGCACGGTCAGGTAGGGGGAGAAGAGGAAGCGACCGGTCCACGTGTCCACCCGGAGGGAGAGGACCCCTTCCAGGACACCCCACCCCTCATGCTGGAAGTCGGGCCCGATCCCTTCCATCCGCAGACGCACGCCGTTCCCGGTCATCACACCGGCCACGCTCTCGGGCTGTCCGAGATCCAGCGTGATCCCGCTTCGGGTGTACCTCCCCTCGGTGGCGGCGGGGTTGGGGCGGAAGGGACTCGATCGATCGATGAGACTGTAGCCTGTGACCACCCTGCGGAGGGTGTGGTCCTCCTGTCCGAAGTACAGGTCTCCTCGGAACCATCCGGGGATGCGTACGTCCGCGGTGACCCGCCACCCCTCGGCACCGAAGTAGTCGAAGGCGTCATGCTTCGAGATGAGAACGCCCAGGGAGTTCAACCCCTCCGGATAGAAGCGGGCGTTGGGCGCGGGACGGGTCTCGTCGAACCAGGCCAGCCGCAGCTGGGAGGTGATCCCGCGAACCGGGAGCAGGCGGAAGAGACGGCCTTCCCTGTCCCGGGAGCGGGGGAACACCAGTTCGGCACGGCCCATCCATCGGTCGGCCGAGAAGGCATGTCGGACCCTGAGACGCAGGTCGATGCCCCCCACCGCCGAATCGATCTCCGCGCGTACCCCCAGCCAGTTCCCGTCCACCCGGTCGCAGCCGACATCCAGCATGCCCAGGAGGGTTCCCACCGCCCCTCCCACGCCCGCCGAGGCCCCGAGGCTCATACTCTCCTCGGAGATCTCCATGCCGAAACCCCGGGGGGCGAACTGCTCCTCCAGGGTCTGGGTGGAATCCAGGCGGACGTACGCACGCTGTTCCTCCCGGGTGAGGGGGAGCACCTCCCGCTCCCTCCAGAAGGAGGAATCGATCGCTGCGGCCTCCGGCAGGGCCGCCAGACGGGCCTCCCGCTCCAGGATGGAGTCGGGGACGGCCGCGTTCACGTCGTAGTCGTAGATGATGGAGGTCTGATCGAAGCCGATCCGGGGGATGGTGATGGGGCCGACGGCCACCTCGATGCCCCCCTCGGTGCGCACGTCGGAGGGGAGCCACCATCCCCCTTCCTGCTGCCGGAACCGCTGCCTCCACCGTATCCGGAGGTCCTTCACGAAGGGGATGAGGATCGGTTCGGCAGGCTCCAGGTCCACACCCACCAGTGCCCACGACCCATCGGCGATGTGCACCTCCCCATCGAGCAGGGGCACCATCCGGCTCCTGGGGTGGAGGCCGATGACGTAGACGGGGGCCCCCTCCAGGAGGAGGGTCTGGTCCAGGGTGAAGTCGTACCAGCGAAAGGTGTCAGGATGGAGGGGTCCGATGTACCGGTTCCCTCCCAGCTCGATGTCGTCGGCGCTGAAATCCTGGACGGCCAGGACCCCCTGCAACCCCTCCACCTCCGGCAGGTTCTCGGTCATCCGCTCCTGGACGAGCTGCTCCTTCACCGGCTGCCCCTGCTTCCACCAGCCGACGGTGTAGCTCTCGAGGACCCCTGCCACCGAGTCCTCCCGGGCGATCACCCGCCGGGTGTAGGCATCGAACCGGTAGCTCTCCAGACCCTTGAGCTGCTCCTTCTTCGCATCCACCGCACGGCGGATGATGGCGCGGGCCGGGTCGTCGCCCGAGACGATGAGGGGCACCTGGGGGATGAGGGCCCGGCGGAGGCGGGCATCGTAGCGGCGGTCGGAGGTGAAGCGGGTGGTGAGGGTGTCCGACTCGAAACCGATGTAGCTGAACACCAACGCGTGCCGGCCCCGGGGGACCCGGATGAGGTACTCCCCCTCGGCGTTGGCCATGGTCCCGCGACCCGTATCCAGGATGCGGACGTTGGCCGCTGGGAGGGGCTCTCCGCTCTCCGCATCCAGCACCCGTCCTCGGACCAGGGACTCGGTCTGGGCGCCGACGGCGGAGGGCGAGAGGACCGCCGCGGCCAGCAGGGCCGCCGCCGGGACCCGGGACCCGCCCGGCCGGCTTCTTCGGTTCGTCATACCCATACCGGTTGTGTATACGGGAACAGCGGCCCCCCTGTTCCGGGCTTCACTCGTGTCCCTGCACCTCGTGCGGATGGTACGGCTCCTCCAGGCGCTCCGTCTCTTCGTCGGTGAGTTCGATCCCCACCGCGTCCAGGGCGGCCTGCAGGTGGTCCTGCTCTGTCGTACCTATGATGGGCGCGGCCACACCCTCCTTCCCCAGCAGCCAGGCCAGGGCCACGCTGGCCGGGTGGTCCCCCCGCTCCTCCGCCATCCCCACCAGGCGTTCGACGATCTCCCAGTCCTCCTCCGGCTGGTAGATCCGCTTGCCGTACTCGTCGGTCTTCGCCCGCAGGGTGGGTTCCAGATCTTCCCGGGTGCGGGTCCCCGTGAGGAGTCCCCGGGCCAGGGGGCTCCATGGGATCAGGCCCACCCCCTGGGAGCAGCAGAGAGGGATCATCTCCCGCTCGTCTTCCCGGTACAGGAGGTTATAGTGGTTCTGCATCGTATCGAAGCGGGCCAGTCCGAGCAGGTCCGAGATGTGGAGGGCCTCGGCGAACTGCCACGCCCACATGCTGGAGGCCCCGATGTAGCGTACCTTCCCCTGGCGGACCAGGTCGTCCAGGGCCCGCAGCGTCTCGTCGATGGGGGTGGTGTAATCCCAGCGATGGACCTGGTAGAGGTCGATGTAGTCGGTCCCCAGGCGCCGCAGGCTGGCGTGGGCCTGGTCCATGATGTGCTTGCGGGACAGGCCCCTCTCGTTAGGTCCCTCCCCCATGGGGAAGAAGACCTTCGTGGCGATCACCACCTCCTCCCGGCGGGTGAAGTCGGCCAGGGCGCGGCCGGTGACCTCCTCGGAGACCCCCCGGCTGTACATGTTCGCCGTGTCGAAGAAGTTGATCCCGGCCTCCAGGGCGGACTTGATGATGGGCCGGGAAGCCTCCTCGTCCAGGACCCACTCCCGCCACTGGGGGGTCCCGAAGGACATGCATCCCAGGCAGATCCGGCTCACCTTCAGACCTGTGGTGCCGAGGTTCGTATACTCCATCTCGTCCATCACTCCCTGCCGGCTGGCCGCCGGCGCTCCGAGGTGCAGTGCTCAGAAGCTGTACTTCAATAGAAGGTATCCGCTGAGGGGATAGTAGGAGAACTCGTCCGTCGTCTCGGCCAGGTAGACCTGGGCCCCGGCGGTCAGCCGCAGGTCGGAGAGCACCGACCAGTCCAGACCCGGGAGCAGGGCCAGGCCCCCGTCGGAGAGGTTGGCCAGTACCCCCAGCTCGGGGGTGATGAGGGGGGTGAGCTGCCAGCTCGTGAAGCCGGCGGCATACAGTCTGGCTGGGGCCAGGATGTCCCCCCGGGCCACCCGCCTCCAGTCGTAGCGTGTCAGGGGGGTAGCCAGGCCGTCCGGACCTTCCCACGGGCCCGCCCCGCCCCCGTTGAAGAAGACCTCGCCCCGGATCGTCCAGCCGCTCTCGAGCCCGTAGGAACCGCCTGCCGCCGCCTCGAGCCAGGTGTCGTGGTCCCCGGTCCGGAGGGTCAGGGTCCCCCCGCCCTCGGCCGTGATCGTCTCAAGTCCCGGGTGGCGGACCACCGCGCTCTCCAGGTACACCCCCGCGTCCCCCACATAGCCCGTGATGTCCAGCCCCGCCACCCCGTCTCCCCGGTCCTGGGCCGCCAGCACCGCGATGTCCCAGTCCCCCAGGTGGGTCCTCAGCCGCAGGGCCTGGACCGACCGGTCCCGGGTGTCCTCGTACCAGGAGGGCTTCGCACCGACCGAGACCACGCCGGTGAGGACCGAGACCGGTCCCAGCTGGTAGTCGACCCGCAGGGCATCCGAACCGGGCCGGTCCTCGGGGTCCAGGGAGAGGGGCCCGAAGGGATCGAAGAGGTCGGTGGGATTCCAGAACTGTCCCGAACCCCAGGCCACCCGCTGCTTCCCCAGCGTGAGGGTCCACCGGCCGCTGTACGCCTCCAGGTAGAACCGGTCCAGGAAGAGACGGGTCCGGAGGTCCTCCTGGTCGGTGAGGACCCACTCCGGGGTCCACGCCGCATCCCCCCGTCCCCCCCGCTGCAGCAGGAAGGACCCCGCCCCCTCGCCCACGTAGTCCTCCAGTTCCGCCGCCCCGTGCAGGGAGAGGTCCCGGCCCAGGGGCAGACGTCCCTCGAGGCGGAACCTGCTGTAGAAGAGACGGCCGCCCCGGTCCAGGAACAGCCGTGCCTCGGGACGGTCGTAGGCCAGGGCGAGGGTCTTCACATAGCCTCCCAGGGCGGGCTCGGGAGGAGCGAACTGGGCCCGCACTCCTGCAGGAAGCAGGACGAGGAGGGCCGTCAGGAAGGGAAGGGTCCTTCTCATCCGCCCTGCTCCACATCCGATTCGATCTGTCCGTCCTTGAGGCGGATGAGACGGCGGGCGCGGTCGATGACCATCTCGTCGTGGCTGCAGAAGAGAAAGGTATGCCCCTCCGCGGTGTTCATCTCCTCCAAGTAGTCCATGAGGCGTCCGCCGGTCTCGGAGTCGAGGCTGGCGGTGGGCTCATCCAGCAGCACGATGGCAGGCCGGGCCGCCAGGGCGCGGGCCACGGCCACCCGCTGCTGCTGTCCCCCGCTGAGTTCGGAGGGGAGCCGGTCCAGGTACTCCCCCATCCCCAGGGTCTCCATGACCTCCCGGACCCGCTCCCGGCGCTCCCTCTTCGGGGTCTGCTGGAGGAGGAGGACGTACTCCACGTTCTCGGCGGCGGTGAGGACGGGCAGGAGGTTGAAGGCCTGGAAGACGAAGCCGATCCTCCGGAGTCGGAGGTCCGCCCGCTCCGTCCGGCTCATGGAACTCACCTCGGCCTCCTCCACGAAGACCCGTCCCTCCGAGGGGAGGTCCAATCCGCCCAGGAGGTTGAGGAGGGTGGTCTTCCCCGAACCGGAGGGTCCGGCGATGCAGGCGAAGTCCCCCTTGCGGAACGCCAGGTCCACCCCCTTCAGGGCGTGCACCGGGACCCCGTCGTCCCGGTAGGTCTTCTTGAGGGAGCTGCAGCGGACCACGGCTTCATCCGACATGACGGAGTGCCTCCACGGGTTCGAATCGGGCGGCCTTGAGAGCGGGCAGCACGGCGGAGAGGAGGGCGAAGAAGAGGGCCATGAGCCCCGAGAGGACCCAGTCCCTCAGGGGGAGGACCGGGTAGGTCACGCTCCCCGCTCCCAGGGAGGCCAGGGCATCGCTGAACACGGAGAGGTCCAGTCCGGTGGTCCCCAGCCAGAGCATGAACACCCCGGTGGCCGCGTAGCCCGCCGCCACCCCCAGCAGCCCCAGCTGGGCGGCTTCCAGGAGGACCATCCGGAAGAGGTGCCCGGGGCGGGTGCCCATGGCGGTCATCACCCCGAACTCCCGGATCCGCTCGAACACGGCCATGGTCATGGTGTTCATGATCCCGAAGACCATGGCCACGAAGACGATGGCGAAGAAGATGTAGGTGAAGAGGTTCCAGAGCTCCACCGAGCGCAGCAGCGCCGGTACGACCTCGCCCCAGGGGAGTACCTCGAACCGCTCGCCTGGGAGGGCCTGACGCAGGCGTCCCGCCAGGCGGGGTGGCGTGATCCCTTCCGCGGCCCGGAGGGCGAACTGGCTCACCCCCTCTTCCAGGTCGAACATGGCCCGGGCGTCCTCGATCCCCAGGTAGACCATCCGGCGGTCGAAATCGGGGGAGGCGGTCCGGAAGAGGCCGGTGATGGGGAAGGCCGCGGTGGCCAGGTCCCCCTCCCGGCTCTGGGCCAGCAGCACCAGGCGCTGTCCCATCTCCAGGCCCAGCCGCCGGGACAGCCGTTCCCCCACCAGAACCCCCGCCCCTTCGGCCGCGTCGAGATAGGACCCTGCCATCACCCGGTCGGCGATGACCGTGATGCTCCGCTCCCGGGCGGGGTCGATCCCCACCACCTGGACCGGTTCGGAGCCCTCACTGCTCTGGGCCATCCCCTGGACCAGCACCCGGGGGGCCCAGGCGCGCACCCCCTCGACCGAGTCCAGGACGGTCCGGATCCGGTCGGGTCGGGTGATCGTGTGCTCCAGGACCGGGTTGGTGTGGAATCCTGCCCGGTTGACCTGCACGTCGGGGATGTGGGTGCCCAGGGCGCTCTCCACCATCTGGGCGCTGAAGCCGTTCATGAGGCCGAGGCTGGCCAGCAGACCGAAGAGGCCCACGGTCACCGCCAGGAGGAAGAGCACCGACCGGCGGGTGTTCCGCCAGATGTTGCGCCAGGCCAGCCCGGCGTCCAGGAGGATGCCGCCCCGATCAACCATGACGCAGCGCCTCCACCGGCTCGTACGACGCCGCACGAAGAGCCGGCCAGACCGAGGCCAGCAGGGTGATGCCCAGGATGAACCCGTTCACCATGAGGAAGTTGGGCAGGTCGAGGTAGGTGGGCATGGCGGTGGAGAAGCCCAGCTCTTCCAGGGCGGCGGCCTCGGCACCTCCCAGCTGGATCGGGTGGGCGCCGAAGTACTCCGCGAGCCCCCACCCGAGGACGTCCCCGACCGCCAGGGCCGCCAGGGCCATGAGGAGCGCCTCGGTGAAAATGACCAGGGCCAGCTGCCGCGGCTTCAGACCCACAGCCAGCACCACGCCGAACTGCCGGACCCGTTCCAGCACGCCCATGAGGACCGTGTTGAGGATCCCCAGGCCCACCACCAGGACCAGGATGGCCAGGATGATCCAGCCGCTGATGTTGTCCAGTTCGATCATCTGGACCATCTCCGGCATGAGGTCCCGCCAGGTGTAGGCCCGCAGTCCGCCGGGAAGCCCCGCGGCGTTCAGGTCCGCCTCCAGGTCCTCGATCCGCGAGGGATCCGAGAGCCCCACGACCAGGCTCGTCACCCTGCCGGGGGCGTTGAAGAGCCGTTGGGCGTCCTCGAGGGGAAGCATGAGCGTGCTGGCGTCCACCTCGGGCATACCCGTGTCCAGGATCCCCGCAACCCGGTAGGTCTGGGCGCCCAGGGTCCCGAACCAGGTCTGGACCAGGACCACGGCGGTGTCTCCCACGGCCAGGTCCAGGTTGGCGGCCAGGTCGGTGCCCAGGAGGGCCTGGCGCCCTGCCCCCTCCTCCAGCCAGCGCCCCTCGGTGACCTTCTCGGTCAGGGTGGTGATCCCCCGCTCCCCGCCGGGGACCACTCCGCTGATCACCGCCCCCCGGGTGTTCTCCCCCGCGCTCACCAGCCCCGAGGCCTCCAGGCGAGGGGAGACCCCGGCCACGGTCGGCCGGGAGGCCAGGCTGTCAGCCAGGCCGGGGGCGGGCACGAAGGAGTGGTCGAGGGACTGCTGCTCCCGGTAGGCGGGATCCTCGATGCGCATGTGGCCGGTGTTCACCGTCACCACGGTGTGGATGGTGGTCCGGTAGGTCCCGATCTGGAGGGAGCGGGTGAAGAGGCACACCACGGCGGCGAAGGTGATGGCCCCCATGGTGAGGAGGGTCCTCCTCCTGTTCCGCCAGATGCTGCGCCAGGCCAGTCGGAAGAGCACGCCCTCCCCCCCTCAGCGTATGCGCTTCAGGTTCTGGAGGCTGAAGAAGCGGTCCGGGATCCCTTCGTTGAAGGAGACCTCCTCGATGAACAGGACGGTCCGCTCTCCCTCCTCCCCCTCCTCGGTCCGGGTCCACCGGGTAGGGATCCGCCGGCCCCCCTTCTCTTCCACCCGGTCGAGCACCAGGGTCCCCGAGCGGCGGCCCGACTGGTCGTAGAAGACCTCCTTGCGGAAGATCGGCTCATCCGTCTCGATCCAGACATCCACCCGTCCCCAGACCACCGGTGCGTCCTCCTTCGGTTCCAGCCGGACATGCCATAGGTCCAGACCGTCCAGGGTCTCCCTCCCCACCAGGTGGTGGGGAGGGAGACCCTGGACGGTCTGGACCTATGGCATGTCCGGCTGGAACCGAAGGAGGACGCACCGGTGGTCTGGGGACGGGTGGATGTCTGGATCGAGAC
>JAWOFN010000040.1:0-4320 GCA_046497505.1 bacterium | reverse complement strand
AAGAACAACCCGGTCCTCATCGGGGAGCCGGGGGTGAGTAAGACCGCCATCGTGGAGGGGCTGGCCCAGAAGATCGTGGACCGGTCGGTCCCCAAGGTGCTCGAGGACAAGCGCATCATCAGCATGGACATGGGTTCGCTGGTGGCGGGCACCAAGTTCCGCGGTCAGTTCGAAGAGCGTCTCAAGACCGTGATGAGCGAACTCCGGAACGCCAAGAACATCATCATCTTCATCGACGAGCTGCACACCATCGTGGGTGCCGGTTCCGCCGAAGGGACGCTGGACGCCTCCAACATGTTCAAGCCCGCCCTCGCACGAGGCGAGCTGCAGTGCGTGGGGGCCACCACCCTGGACGAATACCGGAAGACGATCGAGAAGGACGGTGCCCTGGAGCGCCGGTTCCAGCGGGTCATGGTGGACCCGCCCACGCCGGAGGAGACGGTGGATATCCTCAAGGGGCTGCGACCCCGCTACGAGGAGCACCATCAGGTCATCATCACCGACGAGGCGCTGGACACCGCCACCATGCTGAGCGACCGGTACATCTCCGACCGCTTCCTGCCCGACAAGGCCATCGACGTCATCGACGAGACGGGGAGCCGGGTGCACCTGAAGAAGTACACCTTCCCCCCCGAGATCCGCGAGATCGAGGAGCGGCTGAAGGAGGTCCGGGAGGCGAAGGAGAACTCGGTCAAGAACCAGGAATTCGAGAAGGCCGCAGAGCTGCGGGACAGGGAACGGCGCACCCGGGAGGAGCTGGAGAGCGCCAAGCGGGAATGGGAGTCCTCGATCCAGGAGACGAAGGTCTACGTCACCGAGGACGATGTGGCCGAGGTGGTCTCGGGCATGACGGGCATCCCCCTCTTCCGGCTGGCCCGCAGCGAGTCGGAGAAGCTCCTCAACATGCAGGAGCACCTCACCAAGCGGGTCATCGGCCAGTCCGAGGCACTGCGGGCGGTCACCAAGGCGATCCAGCGCACCCGGGCCGGTCTGAAGGACCCGAACCGCCCCATCGGTTCGTTCATCTTCCTGGGTCCGACCGGGGTGGGGAAGACCGAGACGGCCCGGGCCCTGGCCGAGTTCCTCTTCGACGACGAGGAGAACCTGGTCCGGATCGACATGAGCGAGTACATGGAGAAGTTCTCCGTCTCCCGTCTCATCGGCTCGCCCCCCGGCTACGTGGGGTACGAGGAGGGGGGGCAGCTCACCGAGAAGGTGCGCCGCAAGCCCTACTCGGTGATCCTGCTGGACGAGATCGAGAAGGCGCATCCGGACGTGTTCAACATCCTGCTCCAGGTCCTGGACGACGGTCACCTCACCGACGGTCTGGGGCGTCGGGTGAACTTCCGGAACACGATCCTCATCATGACGAGCAACATCGGCACCCGGGACCTGGAGAAGGGGCGCACCCTCGGTTTCCAGCCCGAGGACCCGAACCTCAACTACGAGAAGCTCAAGGAGAAGGTCCTCGAGGAGACGAAGAAGATCTTCAACCCGGAGTTCATGAACCGGATCGACGAGGTCGTGGTCTTCCACAAGCTGGAGCGGAAGCACATCGACCTGATCATCGACCTCATGCTGGCCGAACTCGAGGAGCGGATGGCGGAGCGGAACATGAGCATCAGCCTCACCGCTCCCGCGAAGGAGCTGGTGGCCGAGAAGGGATTCGATCCCGCATACGGGGCCCGCCCCCTCAGGCGGACCATCCAGAAGCTCATCGAGGACCCCCTGAGCGAGGAGATCATCAAGGGGCGCTTCGAGCAGGGCGGCGAGGTGAAGGTCAGCCGGCGCGGGGACGAGCTCATCTTCACCAGCGAGGAAGAGGAGGAGGCGGCGGCGACCACCGGCGGGGACTGATCCCCGCTCCTCAGAGGTCCCGAGATCAGGATGGGCATCTCCGCTGCGTACGGACTTGTACGGCGGGGATGCCCTCTCTATCTTCGTGCCGTTCCGTCGGTCTCCATCCACCCGGACGCGCAGGACGGCGCACCCATGTCGGAGAACGGGAACACCCACCGCGCCCGAGGCATCGTCCTCTGGGTGCTTGCATCCCTCATCATGGTCTTCTCGGCGGCCTACCAGCGGACGACCGGCCCCACCTATCCCGTGGAGGGGGAGACGGATCTGGCCGGCCGGACCATCACCTACGAACTCACCCGTTCCCACGGTGGAGAGGGGGACCAGCCGGTGACGGTGCCGTACCCGGCGGACCTCCCGGCAGGGAGGGTCCAGGGGGTGATCCACTGGCGGCGGCTCGGTACGGATGATCGGTGGGGACGAATCCCCATGCACGTCGAGGGGGACTCCGAAGGGGAGAACGCCCTGGTGGGCCATCTCCCCCATCAGCCCCCGGCAGGGAAGCTGGACTACCGGGTGGAGCTGCGGCTGGTGCGGGGAACGTCCGGAGGAGGGCAGGGGGTCACCGAGAGCGTCCTCATCCCGGAGAAGGGGCATGTGACCACCCGCTTCAAGGGAGCGGTCCCCGCCTGGGCCCTCGTGCCCCACATCCTCTTCATGTTCCTGGGTATGCTCTGGAGCACCCGGGCGGGTCTCGAGGCCCTCTTCCGGGACGGTGACCCCCGCAGACTGGCCCGGACGGCCTTCGGACTCCTGTTCGTGGGGGGGATGATCCTGGGGCCGGTGGTCCAGGAGTTCGCCTTCGACGCTTTCTGGACCGGTGTCCCCTTCGGGTGGGATCTCACCGACAACAAGACCCTCATCAGCGTGCTGGCCTGGGGTGCCGCCCTCTGGGCCATGCGCGGAGGCCGGACCGCCCGCAGGGCGGTGCTGGCCGCCTCGATCGTGACCCTGGTCATCTACCTCATCCCCCACAGCCTGATGGGTTCCACGTTCGACTACGCGGAAGGAGAGATCACCACAGGATGAAGTGATGCGGCTGTGGAAGGGCAGGTCGGGGGTGTGCTAGGCTGGCGGAGACCGCGCTGCGGGGCGGTCGCCGCCGATGCGGAACCTACAGGTCCGAGGTGAGCATGCGTACCGACGCCGAACACAGGGCACTGGACGAGCGACTCGACCTCCTGAACTGGGGGCTGGTCCTGGTCGTCATCGCGCTGATCCTCCTGATCCCCGGACGGCACCACCTCTGGTACTACCTGGTCCCGGTGGGCCTGGTGTTCATCGGGATGAGTGTGGTCCGGAAACTGATCCCGACCCGTCGCGACACGGCGGGCCTGATCCTGGGTCTGGTGGCCGTACTGCTCGGGGTGCTCGACCTGGTCGGGGTCGACCTCCAGTTCTTCCCGCTCATGCCCCTCCTCTTCGCTATCGTGGGGATCGGGCTGATGGCGGTCGCCTTCGTCACGAACCGGATCAGGAGGGACCCGGACCGGCCGGCCGACTGAACCCTACCCGCTGAGCATGTCCGCCAGCCTCCCGTGGCCGTAGTCCCGGGCCACCCGGGCCGCGTCCCGGCCGTCCTCCCCCTGCAGTGAGGGGTCCGCCCCTGAGGCGACGAGGAGGCGTACCATGGGTTCGTGGCCCCCGGCGGCCGCTCCCATCAGGGGGGTGAACCCCCGCTGCTGCCGGCTGTTCGGGTCCGCCCCCCGGGCCAGGAGCATCATGACCACCTCCATGGCCCCCCCGGCCACCGCGCTGTGGAGCGGCCGGACCGACGTGGGATTGTGGGCCTCGGCCTCGATGTCGGCCCCCTCCTGGATCAGGAGCTTCGCGGTGTCCCTGCGGTCGAAGAAGGCGGCGAGGTGGAGGGGGGTGAAGCCGTCCAGCGAACGCTGATCCCGGAGCAGGGGGTCCTCCTCGAGGAGTCCCTTCACGCGGTCGGTGTGCCCCAGGGCGGCGGCCTCGAAGATGTCCAGGGGCACCCCGGGCTCCAGGAGGACGTCCACGAGTCCCTGCTTCCGGTGGTAGAGGGCATGGAGGACGGGGGTGGCCCCCGACGCGTTCCGCTCCCGGAGCAGGGTCGGGTCCTCCTCGACCATCTCCCGTACCCGCTCCCTGTCTCCCTGTTCGATGGCGCCGAAGAGCCGTTCCGCCTCCGCCATGACGTCCTTCCTCTGCTGTTCGGGTCCGCTCAGCTTCTCCAGGGCCCGGAGTCTCCGCCGGGCCTCCTCCGTGTCCTCCCCCTCGGGGACCTTCCAGATCAGGCTCTTGTTGACGTTCACCGCCCGTTCGACCCGCCCCTCCTCCTCCCAGTACCTGCCCGGGGCCAGGGCGGTCTCCGCCCAGAGCCCCTTCGGTGTCCCGTCCATCCTCAGGAGCCGGGCCCGCTCATGGCAGGGAAGGATAGCGGGCGGCGGGACGTCCTGTCAGCCCCGACCCGGGGGACCGAAAAGCCGGGAATCC
>JAWOFN010000019.1:0-7607 GCA_046497505.1 bacterium | reverse complement strand
CGACCCCCGCCCACCCCCTCTCTCAAGGACCGAACCCGGGAGCGAGCCCCGCATGACAGAGGACATCGCACGCCTGACCGTGAACACCCTGCGCACCCTGGCCATGGACGCCGTGCAGAAGGCGGACAGCGGGCACCCGGGGACCCCCATGGCCGTCGCCCCCATGGCGTACGTGCTCTGGAAGCGGCACCTCCGGCACAGTCCCGCGGACCCCTCCTGGCCCGACCGGGACCGCTTCGTCCTCTCCATGGGTCACGCCAGCATGCTCCTCTACAGCATGCTCCACCTCACCGGCTACGACCTGGACCTCGAGGACCTCAGACGATTCCGATCGTGGGAGAGCCGCACCCCGGGCCATCCCGAGGTCGGGGAGACCCCCGGGGTGGAGTGCACGACCGGCCCCCTGGGGCAGGGCTTCGGCATGGGGGTGGGGATGGCCCTGGCCGAGCGGTTCCTCGCCGCCCGGTACAACACCGACTCCTTCCCCCTCTTCGACCACCGGGTGTACGCCTTCTGCTCCGACGGCGACCTCATGGAGGGGGTCTCCAGCGAGGCGGCCAGCCTGGCGGGGCATCTCGGGCTCGGCAAGCTCATCTACCTGTACGACGACAACCGGATCACCATCGACGGACACACCGAGCTGGCCTTCTCCGAAGACGTGGCGGCTCGGTTCGGCGCCTACGGGTGGCACGTCCAGGGTCCGCTGGACGGCACGGACACCGGCGCGGTCGACCGGGCGCTGGAGGCGGCGACGGAGGATGAGGAACGCCCCTCCCTCATCATCTGCCGCACCACCATCGCCCCGGGCAGTCCCAACAAGGAGGACACCTCCGATGCCCACGGTGCCCCCCTGGGCGAGGAGGAGGTGCGGCTCACCAAGGAGAACCTGGGATGGCCCCCCGACGAGACCTTCCGGGTCCCCGAAGAGGTCCGGGAGCACATGGACGCGGCGGCAGAGGGCCGGGAGCGGCAGAACGCCTGGCAGGAGATGCTCGAGCGCTACATGATCGAGCACCCCGAGAAGGGGGAGCAGCTCCGGCGGGAACTGGCCGGCGGGCTCCCCGAGGGATGGGAACGACTCTTCCCCTCCTTCGAGGCGGGCTCGAAACCCATGGCCACCCGGAGCGCCTCCGGGAAGGTGCTGAACGCGCTGGCCCCCTCGGTCCCCAACCTCGTCGGCGGGAGCGCCGACCTGGCTCCCTCCAACAAGACCCTCCTGGAGGACAGCCCCGATAACTCCGCCGACCACCCGGAGGGACGCAACATCCGCTTCGGGGTCCGGGAACACGCCATGGGTACGGTCTGCAACGGCATGGCCCTCCACGGCGGGGTGATCCCTTACGCCGGCACCTTCCTGGTCTTCAGCGACTACATGCGGCCCGCGATCCGCATGGCCGCCCTGCAGCGGCTGCCCGTGCACTACGTCTTCACCCACGATTCCATCGGCCTGGGCGAGGACGGCCCCACCCACCAGCCGGTGGAACAGGCCATGAGTCTCCGGCTGGTCCCCGGCCTCCGGGTCATCCGTCCCGCCGACGCCAACGAGACCGCAGCGGCCTGGCGCCTGGCCCTGGAGTACCGGGAGGGACCCACTGCCCTGCTCCTCACCCGACAGGGCGTGCCGGTCCTCGACCCGGAGCGGGCGAAGGGGACCCTGAAGGGGGGGTATGTGCTGAGCCGCACCTCGGGGTCCCCGGAGATCACGCTGGTGGCCACCGGGAGCGAGGTACACCTTGCCCTGGAGGCCAAGGCGATCCTGGAAGGACGGACCGTCCCCACCCAGGTGGTGAGCCTCCCCTGCTGGGAGGTCTTCGAAGAGCAGGACCCCGCTTACCGGGAAGAGGTTCTCCCATCCGGCAGTCTCGTCGTCTCCATAGAAGCGGGTGCCTCCCTGGGATGGGAGCGGTGGACCGGCAAGACCCCCCACGTCCACGCAGTGGACCGGTTCGGGGCCTCGGCTCCCGGCGAGGTCGTACTTCGGGAGTACGGCTTCACCGCCGAGGACGTGGTCGAACGCATCCAACGACTCCTGGAGGACTGACATGCGCGTTGCCATCGGGGCCGACCACGCTGGCTACCCCCTCAAGGCCCACGTCGCCATGGTGGTGGCCGAGATGGGACACGAGGTCATCAACCTGGGGACCGACTCGCCCGACGTGGCCGTCGACTACCCGGACGTAGCCGAGGCGGTGGGGCGGAAGATCCAGGAGGAGGCGGCAGACCGGGGGATCCTGATCTGCGGCAGCGGGGTGGGCGCCGGTGTGGCCGCCAACAAGCTCCGGGGGATCCGGGCCTCGGTGTGTCACGACATCTACTCCGCGGTCCAGGGGGTGGAGCACGACGACATGAACGTCATCTGCCTGGGGGGACGGATCATCGGGGCGGCCCTGGCCGAGAAGCTCGTGGCGGGCTTCCTCGGGGCCTCTTTCGACCCGAAAGAGCGCTACGTGCGCCGCCTGGACAAGGTGAAGGCCCTGGAACGGAGAGATCGTCAGTAGACCGGGGCGAGGCCGAGCGGCAGGTCCTGTCCGGCAGCCGTACGATCTGCGGCCGGTGGACGTGGGCACCTTCGGTGTGCACTCCATCACCGGGCAGTTCCGGGTGCCGGGCTACAGGCCGGGGGCCTGGTCCCGCCAGGCGGCGAAGCCCGCTGCGAGACCGGCCAGCGCTCCCAGGGTATCGTACAGGAAATCGGTCATGAGGTTCTCGAAGGCGTTGGTGGCCCCGATGTCGCCGGGACCCAGGAGGAAGAGCCCCTCCCCCTCCCCCCCGATGCGGTAGCCGACGAACTCCACCAGCTCGTTGGTCAGGCCCACGCCCAGCACCAGCAGGAACGCGGCGACGAGGCGTTCGAGGCCCCCCGTCTCGAACTTCCCCATGTAGCGGTACGCCATCAGGCCCACCACGAAGTTGCTGTAGGTATGGATGTAGGTGTCCCACTCCAGGCCGAAGAAGCTCATCCCGAACATCCCCAGCACCGACCAGCAGTGGGCCAGCACGAGAAGGCCCAGCATGGCGAAGAGCACCGGGGTCAGGACCAGGGTGCGGCGGAGGCGGTAGACGAGATAGTAGGCCGTCCCCAGCACGACCGCATCCACTGCCCAGATCGGCCTGTCGGTGAGGAGGGCCGCCGGGACCACCGCGGCGGTCAGGAGCAGGACCGCGGCCAGCACCCCCCGGAACGCCCGGTCCAACTCAGCGCTCCGGCGGGGCGAAGAGGACCCGCAGGAGGGCGGCAGCCTCCTCGTAGATGCCCGGCCGCTTCTGCTCCCGGGGCCCGGCCACGTTGAGCACCTCCACCTCTTCGTCCTCCAGCCACCTCCGGACACGGGCCTGTCCCGCCCGCTCCCTCTCCTCCCCGTCCATCTCCTCGAGCTGGACGATCAGGTGGGGACGCCCCATCTCCCGGGCGATGTTCACCGTGTAGAGGGTCCCGCCGTCAAGGGGGCCCCGGTTCAGGATCAGCGTGGCGTCGGAGTCCCTGACGTTCCACTCCGTGCGCTGCTCGTACTCCCGGGAGGGGGTCTCCTCCAGCGGATACCCCTCCGGGATCTCCCCATCCTGGGCCCTCCGGCCCGCAGGGCACCACCCCCCCCGTTCCAGGCCGAGTCCCTCTGCCGCATCCAGGGCGGCGCGGTCCACGCCCGTCTGTCCTCCGGTGACGATCTTCTTCACTGCCATAGTCATGGTCCTGTGGTCGAGAAGCGATAGACGGTGACGTTGCCGGCACACCTCCCCCGTCCGAACGACCGTGTCGGAGAAACCGGGCCGGTTCGGGATGAGGGGGCAGACGGGCGGTCAGGTGCGGCTGCCTCCCGAGCGCAGGTACCGGTTGATGGCGTGCTCCCAGTGACCGATCCGGCTGGTGAATGCCTCCTCCGAGTCCCGCTCGATGTACGCCTGTCCCTTCTCGGAGAGGGCGGTGTCGGTGTAGGCGACCTCCACCTTCGATGTCCCCATGCCGGTCCCCTCACAGCTGATGTCGATCCAGGAGTGCAGCAGGCCAGGCGTGATGCACAGGTAGGAGATCCGGTGCTTCCCCGGCCGGTACTTCAGGATCGTCCACACCCGGTCCCCACCGGGACCGTCGGGGGTCGTGAACACCGCACGGTCCTCGAGTTCCGCCTCCTCGGGGTGGCGGAAGACCGGGTCCCAGTCCTCCGACCAGAGTCCCTCCCCCAGGGGGGTGAAGAGGGGGAAGGCCTCGTCCGGGGGGGCGTTGACCTCGATGGTGGCGGACCGCTCGATCCGGGTCGTACTGCTCAGTTCCTTCTCACTCATCACCGTACCGCCGGGGTTGGGGTGTGGACCGTCTGCCGGCTGTCCAGCATAGCGGGTCCCCGGCAGAGAATCCACATCCAGCTCTTCCGCGGAGGACCGCCGCCCGGGACGTCAAGGATCTGATCGTGGGCACCGGCGTCCTGGAACTGCGCTGCCGCAGCCAGGGGGGCGGGGGGGCCCGCCACATGTGAATGGATGTGACAACGAGGGCCCCGCGCGATAGGATGAGGAGGTCCTCTCATCCGGCCTGCCTGCCCCACCCTCCCGATCGGGAGGTCCCTCCATGATCCCCGTGGAGAAGCTGCGGAGATACCCCTGCTTCGCAGGGGCGGACCGCGAGAGCCTGATCCGGCTGGCCCAGATCGGGCGTATGCACACCTATGCTCCCGGGGAGACCCTCTTCGAGGCGGACACCGAGGCCAGCGAGCTCCATGTGGTGATGAAGGGGGAGGTGGACATCGTGATGGAAGTGGAGGGCCGGGCCCGGGTGGTGGACACGGTGGGGGAAGGGGACCTGATCCAGTGGTCAGCGGTCGTGAAGCCGCACCGGACCACCGCCTCGGCGGTGGCCAGGGGGCACGCCGAGACCGCGGTCTTCGAAGGTCGGGATTTCGTGGACCTGTGCGAAGAGGATCACCGTTTCGGCTATCACCTCATGCAGGCGGTGGCCCGTTCGGTCAGCCGGCGTCTCCAGGGCGCCCACGTCATGATCGCCACCCGCTGGTAGAGCTCAGGCCGGCCTCCCGACTACAGTTCCTTCCCCTCCAGCGTGGAGTCCTTGTCCGTCCGGGTGCCCAGTTTCAGATAGGTGTTGAGACGGACCGCGCCCTTCTGATGGAGGGCGGTGTGGAGGTTCTCCACCAGATCCAGGACCTCCCGGACCTCTCCCTCCACGTTGGTCCCCCAGCCGTGGACGGTGTACTCCAGGCCCGAGGCCTCGATGGCCGCCACGGCCTCCTCCACCTGGTCACGTACCGAGACGCCTTCCCCGATCACCACGATCTGGATATCCGCGGTCGCTTTCATCAAGATCACCCCTCCGTGTTGGGTCGGATGCAGCCTCTGTTCTCAACTCAGGCCTCCTGGCAGGAGGGACACCAGTAGGTGCCCCGTCCGAGCACCTCCATCCGCTGGATCTCCCCTCCGCACCCGGGGCACTTCCCGTCCCCGAACTGATGCTTCAGCAAGTAGGAATCGGGAAAACGCACCTTCTCGGCTCCCGCGTCGATGGCGGTGCGGAGCACCCCCAGGGTGGTGAGATAGAGGTCCTCCCGGTCCCCCACATCCAGCGCTCTCATATCCGCCTTCGGGTGCAGCCGCATCTGGAAGAGGATCTCGTTGGAATACTCGTTCCCGATCCCCGCTATGCATGACTGGTCCATGAGTGCTCCCTTCACGGTCCCGCGTCTTCCTTCCAGCCGGCCGCGGAAATCCTCCTCGGTCATGTCGTCGGCGATGGGGTCTGGTCCCAGCCCCTTCTGGCGGATGAAGGCGCCGATGTCCTTCAGCAGACGGATCTCACCCAGCTTCCGGGGAGCGGAATAGGCCAGGCGGTAACCGTTCTCGAAGACCAGGTAGAGGACGGGGTAGTCCGGCTCCTGCTCCGGGTCCCGGTAATAGTGGGGACGGCCGGTCATCCCGAAGTGGAGGAGCAGGATCGGGTCGCCGTCGGTGCGCAGGAAGAGGTACTTCCCATGACGGCGGGGCTCCTCCAGGGAGCGGTCCATGAGGGCACGGCAAAGGGCCGGCCGGCTGGTGTTCTTCACCAGCCGGGCCTCCAGGGACTCCACCCGCTGGATGGGCTGGTGGAGGGAGGTGCTCTGGATGTAGCGCTTGAAGGTCTCGACGTCGGGGAGTTCCGGCACGGCGTCTCAGGCCTCCACCTCTTCGGTCTCGCGGCCGGGCCGGGAGGGCTCACCGCCGCCCTCCGCCTCATCCACGTTGAAGCCGATCCGCCTGCGCTCGCCGGGGCTCTCCCGCTTCAGTCGCTCCGCGATGCGCTTGTACTCCTCCTCCATCTCCTCGGTGACCGAGGCGCCTGTCTCCTCCAGCGCCTTCTCGAAGAAGCGCATGGGGACCTCCTCGGCAGCACGGTCCTCCCTGAGGGCACCCAGGCCCGCCCGTCGTGCCAGGTTCTCCAGGTCGGCGCCGGTGTAGCCCTGGGTCCGGGCGGCGATATCCGACAGGTCCACGTCCGCTGCCAGGCTCATCTCCTCGGTGTGGATCTCGAGGATCTTGACCCGTCCCTCCTCGTCCGGGACCGGCACGTAGACCAGTTCGTCGAAGCGGCCCGGACGGAGCAGGGCCGGATCCAGGAGGGTGGGTCGGTTCGTCGCTCCGATGACCACGACGCCCTGCAGTTCCTCCAGACCGTCCAGCTCGGCCAGCAGGGTGTTCACCACCCGCTCGGTCACCGCCGGCTCGCCGATCCCCCCGCCCCGCCGGGGAGCCAGGGAGTCCAGCTCGTCGAAGAAGACGACCGTGGGTGCCACCTGGCGGGCCCGCTTGAAGAGCTTGGCGATCTGCTTCTCCGACTCGCCGTACCACTTGCTCAGCAGCTCGCTGGAGCGGGTGGCGATGAAGTTCGCCTCCGCCTCCCGGGCCACCGCCTTGGCCAGCAGGGTCTTACCCGTTCCCGGCGGCCCGTAGAGCAGGAATCCCTTGGCGGGACGGATGCCCACCCGCCGGAACGCCTCGGGGTCCTTGAGGGGCAGCTCCACCGTCTCCCGGAGGGACTGCTTCACCCCGGCGAGGCCGCCCACGTCGTCCCAGCGCACGGTGGGGACCTGGATCATGATCTCCCTTAGGGCGGAGGGCTGGATCCGCCGCATGGCGTTCCCGAAGTCCTCCTGGGTCACCACCAGGTCGTCCAGGATGTCCGCTGGGAGTTCCTCCTCCTCCAGGTCCATGCTGGGCAGGGTCCGGCGCAGCGCCTCGATGGCCGCCTCTCGGGTGAGACTGGCCAGGTCCGCGCCCACGAAGCCGTAGGTGGTCCGGGCCAGGGCCTTCAGGTCCACCTCCTCCTCCAGGGGCATGCCCCGGGTGTGGATCCCCAGGATCTCACGGCGTCCGTCGAGGTCGGGGACCCCGATGACGATCTCCCGGTCGAACCGGCCGGGGCGCCGGATCGCCTCGTCCAGGGCGTCTACCCGGTTGGTGGCCCCGATCACCACCACGTTCTGCCGCGGCTCCAGCCCGTCCATGAGCGAGAGGAGCTGGGCCACGACCCGGCGCTCGGTCTCGCCGGTGGCCTCACCCCGCTTGGGAGCGATGGAATCGATCTCGTCGATGAAGATGATCGAGGGGGCGTTCTCCTGGGCCTCGCT
>JAWOFN010000123.1:0-46353 GCA_046497505.1 bacterium | reverse complement strand
AAAAAGGTAATCCCGTAAAAAAGGGACTCGAACGTCTTCTTCATATAGTCACGGTCTCCGATCCGGTGAAACAAACGATATGCCGCGACTAAGCCTTCACAACGAGAACTGATGGAAGAGACGGTACGGCGATTCGTGCCCGGGGCGATCCCGGCCGAGATCTACGCCTGGGCCCTCGAGGAGGCGGAGCGGGCGGGGCTCGCCGAGCACTTCATGAACCGCGGCCCCAACAAGGTGCGCTTCCTGGGCCACGGGATCGGTCTGGAGATGGACGAGTGGCCCGTCCTGGCCCGCCCCTTCACCGGCCCCCTCGAGGAGGGTCAGGTCATGGCCATCGAGCCGAAGGTGATCTTCGAGGACGGCGGGGTGGGGGTGGAGGACACGGTGATCTGCCGTCCGGGGGGCGGCGAGGTGGTCACGGAGATGGACCGGGCCCTCCAGGACGTGCGGTGATCAGGCGGACTTCCTCGCCGCCTTCCCCGCACCCATGCGGCGGTAGATGAACCAGTAGACCAGTCCCACCATGACCGAGCCGCCGATGATGTTGCCGAGGGTGACCGGGATCAGGTTGCCGGCCAGGAAGTTCCCCCAGGTCAGGTCGGCGTATTCGGCGGCGCTCCGTCCGGTGGTCTCCCAGAATCCGGTCCCTGCCCCCTCCTTGATGAAGAGCCCCACCGGGATGAAGTACATGTTGGCCACGCAGTGTTCGAAGCCCGCGGCCACGAAGGCGGTGATGGGGAAGAGGATGGCAAGGATCTTGTCCGTCACGCTCCGCGCCGACATGCAGAGCCAGACCGCCAGGCAGACCAGCGCGTTGCAGAAGATACCCAGCATGAAGGCGGGCAGGAAGGTGAGGCCGGTCTTGGCATCGGCGATGGCCAGGGCGTTGAGTCCCACCTCCCCCCCGCCGAAGGCGTACTGACCGCTCAGGAACATCATCCAGGCGGTCAGGACCGAGCCGACGAAGTTCCCCAGGTAGACGATGGCCCAGCTCCGGAGCAGGGTGCCCGTGCTGAGCTTGCCGCTGGCCCACGCCATGACCTTCAGGTTGTTCCCCGTGAACAGTTCCGCTCCCGCCACCACGACGAGGATCAGGCCGAGGCAGAAGGTGAGCCCGGCGAGGAGCTTGCTGACACCGTAGGGGAGTTCCGCCCCACCGGTGGTCGCCGAGGTGGCGAACACCGCTCCCAGGGCGATGAACGCCCCCGCCAGGATGGCCAGGAAGAACATGGGATAGAAGTCCAGGTTGGCCTTCCCGACACCCACGTCCTCCGCCTTCTCGGCCATGGCCGGGGGCAGGAGCGCGTCGAAGGAATAGCTGGTGGTCACAGGGGTCATGGTCGGGCTCCATGCTCGGGTCTCCGGACAATATAGTCCGATCCCCGGGACACGAAAGAGCCCGTGCATCACGTGTATTGGACTTCAAGGAAGCGGCCCCCGGGAGTGTAAGAGAGGTATATGGTCGACGACATCCACCCGGGAGCCGACGAGGAAGATCATGAAGACACGGACCCTCACATCATGCGTTCTGGGGCTGCTGCTGACCCTCGCGGTCTCCGCGGACGCGACCGCACAGCAGGAGATCCAGACCCCCGCCGAGGTCTCAGGATTCACCCGCTACACCTCCTTTGCCGAGATGGTGGAGTACCTGGAGGCGGTCCAGGCGGGCAGCCTGGACATGCGGCTGGGGACCTACGGCGAGAGCTGGCAGGGCCGCACCCTTCCCTACGCGGTCTTCAGCCGCCCCGCCGTCCGGGACCCCCGGGAGGCCATGGTGAGCGGCAGGCCGGTGGTGCTGCTGGCGGCGAACGTGCACGGCGGCGAACGGACCCTGCGGGAGTCCCTGCTCATCATGATCCGTGACCTGGCCGCCCGGGGGACCCCCCTGAACGCCGTGCTGGACGACCTGGTGGTCCTGGTGGTCCCCTCCATCAACCCGGACGGCTTCGAGGCCACCGAACGGGGGATCCGGGGGAACGCGTGGGGCATCGACATGAACCGGGACTACATGAAGCTCGAACAGCCCGCCCTCCGCGACTTCGTCGGCAACGTGGTGAACCGCTGGCATCCTCACCTCGCGGTGGACGGTCACAACGGCGGTTCCTACCCCTACAATATCTGCTACCAGGGTCCCAGCAACGATTCCTCGGCCCCGGCCATCACGGACCTCTGTGACCGGGAGATCTTCCCCCTCATCGACCGCCGGATGGAGGAGCAGGGGTACAGGAGCTTCTACTACAGCGGGGGGAACGAAGAGGGGTGGCGCGTGGGCGGGTCCGACCCGCGGATCGGCCGCAACTACCTGGGTATGGCCAACACCGTGGGTATCCTCTTCGAGTCCCCCGGCGGCCAGGAGATGGAGCCGTCGGTGGAGAGCGGCGTGGTGGCCTACAGTGCCGTCCTCGAGTTCGCCCGCACCCGGGCGGACCATCTGGTCTCCCTGGTCTCGGAGGTGCGCCGGGAGACGGTGGCCATGGGCACTCGGGAGGGGGAGAAGGTCACGGTGGCCATGGAATACGCACCCGAGGAGTGGACCGTCGACTACCAGTACCTCTCCGGTGACCGGAGGACCCCCAGGGAGGAGCGGGAGCTGGTCACGGTCACCGGCGGGAAGATCGTCAAGGAGCCCGTGCCCACCGCCCGGCGGGACCGGCCGTGGGCCTACCTGCTCCCCCGTGACGCGGTGGACGCCGCCCGGCTCCTCCTGGAGCACGGCATCGCGGTGGAGGTCCTCCGGGAAGCCGTCACCCTCGAGGTGCAGGCCTACCGTCTCGAGGACCTGCGATACCGCAGGGAGTACAACCACGACGCGGCCGTGATCGTGGAGGTGGGGGAGGTCGTCACGGTGGAGGAGGAGTTCCCGGAGGGCACCTACGTGATCCCCACCGACCAGGTGATGGGCCGGGTCGCGGCCCACCTGATGGAGCCGGAGACCAACGACAACATCTTCCGGTGGAACCGGATGGATGCGTGGCTCCCCAAGCCCCGCCTGGAACGCTGGAAAGCGGGTGAGGCGGACGAGGCCCCTCTGTTGCCGGTCTACAAGCTGCTGCGGCCCGCGGCGCTCCCCACCACGCTGCACCGCTGACCTTGATGAAGGAGAGGCCGCCCGGACGGCTGCGTGCCGGGCGGCCTCCCGTTCATCGCTCCTGTCCGGTCCCTATCGCTGGAGGGTACTGCCCAGCAGGGGGTTGAAGAGGAGCTTGTAGGTGCCGTGGGTCTGTGCCCTCCGCTGGACCCGCAGGGGCAGCAGCACCAGCTCCCCCTCTCCGAAGGCGTATGTCGCGGCCCCGATGGTGTTCTGGATGTGCTCTGATCCGCGGAGCCATCCCGACCGGAGGGGATCCTCCCCGCCGAAACGAACGGCCACCTGGCGCGCCTGCGGGTCGAAGGCCGGGGCCTGGTCGAGGACCATCTCCATCGCATACATCACGTCGGCCTTCTCCGGCATGCCCCAGGCGATGGGGTGGGAGAGATCCACCTCCACCTGGAGGAGGGAGCCGGGGCAGTAGAACGCGTCCCGGCCCACTCCCCCCAGGGCGGGACGGAACGGGGCGCGGAAGGAGGTGAGGGCCAGGTCGGTCGCCCCGCCCAGGGTGACCAGCGTACCCCCCTGTTCCACGAACTCAACCAGCGCGGCCTCCCCGCTCTCCTCGATGCCTCCCCGGTATCGGGGAGGGCTGCTGGAACCCATCCGGCCCCGGAGGATGGAGCGGTAGCGGTCATCGGGGAAGAGGATCACATCGTATCGGTCGATGAGGCCGTTCTGGTCCCGGATATCCTCCGGGCGGATCACGATCGGGTCGAACTCGAAGTCCTCCAGCACGTAGCGGGTCCAGCCCTCGTCCATGTTGCCCCCCCAGCCCTGGTAGAGACCCACCCGGGGGGCTCCATCCAGCCAGCGGACCCCTGAAGGGGTCCGAGGGAGGGCGAAGGCGTCGATGCCCAGGTCCTCCACGGCCGCCTCCACCTCGGAACGGACCCCTTCCCCCTCCACCACGAAGGCACCGGGGGGGAGGTCGATGCCGGAGGCGGTGATGGAGGCGGGGAGCCGGCCCACACGGCGGCCCGCCCGCAGGTGACGGAGGGCCGCGGTGAAGCTGTCGTTCGCGCGGGGATCGAGGAGGAAGACCTCCCCGCTCCCGCGGATCGTACCCGCCGGCATGGGGGCCGCGCCCGCCGTCTCACCCTTCCAGGAGAAGGGTTCGGAGACGAACACCGTCTCCACGCCCATCTGCATGCCGAGGCTCCAGCCGGAGACGTCGTAGGGTGGGATCTCGGAGGGGTAGACCTGGGGCTCCAGGAGGTCCTTGGCGTAGTTTCGGAAGACCTGGGCCATGGGGATGATGTAGGTGCCGGCGGGCCAGCGGCGGCCGTCCGCGGTGAAGTCGGAGGTGGCCCGTTCGATTCGCACACCGCCCATGAAGAGGGTCTGCACGAGCTTGACCACCGTGGGGTCGTCGTGCTGGTCTGCGGGGATCAGGATGGCGTAGGGGTCGCCGGCCTCCCCCTTCTCCACGGTGCGCCGGTTCACCTCGTAGATGCCTTCCAGCAGGTTCTCGCGCATGTCGGCGGCTGCGTCCAGCAGCGCGAAGGTGATGATGTTCTCGTAGTCGATGATGTCCCGCAGGGTCCATTTGCCGCCTGTCCACGGGCTCAGGTACTCGGGGCGTACCTCCGTGTCCCGGGGGGGTGGACGGTAGCCCTCGGGCCAGTCCCGGTAGGCCGGGGGCAGCTCGTCCCCCCGCCTCAACCCCAGGGGGGCCTCCGCCTGGTAGACCGGAGCCGCCAGGTCGGCGGAGGCCACCTCGCTCAGCATCCCCACCATGTTGTGCCACCAGCCGGTCCACGCCATCGCACCCTGCCACCAGTAGGTATAGGTCTGACCGTAGACGATGCCGTGTTTCCCTTCCATGTCCAGGGCCTGGGCCTGGGCGAAACCGAGGAGGCCCGCCGTGCGGTAGATCCAGGGGTCCACGTTCGGGTTGGGAGGGCCGGCGGCGGGCATCAGGAAGATGCGGGCGCCGGATCCGCCCATCTGGTGCTCGTCCAGCCAGATCTCGGGGAACCAGTCGTGGTAGAGCACCCGCCCGAGGTGCTGCGTCTCCACCTGGGTGAACATGTAGGCGTCCCGGTTGTTGTCGTGCCCCGTGTAGAGGTGGTAGAGCCAGGGCATGCGGGAACCCTCGTACTCGGTCCCCAGGGTCTCCCGGTGCCAGTCCACCACCATGGCCTGTCCGTCCGGGTTCAGGGAGGGGAAGAGAAGGAGCACCACGTTGTCCAGGATGTTCTGCATGTAATCGCTCTGCTCGGTGGCTAGGCGGTGGACCGCCTCCATGACCATCTGGCTCGCCCCGATCTCGGTGGAGTGGATGTTCAGGGTGATGCAGACCACCGCCTTGCCGTCGGAGATCAGCCGCCGGGCCTCATCCGGCCCGGATATGCTCTCCGGCGCGTAGAGTCTGCGGTTGATCTCCTTGATCCGGTCCAGCCCCCGCATGTTCTCCGCCGAGGTGATGATGAGCATGGGGAAGGTCCGGCCCAGGGTGCTCTTCCCGAGTTCCACCAGCTGGATGCGCTCCGAAGCGGCGTCGGTCGTCTCCAGGTACTCGAGGATCTGGTCCCAGTGCGCCAGCTTGTTGTCGGCACCCAGTTCGAAACCCAGGAAGGTGTCCGGGGAGGGTATCTGCTGTGCCGTGGCGGTCCCGGGGGCCATGCAGAGGAAGCCGAAGAGGAGGAGCGAAGGGAGGACACGAAGGAGGGGAGTGCGGCGATTGAGCATGATCGGGCGCTCCTGCACGTGACGTTCGAAGGGTCGGTCTGCTTCTCGCTGGAACGTCCTGAGTCTAGGTGCAGGCGGGCTGCGGGGCAATCCGAACCACAAACAGCAGCGCCGGCCATCCTCCCCCAGTGCAACGACGACCGGTGGGCGGTGAAGGAGCTGGGGGGCTGCCTCCACGATGTTCTCGGCGATCCCCGCTCGGGCGGGGATCCTGGCCGTACAGCCCCTGTCGAAGGACATACGGGGTGCGACAGGAATTATCGAGCGCATGTTCAGGTATTGCATTTGACAAAACCTGAACAGTCGGGTTACGATGGAGGCTATGAACGGAACCGAGGATCGCAGAGAGGAGCGGCGCCATCCCATCCAGGTGGCGGCCAACCGGAGCGGGCTCTCACCGGACGTCCTCAGGGCGTGGGAGAAACGGTACGCGGCCGTGGAGCCGGATCGTACCGGCGGGGGACAGCGGCGCTACTCAGACGAGGACATCGAGCGCCTCAGGATCCTCAGGGAGGTCACCGAAGCGGGCCGCCGTATAGGAGACGTCGCAGAACGTTCCACCGGGGAACTGGCCCGGATGGTCCGGGAGGACCGCCTGGCCGAGGCACGCCTGGAGGGGGTCGAACGGGGGATGGCCGAGCGAGCGGCTCCCCACCTCGAGCAGGCCCTGGAGGCCGTGGATGATCTCGACCCCTCCGGCCTGCGGGAGGGTCTGGATCGGGCCCAGGTGCTGCTGGGTCCGGAGGACCTGCTGGATGGGCTGGTGGCGGGGCTCATGCACCGCGTAGGGGAACGGTGGCAGGAAGGACGGCTGGGGCCGGGCGAGGAACATGTGGCCAGCGGTGTGGTCCGTCGTTTCCTCATGGACCTGCTGGTCCGGCTATGGTCGGCACCGGAGGCGCCCCGCATGGTGATCGCTGCCCCTGCGGGAGAACGGCACGAGATCGGGGCCCTTCTCGCCGCCTGTACGGCGGTGGTCGAGGGGTGGGACGTGCTCTATGCGGGACCGGACCTGCCGGCCGGGGAGATCTCGGAGCTGGTGCGGAGGAGAGGAGCCGCTCTGGCAGGGGTGAGCATCGTCCATCCCGTCGACCGGGGAGCGGTGGTGCGCGAGGTGAGGAGGCTGGCAGAGGACCTTCCGAGGGGATGCGGCCTCGTTGCGGGAGGGGCAGGCGCCGCGGAACTCGCCGAGGAGCTCACCGCGGCGGGGGCCCGTGTGACCGTGGATCTGGCAGGGCTCCGCAGGGTGCTGGGTGAAGTCCGCGGGAGCACCGGATGAAGGCTGCTCGCGGTTCGGATATCCTCGCTGTCTCCTCGGGGTCCTCCATGTCCCGGTCCAGCTGCCTGTAAGGAGGACGGCGTGCCTCATCCCATGCTCAGCGATCCCAACGGGAAGATCGTCGAGGTCACTCCCTCGGGCCGGCAGCCGGAGGAGGCCTTCGACTGACCCGCCGGCAGGGACCTTACAAACAAGGGGCGCCTCCGATGAGGCGCCCCTTGCTGTATCTGCTCCCTTCGCGGGGAAGGATCCAGAGGCCGTCCCCCGGTCTACTGCTCGTTCAGGATGAGGACCATGTAGGCCGGGTCATCGTAGCCGTCCCCATCGAAGTCGTGGGATTCGTCGTTGCGGATCAGCTGGAGCTGCGTGTTGCTGAGGAAGCTGTACTGGGCCGCCGAGTACGTCATGTCCGCATCGTCGTAGATCTTCAGCATGTCTCCGATGATGCTCAGGCTGCCCGTGTTGACCTCCTCGGCACCTCCCGGCTGAGTGATCTGGACGGTGTAGGAAGCGTTCGCCTCCACGGTCAGGGTGAACGTGCCCCCGTCGGTGATCATGTCGTACGATGCGTAGTAGTCGTACGGGTCGTGAAAGGTCATGCTGGCGGCCGTCCAGGTCCCGACCAGCGAATCAAGGTGGGTCTCGGTCACCGTCTCGAACTGGATGGTCTCCACCACTAGGTCATCCCACTCGTCATCGTCCACATCGAAGTAGCTGTAGGGATTGATGATGTCCATGACCGTGCCGGTCCAGTCGTCCAGGTACACGAAGGACTCGTGTCCCGAGGACTCGGTGCTCCGCAATACAGGGCCGATGGCTTCCAGCGTGCCGTTGCTGAAGTGGTCCTCCCGGCCGGGGTAGGTCTGGATCATCTCATAGTCCCCCGCCGAGTCCAGCTTCAGGGTGAAGGTGGCGCCCTCGCTGACCAGTTCCCGGGAGGACCAGTCGATCTGCGGGTCGACGGTGTAGCTGCTGGCCGCCCACGGTCCGGATATGTCGGCCACGGAGGGGCCGCTGTACGGTTCGAAACTGGTCTCCATCAGGACCGGTTCGTCCATCCCGTCCTGGTCGTAGTCGAACCAATCCATGGTACGGACCGTCAGGAGCGACCCCGTGAACTCCAGCTGCATGGCGTCGGTCTCACCCATCGGGTCGTCGGGGTCGACGATGAGGGCCTCGCCGAAGACGCTCAGGGTACCGGTGTCCTCCACGGTGGAGTCGTAGGGGGCCATCCGGAAGTGCGTGAAGGCGCCCCCGGCCTGCACGTCGATCACCTCGTCGACCAGCGGGGGGAACCCGATCGCGGCCGCCGGGTCCTCCAGGTCGACAGCTTCACCGCTGGAGAAGTGCCACAGCCCGACCATGTCGCTCAGCAAGGGTTCGGTGCCCCGGGTGAGGTCGATGGCGAGGTCGGCGGGATCGTCCGTGCCGTCACCGTCCCAGTCGAACAGCGCTGCGGAGATCGACAGGGTCATGCGGTCGGTGTTGGCCGCGTCCACCTCGTACCCCAGCGTCATGGCCCCGTCCGGGGTGACCACGGTGAGGCTGTCCGCAGTGGCTGATAGGGGCCCTGACTGCACTTCCACGGGGCCCTCGTCATCCGGCCAGACGTTCAGGAGCTGGAAGGTCCCTCCGGCGTCCACCTTGATGACGAAGATTCCGCCCCACGCGACGAGGTCCCAGGTCTGTTCGGCGTTGGTGGGGTTGGTGAAGAGGAACTCGGAGGCCGTCCAGGTGCCTGCGAGCGATGCGAGTTCGTCGCTGGCGCCGGTATCGCGTTCCATGACGATTACCAGGGTCGCCGACTCCGGGGTGCCGTCACCGTCGAAGTCGAAATCCTCACCGCCGCGCTCGATGGTGAGCTGGTCTCCGGAGAGGGCATACGCCATGCCCACGGTCCCCGACCCCGTCTCGGTGACGTACAGGGAGTCGTCGTCGGCGGTCCAGGTACCGTTGGTGGTCTCCGAGCCCCAGTCGGGGAAGCTCTGGCTGACGGTGAAGCTCCCATCCTCCCGGAGGGTCAGACTCATGACCATGCCTGCGGAGACGAGCTCCGCCGACTGGGACGGGTCCGCGGTGCTTGTGAAGGTGAAGGTCACTGCGTTCCAGGTCCCCACGAGACCGGAGGTGTCCCCCCCCCGTCGTCGTCGTCGTTGTCGAGGATCTGGTCGCATCCGCCCAGCAGGACGGCGGCGAGGAACATGAGCAGAAGGGGCGTCAGGCGCCTGCGGAACATGGCTGGTTGCCTCCCATTCGCCCACAGCAGGGCGATGGCGTGGGGGTTGGATATCCGGGGCAGGCAGAGCACCGGGAGCGGCAGCTTGAAGGAGTATAGCACCCGGTGAAGGGGGATTCATCCCCCATTCCGGGCTTCCCGCCCTTGAGGGAGAAGGCGTCGGCCGCTACCATGCATCGCCATGGAAGACGATCGCCCGGCATCGGAGACCCCTCAGGCGGCCGCGCCCCGCAGGCCGAGCCTCACCGAGGCCCTCACCCCCCTGGTGGTGATGGCCCTGCTCCTGGGAGTGGGCTACGCCTGGCTGGGCTATCGGATCGAGGTGGTCCTCATCGGGGCGGCGGTGACCGCCGGCCTGGTGGCCCGCCGGCTGGGGTGGTCGTGGAAGGAGATGGAGGAAGGGGTCGTCCAGGGGCTGGGGAAGGCGATGCCGGCCATCCTCATCATGATCACCGTGGGGGCCCTCATCGCCACCTGGATCGCCGCCGGGACCATCCCCATGCTGGTGAGCTGGGGCCTGGAACTCATCTCGCCCCGCTTCTTCCTGGTCACCGCCTGCGTGATCTGTTCGATCGTCTCGATCTCCACCGGCACCTCCTGGGGGACGGTGGGCACCGTGGGGGTGGCGCTGATGGGTGTGGCGGGCGGCCTGGGGATCCCCCTGGGGGCCGCTGCGGGTGCCATCGTCTCGGGCGCCTACTTCGGGGACAAGCTGAGCCCCTTCAGCGACACGACCAACCTGGCGCCGGTCATCGCCCGGGCCAACCTCTTCGACCACATCCGCCACATGCTCTGGACCACCGGTCCCGCCTGGCTGCTGGGGCTGCTGGTCTATCTGGTGGTGGGACTGGGCTCGGTGCCGGCCGCCATGCCCGACGTGAGCAGCCTGCAGGGAGCGCTCCGGGACTCGTTCCGGTTCAGCCTGCTGCTCCTGCTCCCCCTGGCCGTCGTGCTCTACTTCGCTTTCCGCAAGCTCCCGACCGTGCCCGGCATGCTCCTGGCCAGCTTCATCGCCGCCCTGCTGGCGGTCTTCATGCAGGGGATGCCCGCCGTGGAGGTGGCGGCGGCCTCCGTGGAGGGCTATCAGCCCGCCACGGGCGTGGCGGAGGTGGACGGGCTGCTGGCTCGGGGCGGGATGCTGGTCATGATGGAAGTGACGCTGATCGTCTTCTGCGCCTTCGGTTTCGCGGGGATCATGACCCGGTGCGGGCTGCTGGACCGGATCCTCGAGTCGCTGCGGGACCACATCCGGTCCACCTTCCGTCTGGTGGGGGCCGCGGTGGCCACCGGGATCACCACCGCCCTGGTGACCGGGTCGAGCTACCTCTCCATCATCGTTCCGGGGGAACTGTACGCCGAGGAGTTCGAGAAACGGGACCTGGCAGCGAAGAACCTGAGCCGGACCACCGAGGACAGCGGGACGGTGATCGTACCCCTGGTCCCGTGGAGCGCGGCGGGGGTGTTCATGGCCGCCACGCTGGATGTGTCCACCACCGCGTACATCCCGTGGGCGGTGATGAACTACACCGGGTTCCTCTTCGCCCTCCTGTACGGTGCCACCGGGATCGGTATCGCGCCCAGGGTCCGGGAGGACCAGACCCTTCCGGGGAGCTGAACCGTATCGGAGCCCTCAGGTGCCCCAGCCGGTCTTCTCGCGGAACTCCTCCAGTTCCCGGCGTTCCTTCTTGGTGGGACGGCCCTTCCCCTCGTAGCGGGGGGTGGGCATGGCCTTGAGCTGTTCCTTCAGCTCCGCCCGTTCCCTCTTCGAGGACTCGGTCTCCCGGTAGAGCTTCTCCGCCTCGGAGGCGGGTCCCCGCTTCTCGGAGAGCCCCTCCACGACGATCCGGAACTCGTACTTCCCCTTGCGGATGCGCAGGCGGTCTCCCACCGAGACGGGCTGGGCCCGCTTGGGACGGCTGCCGTTGTACTTCACCTTCCCCCCGTCCACGGCGCGGGCGGCCCGGGAGCGGGTCTTGTAGAAACGGGCGGCATGGAGCCACCGGTCGAGACGGACCTCTTCCGGTTCGTCCTGTTCTCTCTTCTTCCCGGTCATCATGCGGGAAGTATAAGGGGCAGGTGCTGGCCGCGCGAGCCTGCTCCTGCTAAGATGCATCCTCGGCCCCTCTCCCCATCCCTCGAGCAAGGAGCCCGACCCCATGCCGCGGCGGACCCTCCCCCTCATCATCCTCCTCCTCCCCCTGCTGCTGCTCTCCTCCTGTGCCGAACCGGGGGCCACGTCCCTTCGGTTCGAGGTGAGCTTCCCCGAGTCACTCCGTGAAGGGCCTCTCACCGGCCGCGCCTTCGTGATGATCAGCAGGGAGGAGACCCCCGAACCGAGGCTCCAGGTGGGGCGCTACGGCGTGCCCTTCTTCGGGGTGGACATCGAAGGACTGGAGCCGGGTGAGACGGCGGTCATCGATGCCGGCACCCTCGGTTCCCCCCTGGAGTCCCTCTCCGACCTGCCGGCGGGGGATTACCACGTGCAGGCCCTCTTCAACATCTACAGCCGCTTCGAGCGGGCGGACGGGCATGTGGTCTGGATGCACGACGACCGCTGGGAGGGACAGGACTGGCGCCGGTCGCCGGGCAATTTGGTGAGCGAGGTGCGTACGATCCATCTGGACCCGAGGCGTACGGGGAGGGTGCACCTGGAAGTGGAGCGGGAGCTCCCCCCCGTCGAGGTCCCGGAGGACACCCGGTACGTGAAGCGCTTCAAGTTCCAGAGCCCCATGCTGAGCGCGTTCTGGGGCCGGCCCATCTACCTGGGGGCCACCGTGCTGCTGCCGGAGGGGTACGAGGAGCATCCCGATGCCCGGTATCCCACCATCTACTACCAGGGACATTTCAGCCTGCGGCCCCCGTTCGGCTTCGTCGACCCGGCGGAACACCCGGATCGGGCGGGCTCCCTCTCCCGCGCCTGGGCGGGGGAGGGGTTCCCCCGGGTCATCACGGTGACCTTCCAGCATCCCACACCCTATTTCGACGACTCCTACGCGGTGAACTCGGTGAACGTGGGACCGTACGGCGATGCCATCATGGAGGAACTGATCCCCGAGTTCGAACGGCGCTTCCGGGCCATCCAGGCCCCCTGGGCCCGGGTCCTCACCGGCGGTTCCACCGGAGGGTGGGAATCGCTGGCCCTGCAGGTATGGCACCCGGGGTTCTTCGGAGGGACCTGGAGCTTCGCCCCCGACCCGGTGGATTTCCGCAACGTGGAGGGGATCGACATCTACGAGGATGAGAACGCATTCTACAAGATCCACGAGTGGAGGAAGGTGCCCATCGCGAACACGAGGACCACCGAGGGGGAGGTGCTGCTGACCTCCCGCCAGCGGAACTACTACGAGCTGGTGAAGGGGACCAGGGGACGGAGCGGGGAGCAGCTCGACATATGGAGCGCGGTGTTCGGACCTCTGGGAGAGGACGGCTACTTCCAGCCCCTCTTCGACAAGCGCACCGGAGAGATGGACCCGGAGGTGGCGGCGTACTGGAAGGAGCACTACGACATACGTCACTACCTGGAGAGCAACTGGTCGGAGGTGGGACCGGATCTGGTGGGGAAGATCCACATCATCGCCGGACACATGGACAACTTCTACCTGAACGTGGGCTGCTACCACCTGCAGGACTTCCTGGAGAACACCCGCGACCCCCACTACCAGGGCTCCTTCACCTTCGGGGCGCGGGGGGGCCACGGCTGGCGGCCGTGGTCCAGCGAGGAGCTGGTGCGGATCATGGCGGACCACATGATGGGGAACGCCCCGGAGGGCACACGGCACCGCTGGCGGTACTGAGCCCCCCGCCTCACGGCCTCCCAGCAGACCGGGTCACCCCCGGAGAGCAGCGGCGGTACCGTCATCAACGGCGGTTCCTCCCTGGCGACGCCCAGGGGGGAAAGCCCGTTCCGTCACATCATCGTCGCCGTCGAGGAGGTCGCCGGGTACTACCAGCTCAGCTTCTCCAGTGACCAGGACACCGCCCGTGTGGTGATCAACCTGGGTTCGGGGATCCCACAGACCTCGTTCAACATCCTCTTCGCCGCGATGACCCAGGCCGGCGAGGTCAGCAGTTATGTCTCGAACAGCGTGAGCGTGGCCTCGGCGGGCACCGGTGAACTCCAGGTGAGCGTGTCCTGGGACGCGGCATCGGATGTGGACCTGCATCTGGTGGAGCCGGGCGGTGAGGAGATCTTTTACGGCAACGAGTCCTCCGCCGCGGGGGGACAGCTCGACCTGGACTCGAACGCCGGCTGCGGGGGAGTATATCGTCCGGGTCGACTACTGGTCTGCCTGCAGCGTCGCGGAGACCAGCTGTGTGGTCACGGTCAACATCCCGGGCCAGCAGCAGCAGTCCTTCACCGGCAGGTTCACCGGGGACGGTCCCGCCCTCTCTTCATGGGGTCCCGGGTGTCAGGAGACCCTGACACGTTGCCAGGGTGTCCTAGAACGTCTTTACTATGGGGTCCCGAGGCCGATGGGGCAGGGATCCCCGTGGCCTCTCCGTGAACCTGGGGGTAAGGGAGCCTGGAGCAGGGTATGCCGCCGGAGATCGCCGCCATACTGGTCGAGCTGGCCCGTTCCATCCAGCGTTTCGGGATGTATCCCCGGGGACATCCTGCCCGCCGTGAGACCGCTTCCCAGTTCATCGGACACCTGAACCGCCTCCACGAGACCCACCAGGCACTCCCCTTCGAGTTCACGCGGAGCCGGATCCTCTTCGATGGTCAGCCCACGCCCTCGGACAACAAGCTGCTCTCGGCCCTGGCCCGGAGGATCAACCAGCACGAGGTGGCCGTGGTGGAGTTCCTCCGGGGTGTGGCCCCGGAGGAGGTGGACGGGTTCCTGGAAGCGGTCTCCGTGCAGCCGGGCAAGACCGGGGAGCCCCTGGGCGAGAGGCCCTCGGAGCAGCTGCGCCGGTGGCCCCACATACGGGTCGAGACCGTGGAGTACGACGCGCTGAGTCTCGCCCGTGGGCGGGGCGACGCAGAGGGGACCTCGTCCGAGGCCCCGGCGGACTGGGGGGAGCGCAGGGAGGCCGGGCAGGTGGAGGGAGCGGAGACCGTTCAGCCATTCGGGGACGGGTACGAGGGGGGAGACGAGGAGGGAGGGGAGGAGGACGCGGAGTCGCTTCGCAGGCAGATCGCCCGCCTGATCCTGGACATGGATGCCGGCACGCTCGAGAAGCTGACCCGTGTCATGCCGGAGGTGGCACCCGCCGAGGGGCTTGACCCCTCCATGGTGGCCGCCCTCACCCAGGTGCTCCGGGAGGCGGCCTCCCGGGATGGGGAGAACCCTTCGGCGGAACTGATGCGGCTCATCACCAAGCTGGGGATGCACGGGGAGGACGCGCCGGGGGCCCCCGGCGAGGAGGGTCCGGGGGCGCTGTCCGAGCTGGTACGCCGGCTCGGCTCGGGATGGGACGCGGAGGATCCCAACCCCGGGGACTATCGTGCCGCCCTGACCGGTCTCTCCCGGAAGAGCTCGGTACTGGCCCGGGAACCGGTATGGGTGGACCGTGCCGACCCGGAGCGGGTCCTCCAGATGAGTCTGGAACTGGATGAGGCGGAGGCACCCACGCGTGCCGCGGCCCGTCAGATGGTGGATTCCGACCGGATCGGGGCCCTGCTTGACATCCTGGACGGAGCCCCGGAGGGGGTAGACGCGGTGGAGCGGGTCTGGGAGTGGCTGGCGCACCCCCGCGCCCTCCGGCGCCTGCTCCAGCGGGATCCCGTGGACTTGGGGGCACTGGACAGGCTGCTCGCACGGATGGGTGTGGAAGCCGCGGAGACCCTCTTCGAGGTCCTGGAAGGGACCGCCGGGGCCGAGGAGAGGAGGGGAGCGCTCACCGACCGTCTCGGGGGACTGGGACCCGGTGTGGTGCCCGGCGCGATGGGACGTCTGGATTCGGATGACCCCCTCATGCGCAGGGACATGCTCCGCATCCTCCGAGGCGCGGGCGGCCTGCCCGGTGATTTCACCGCGGCGCCCTATATGGCGGATCCCGACGCCGGGGTCCGCCGCGAGGCCATGCAGCTGGGGCTGTCGGGGTTCGCGGACCGGGAGATGGTACTCACCGCGGCCCTGGGCGACTCGGATCCCGGCATCGTCCAGTGGGGGATCCGGCAGGCGGAGGAGGAGTGTCCCCCGGAGGTGCTCCCCTACCTGGTCAGCGTCATCTTCCAATCGTCCAGCCCCTCTTCCGTCCGCCTGGCGGCCATCCGGGCGCTGGGAACGGTGGACGCTCCGGAGGCCCTCCATGCCCTGCTGAGGCTCACCTGGAAGCGGCGCTTCCTCTGGTTCCACGGTCTCACGCCCAAGTCGGCCGAGATGCTGGAGGCTCTCCGGGTGCTCTCCGAACGGTGGCAGCAGGACGAGCGGGCCAGAAAGGTCCTGGCGCGGGCGGCTCGCTCCAAGGACCCCCAGGTGAAGGCCCTTGCCCGGAGGGGAGGAGGGGGATGAGCACGGCCGCCCGCTTCCTCACCAGGCTGGCCCACGCCCTCTCCTCGGTGGGGCTGTATGCGCCGTCCCACCCCGCCCGGAGGAAGGGGCTCGAGGAGGCCCACCGGGCCCTCACCGAACTGGTGTCGGAGCGGGAGCGGGCCGGGTTCACCTTCCTGGACGATGACGTGGTGTTCGACCGGCGGCCCCTCCGCGAGCTGAAGCAGTGGGTACTGGCCGAGCGTCTGGGTGCCCGGGGGGTGGAGAGGGTCGAGTTCGAAGCGGGGATTGGGGTGGAGGAACTGGGACGGTTCCTGGAGGAGATGGCCGCCCTCCTCACGCGGGCCCCCGCCTCCGACGGAAGGCCGACGGACGGGGGGCGTTTCCCGCACATACGGTACGGTCCGGTGAGCGATGAGGAGGAGGGGGAGGGTGAGACCCCTTACGACCTCTACGAGCAGATGAGCGACGTGGAGGAACTCCACGACCAGGCTGCCCGGAAGCAGAAGGTCTCCTCCACGCTGGTGGGGTCGGTGGTCAGGACCCTGGCGGGGACGATCAGGAGCCAGGGACGGGTCCTCATCCCGCTGGCCCCCTTGAAGGAGTTCGACCAGTACACCACCGTGCATTCCATGAACACCTCGGTCCTGACCATAGCCATGGGGGAGTTCCTCCGGCTCAGCGCACCGGAGGTGCGGCAGCTGGGAGAGGCGGCGCTGGTCCACGACGTGGGGAAGGTGGTGATCCCGGCGGAGATCCTGAACAAGCCCGGGGCCCTCAGTCGGAAGGAATGGGAGCACGTGCAGAAGCATCCGGTGGAAGGAGCGCGGATCCTCCTCAAGTCGGGAGAGGACTTCGACGTGGCGGCCATCGCGGCCTACGAACACCATCTGACACCGGACGGCGGCGGTTATCCGCGACTGGAATACCCCCGCGTGCCCCACAGGGTCAGCCAGCTCATCCACATCTGTGACGCATACGATGCCATGCGCACCAAGCGCCCCTTCGAGGACGCCCTCCCGGAGGCGGTGATCCTGGACATCCTGATGAAGAAGGCGGGGACCCAGTTCGACCCCGACCTGGTGGGCCGCTTCGTACGCATGATGCGCGAGTGGAGGAGCAGCGTGACCGGCCCCTCCGGGTCATCTCCTGATCGTCCCCGGCCGGGAGGCCCCATAGTGGATCCCGTTGAAGAAGAGTCCCAGGGCGGCGTGTGACTGGCCGCGGAAGGTGACCTCGGGACCGAAGAGGAAGAGCCGTCCCTCACCGACCTGTGCCTCAGCGACCGCGACCCCCCCCTCGAGGTGATGCTGGCCCCAGGCCCACCCGCTCCGCAGGGGGTCGGCCTGGTCGAACCACCCGGATATCACGACCTCCTCGCTCCCCTGCGGTACGCGGAAGACCGGGCTGCGGCTGAAGAGCACGTCCAGGCGCTCCCCCATGCCGTGGGTGAGAGGACTCCGGTGTTCCAGCTTCAGTTCCAGGACCGAACCGGGTACGTAGTACTCCTCGGAGGGGAGCGGTTCACCCGTCTCGGGGTCCACCAGGTGGTCGGAGAGGGGCAGGTCGGTGTGATAGGCCAGAGCGGTGGAGGAGCCGATGGTGATGACCGTCCCCCCCTCCCGCAGGAACTCCAGGATTTGGGGTACCGTCTCCTCCCCGGTCACCCGGCCCACCCTGTCGCGGTACTCGGCCGGGATCGCCGAGAGGTCGGGTGTGCCTCTTCGGGAGGAGCGAGTCCCGCGGTCCGGTGAGGGGATGGCACCGTCGGGGAAGATGAGCACGTCGAAGTCCTCGGCCAGCCCACCCCGGTCCAGACGCGGAGCGAAGACCTGTTCATAGGGGAACTCGAAGGAATCCAGGATGAACCGGATCCACCCCGAATCCATGCTCCCCCCGTAACGGTCCCACAGCCCGATCCGCGGCGGCCGCAGCCTGAGGGCCTGCGCCGAGGGAGACCGGGCCGTTCCCGCGAAGTCGATCCCCAGTCCCTGAGCGGTCTCCCGGACGATCTCCTCCGCCCCGTCCCCGGCGGGGGCGTAGAAGGTGCCGGCCGGCCAGGTACGGCCCTCCTGGCTGAAGTCCCCGGTGAGCCAGTAGACGGGGCAGCCGGCCTCGGTCAGACGGTTCACGGCGGTGAAGGCGTCCCGGGGGACGTGGCTGAAGAGCCAGCCGGCGGGGCGGGAGGGTCCGGAGACCTCACCGGCGGGGACCGATGCCTTCCCCTGGATCGGCTGGAAGGGCCCGTCGAAAGCGTCGAGAATACGGTCGAAGTCCACCCCCATCTGGTAGGCCAGGGTCCAGCCGGCGTTGTCATAGGGCGGGGTGGGGGGTGCGCCGGGGTAGGCGAAGTCATCCGGGTGGTCCTGGGGCTCGAACATGTCCAGGACGTGGGGCCGGAAGGCCTGTGCCGTCTTCACGACGTAGGAGCCCGCCGGATAGCGGGTCCCCTCCACGGTGAAATCAGCCTCGGCCCGGTGGACATCCACCCCGTTGATGAGCAATGCGTTGACGAACTTGGTCGCCGTGGGGAAGTCCCCCTGGTCGGATGGGAGGATGTATCCCCTGGCCTCCCGGTCCTCCGGGCGCCGGAGGAGGCGCTCATAGTCCTCCCGGTCCCCCCTCCGCCCCTCCATCTGCTCCCGGGCCGCATCGATCTCCGAGGGGAGTACGGTCCAGCTGTCCCGGCTGCCCCGCTCGATGCTGTTCATCCCCATCCGCCAGATGTTGAAGAGGAGGTGCTCCCGGTTCCGGCTGGCGTAGTCCAGCACGGCGTAGTTCGCGGTCACCGAGTATTCGATCGATTGGCGGAAGTGCCAGGTGCCCGGTTCCACGGGGAGGGGGAGGTCGTTGGAGGAGATCTGCCGTCGGGGCAGGAAGGGGACCTCCATGGGGGTGGGGTGCCCGATGGTCTCCGTGAGCAGACCGATCATGTTCTTGAAGTAGGGAGTGGTCCTGAGCCCCCCGTTCCACCACGTGCTGTAGGAGGCGCCGCTCCGCATGGTCGTGCCCCCCTTGCCCTCGGCGACGAAACGGCCGTGCATGGCCGAACCCACCTGTTCGATGCTGGTGATGATCAGGGGGTCCAGGTTGTGGTTGGGAGGGTCTCGGAAAGGCGGGGCGAACATGATGGTGCCTGCCGGGCCCGTCTGGTGGTGGTTGTACACGATCTGCGGGAACCAGGTGCGGTAGAGGACCCGGTTCATGTTCGTGGTCTCCGCCAGGTTCGACATGTAGAAATCGCGGTTGTTGTCGTGTCCCGCGTACTCCTGGTAGAGGACGGGGATCCCCGAGGTGGTGCGCTCCGAGGGCTCCTCGGCGCGCATGTACCAGTCCGCTACCAGTTCGTGACCGTCCGGGTTGGCGTGGACGGCCAGGACGACCACATCGTCCAGGATGCGCAGCGTCTCGGCGTCCTCCCTGCTCACCAGCTGCCAGACCGTCTCCATGAGCTGCTGGGCTGCCAGGACCTCGGTGGCGTGGAGACCTCCGTCGATCCAGACCACCGCCCTCCCCTCCTCGGCCAGTCTTCGCGCCTCCTCCTCGCCGACCCCTTCGGCCTTGGCGAGCCGCCTGCTCATGGAGCGGTACTTGTCCAGGGCGCGGTGGTTGTCGGGGCTGGTGATGATGGCCATGACCTGGGGGCGTCCCTGTTCGGAACGGCCGATGACCTCGAGGGTCATGCGGTCCGACTCCCGGGCGAGAACCTCCCACCAGGCCATGAGCTGGGTGTAGTCGGCCAGGTGATAGTCCGCCCCGACGCGGAAGCCAAGGGCCTCCTCGGGGGAGGTGAGGGGGCTCTGGGCCTCCAGGGCGGCGGGGAGGGAGAGGGTGAGGGACAGGAGGATCGTCAGCAGCAGCGTCGGGCGGGGGTTCCTCATCCGGGAGCACCTTCTTCAGGGGTGGTACGGGTTCACACCGGGTCCCCCCATTCTCGGTGTGAGGCCGTGCTCCCGTCAACCGGATGGAGGGCCCGGGTCAGCCCACCACGAAGCGGAGCCGTGCCGCGATGCCGGAAGCCTCCTCGTCCAGGGTCTCCTCCGCCTGCCCCGAGACCTCCTCCAGGTAGGAATTCTGTCGGAGGGCCCTGCGTACCGCAACGTCGGCCGCCTCGCTCTCTTCCAGGATGAAGCGGCGCCCCAGGTAGAGGTGTTCCACCTGACCCCGCTCGAGGGCCTTGCCCACGTCGCCGGGACCGAGGGCGCCGCGCCCCCCGGAGCGAGCCTCGTCCGCCGCCTCGGATATGCCCCGCCGCTGGGCCAACTGCCGCAGCTCGTGGGCCGATTCCCTGGCCGCCTCCTCCACCTTCGGATCGGGGTCCTCGATCTGGAGGGAGGGCATCTCCGTCACCCTCGGTCCGTACTGCTCACCCAGGGCCTGGGACTGCTCCTTGATGACCGCGGGGATGCCGCCGAGGAGGATCCATCCGTAGCGCCCGGCGAGTTCCTTGAGCTTCTCGGTCGCGGTGCGCATCATCCGCTCGTGTTCCACCTCGAGATAGCGCTGTGCCTTGTCGGTGCCGGTGCTGCCCCGCTGGCCGGTATGGCCCGCCGCCCGCCGCGACTCGTTGGAGTCGGTGAGGTCGCCCAGGTAGGTGTCGGAGTGGAGGGCGGTCTCCTCGGTCAGCTCACCCTGGCGGTAGGTGAAGAAGCGGACGCGGTCCCGGTCGAGGAGCGCCGCCACCAGGGGGCGGTTCTGCTTCAGGACGCGGACGTAGGGGGCGATGTGGATCCCATCGCCCCAGATCGCCCGGGTGGGCATGGGAGCGGGTACCGCGTCGGCGTGGACGGTCTCCTCCGATGTGATGAAGGCCACCCAGCCCCCCTGCGGAGGCTGACCGGGCATGCTCTCCAACAGGACACGCAGCTGCCTGGCAGCGGCCTCGAACTCCTCCCGCTCGACGCGGCCGGCCCCCTCCATCTCCTCCTCCAGGCGGGCCAGTTCGTTCTTGAGCTCCACTTTCCACGCCTTCTGCTCGCCGAACGATTCGGTGCCCCCGCGAAGATAGACGCTGAGGACCTTCCGGTCCTCAAGATCTTCGTCCAGTCCGGCCAGTGCATCGTACGTCAGCATGCTCCACCTCGAGCCAGGTAAGTGCGATGAGGAACCATGGTGTCTAACCGTGTGCCGGTAACCTCACATGAGGGTGCCCGGGCCGTCCAGGGTTTTCCCCCCCCGGGGGAGGCGATTATGATGCACACGACCGTCGGGCACCGCACCGCGGACCATCGAGGAGGGACCCTTGTCCGGACTGCCTGCAGCCGACACCGAGAGGATACGCTTCCCGAACCGGGATCACGTGGAACTCAGCGCCGAGCTGGAGGGACCCGGAGAGGGGGAGGCGAAGGCCTACGCGCTCTTCGCCCACTGCTTCACCTGCAGCAAGGGATACAAGGCGCCCCTCTACGTGAGCCGTCATCTGGCCGCACGGGGGGTGGCCACCCTGCGGTTCGACTTCCCCGGTCTCGGGCGCAGCGGGGGGGAGTTCGCCCGGACCACCCTCTCGGGGAACGCGGGGGACGTGGCGGACGCGGCCGCCTGGCTCGGCGATTACCGCGCCCCCCCCCGGCTGCTGGTGGGCCACTCCCTGGGCGCAGCCGCCGTCCTGCTGGCCGCCGTACAGGTACCCTCCGCCCGGATGGTGGCTACCATCGCCGCCCCCAGCCGGCCCGAGAGGATGGGGGAGGCCCTCTCCCGTGCCCGGGAGGAGGCGGCGCGGGAGGGGACGGGTACCCTGGAGGTAGGGGGGCGGACCTTCCGCCTGCGGAACGACTTCTTCCGCGATATCGAAGGACTCAGCCTGCGGGAGGCGGCGGAGGACCTGGATGCAGACCTCCTGATACTCCACAGCCCGGACGATCGGATCGTGCCCTTCTCGGCCGCGGAGGAGCTGCACGAGTGGGCGCCCGGGTCCAGCGAACTGGTCAGGCTGGAGGGTGCCGACCACCTGCTGGACCGGGAGGAGCATGCTCGGCGGGCCGCGGAGGCGATCTGCGAATACCTGGACCTGGAGTGAGGGGCCGGTCCTCAGGTGACCGCCAGACCCGCCGCCGCATACAGGATGAGGCTCACCGCGGCCACCAGTATCCCGATGGGAAGCTGGCTGGAAGCGTGGTCCATGAGGTCCGACCCGGTGGAGAGGCTGGAGAGGATGGTGGTGTCGCTGATGGGAGAGCACCAGTCACCCCACGCCCCTCCGCCGATGACCGCCGCGTAGCAGAGGGTGAGGAAGACCGGTTCGGGGAGGAGGGCCCACGCCAGCGGCAGGGCGATGGGCACCACCACCGCGTACATGCTCCAGGAGGATCCGATACTGAAGGCGACGGCAAGGGAGACGGTCAGGAGCAGGGCGGGGAGCAGGAAGGGTACGATGCGCCCCGCGGTGGTGCGGATCAGGAAGTCAGCGGCTCCCAGTGCGCCCGACACCTCGCCCAGCGTGACGGCCAGGGCGAGGATCACGGCCCCGATCGACACCCCCTTCACCCCGTCCAGGAACCCCTCGATGATCTCCTCCAGGGCCATCCCCTTCACGGCCGCCGTCACCATGGCCGCCAGGATGGCCAGGAGGAAGGCTTCGCTGATGGCCACGCTGCCGAAAGCATCCCCGGTGAGGCGGGGGAGGATCCAGGGCAGGATGGCCACAGCCAGGAGGGTGCCGATCGGCACGATGAAGTCCGAGTTCCCCGTCCGGTAGCCGGGGGGCACCTTCAGCTCGTTCAGCTCCCGGGAGGCCATCGGCTTCGAGCCCTCCCGGTCCAGGGCCCCGGTCTCCCGCGCCCTGCGGGCGGCCTCCCGCATCCGGCCGAAGGGGAAGGGACGTATCTCCAGGGCGAAGAGGAGGGCGGTGAGGAGCGCGAGGATGCCGATGAAGTTGAAGGGGACGGCGGCGTAGAAGAGGGCCTTGGCCGATTCGATGTCTGCCAGGAAGGGTGCGGTCCCCACGGCGAAGGCCCCCACGTAGGCGGGCCAGACGTTGAAGGGTATCAGCGTGGCGATGGGCGAGGCGGTAGCGTCCACGAGGAAGGAAGTCTCCTCGTGAGAGAGGCCTTCCTCGTCACAGACGGGTCGGGCGGTGGAACCGGTGAGGATGGCGCTCACGGTCCCCCCCTGGTGGAAGAGGGAGCCCAGGAGCACGGTGAAGACCCTGGCGCTGCGCGGTCCCCGGACGATCCGGTCCCCCAGCCAGCGGGCGAAGTGCACCGCTCCTCCCGTCCGGGTCCAGATCCCGATGAGACCGCCCAGACACCAGAGGTAGACGAGGAGGATCTGGGCGAAGGACTCGGTGCCCAGGGCGGGGAAGAAGTAGTGCTGGATGATGTTGAACTGACCGCTTATCAGGCCGCCCGCGGCGATCCCCGCGAAGAGGGCGGTGATCACCTCCCGCGTCCAGAAACAGAGCGCGATGGCCAGCACCGCGGGCACCAGCGACCATACCCCATGGTCGGTGCCCCCGGCGGCGGGGGAGAAGAGGTCGGTGGTCAGGCGGAGGAGGACCCCCGCGGCCAGGACCCCGGCGACGAAGAGGAGCGTGGTCCGCCGGCTCATGCCTCACCCTCCCCGAGGAAGCGGACCAGCCCGCCCCACCGCTTGTGGACCTGGAAACCGTGATGGAGGAAGAACTGCTGTAAGTGGTAGTAGGTCTTCACCACGTGGATCCCCTGGCTCTCCATGCGGGCACAGAAGTCCTCCAGCAGGTTGCCGCTGATCCCCCGGTCGGTGAGTGGATGGGTGACCAGGAGTCCGTCCACCTGGGCCACGTCCCCCTCCTCGATCCGGTACTGGAGCCCGCCCACGATCTGCTCCTGGTCGTCGATGACCAGCAGATAGCGGGCCCCCTCGGCCAGGGCGATGGGATACCCCGAGCGGATGAAGATACGGTAGAGGAGTCCCACCTCGGCGGGGTCGGTGGTGGTGCGGACGGTATAGACATCACCCAGCTTATCGGTGATGTGGGTCTGGACCACCACCTCCTTCCGGGCCTCCTCCCCGGTGGAGAGCACCTCAAGGGGGTGCTCCGGCTCCCCGGCGGGGAAGACCAGCTTGGTGAAGACGAGGCGGTCCTCCGGTGAGGTTATGGCCGCCTGCAGGTCGCTCAGTTCGACCATCTGGGTGGGACGGCGGTCCGGGTTCCGGAACATGCGGTCCATGAGCTGGTCGAGGGTTCCCGTGATGGCCTCGTCGGAGCCGGCGAAGTAGGTGTGACGGTAGAGGTGGTAGCGGGCGATATCGGGGTGGCGGTCCAGCCGGTAGAGGAGATGGAGTTCGGCCACCAGGTCGCCCCGTGCCCGGTCGGTGGCCTGAGGGTTGATCTGCTGCCAGTCATGGTAGCGTTCCACGGCGCAGCGGAGGGCGAGGGGGGGGTGGTAGGCGCTGCCCAGTTCCTCCAGGTAGCGGTCGAGCGTATCGGAGAACTCCTCGATGTCGCAGGGAATGGTGCGGTAGCTCAGCTCACCCTGGAGTTCGGTGAGGAATCGGCGTGCACCGGGGATCCCGAGGGCCTCCACCGCCCCGTCGAAGATCCAGCCCGGTTCCAGCCTCTCCTTCGTGCGGGGATAGTGGCTCACCGTCTGCCGGTAGAAGTTCAGCACCAGCGGCTCCACCAGGCTCACGGGTCCGTCGTACCGTCGCCAGCCGGCAAGGCTGAGGATGCTGGTGCCTTCCCGGTAGTCCGGTTCCGGGACCACCACGTTGCTGGGAGCGACCGTCCCCGGGATGATGCGCCCGTCGCTGTTCTTCCAGCCGGTGAAGAAAGCGGACATCGCCTTGACGAAGAGGGTCCTCCAGTCCACCCGGGCCGGCCGGGAGGAGTCCTCGTCCCTCCAGCCGCTGAACTCCCGGATGCGTTCCCACACGGTGAGTTCTCCGAGGTACTGGAGGCTGAAGGCGCCGAGTTCCGCCCGGCTGGAGCCGAACTGGGGGACCACGGGCGGTCCATAGGGGTGGCCGTGGAGGGCGATCATCCAGTAGTTCGTCTCCTGGATGGAGGTCCGGTCCAGGTCGGTACGCAGCACGATGAGCAGGTCGTAGTGCTGTCCCTGCGTGGTGTTGACGCACACCCGGTAGAGCTGGTGCTGCTTGAGACTCAGGATCCTGCTGATCCAGATGCCCCCTTCCGGGACGTCGTGGAGGTCGAATCCGGGGCGGTCGAAGGCCAGCATGATCGACTCGGTCAGGAAGGGGGTCCCCACCAGGACCTCCCTCAGAGTCTCGATCTCCCCGGTCCCCAGCCCCTCCTGGAAGACGAGCTTGCCCGTCCAGGCCGGAGAGCGGAACCGTTCCGAGCGCTGGGCGATGCGCTCCTCGAACCAGGTGCCCAGGCGTCCGAAGTGGTCCCTGGCCGCCCGGGCCAGGTCGGGGTCCGCGTCGTGGAGGGCCCAGGAGATCAGCTCACTCCGTATGGTGCCGTAATATCCCGGGTGGTAGCGGGCGAAGTCCTCCAGCAGGGCGAAGATGTCGCGGAAGAGGTCCCGGGTCTTCTCGTCGGTGGGCCAGTCCAGCTGGCGGCGATAGGTGTGGAGCCTCTTCCGGAAGGCCTCCAGCCTGCTCTGTTCCAGGTCCGCCTGGGCGATCGATTCGATGCTCTCCCGGCTCAGGAAGGGGAGACCGGAGGCGATGAAGGTGGGAAGCACCTTGTTGTAGTCCATGACCGGCTCGTCCAGCAGGAGGACCCGGTAGGCGAGACAGCGGACCTCCAGGACCGGGTGCCGGGCCAGGGCCTCCAGCCGGCGGCGGATGGCGTCGGCCACCCGGAGGGAGGCGTCCACCAGTTCCTGCTCCAGGCGGTCGATGGCCGACAGGGCGTCCTGTGCGGGTCCGAAGAGTGCCCGCACGAAGAGACGGTGGAGGGAGGCCAGCCGGGTGTCCAGGCGCGGGGCGTCGGTCAGGGCCGCCGGAGCGGGGTCCTGCTCCTCCTCACGCCAGGGGATGCGGACCTGCCGGTCCACACCTTCCAGGGGGATGTCCCAGTCCTCCCGGCAGGGTGAGAAGGCCACCAGCGAGGGGTTCCCCAGCCAGAGGTGGGGCTGCCGGGCGAAGAGGCCCAGGTCGACCACATCCCCCTCCACCCGGTATACCAGGTCGCCGACCTGGACCTCGCCCTCGCCGACGGGGCGCACCCTCAGACGCACCTTCGAGCGGGGGTTGTACAGGGCGTCCTCCTCGGGATGGATGTCGTCCTCGAGGATGCTGAGGTTGCGGAAGAACCATCTGGGGACCCGCACCCGCCACGGGCCCACCTCCATCTCCTCGGCGGTGCGCTCGTAGAGCGGCTCGATGACCTCGCTGAAGTGTTCCTCGATCCGCTTCCGGCGGTAGGACCCCTTGGGTGTGAGTTCCCCCCGCTCCTTCTCGAAGTCCCGGTCCAGCACGGAGAAGTTGACCACCCGCTCGTAGGGCGCGAGTTCCTGGTTCGCGGCGGCCACGATGCGGTGGAAGTACTCGCGGTCCGCTTCGCTCTGTCCCGAACCGGTGAGGACGGGGTCCTGGGGGTCGGGCACGATGAGGAGGACGTTGTAGTCCCGACCATCCCCCACCAAAAAGGTCCGCTTGATGCCGGGCACGCCGTCGAAGAGCCGTTCGACCCTCAGGGGGGCGATGGTCTGCCCCCGGCTGTTCTTGTAGATGTCCTTGATCCGGTCGACGATCTCCAGGTATCCGCTCTCCCGCTCCACGAAGAGGTCGCCGGTGGCGATCCAGCGCGTCTCCCCCTCCTGGACGGTGCGTCCCTCGTCCGGATCGAGGTAGCGGGCCGCATAGGGCCCGGTGACCTGGAGTTCCCCCCGCTCGGTGAGGCGGATATGGGCGCCCGGCAGGGGGAGGCCCACCGTATCCTCCTCGTACGCCCCGGGCGGGGTCATGGTGACCCCCCCGGTGGCCTCGGTCATGCCGAAGCCGCTGCACATCTCGACGCCGTGCCGGTGGAAGAAGTTGAAGACCGCAGGCTCCTGGTATCCGGCTGCGGAGAGTCCCCATCGCAGGCGTCCGCCCGTCACCTCCCGGAATCGCTCCTCGCGCTTCTCCGGGGCTCTCTCGCCGCTCATCTGCTCCAGGCAGCGCTCGTGGAGCTGGGCCCAGCGGGCCGGGACGCTGATGAGCCCGGTGGGATGGAGGTCGGCGATGAGACCGAAGAGCCTGTCGGCACTGGTGCTTCCCGTGAAGGTGTAGGTCCCTCCCCAGAAGAGCATCCCCTGCAGCTCCAGGTAGCGCCCGAAGGTGTGGTAGAGGGGGAGGTAGGCCACCAGGGACTCCTCCTCGCCCACATCGGGGAGGGCGGCGGCCCGGGCGAAGCGCTTGCTCAGCATGTTGAAGTCGGTGAAGACCACGCCCTTCTGCTCTCCCGTGCTGCCGGAGGTGAAGAGCACGGTGGCATCGTCGTCCACCGCCGGACGCGTGCGATCCTCGAGGATCGCGGCCACCTCGGGAGGATCGAGACGGGCCAGCTCCTCCTCCAGGATCCGGACCTCCGTCATGCGCCGCCGGCGCTGGGGCTGGATGAGGAAGGGAGTGAAGGGGGTCTCCACCTCCTCCTGGATATCCCGGAGCATCTCAAGCCGCTCCGGCAGGTCCGCCACGGCCACGGTGATCCCCAGGCGGTCGAAGATCCATGTGAGGGCCTCATGGTCCAGGTGGGTGCTGAGGGGGGTGACCAGGATCCCGTGGGTCAGGCAGGCGAGGTCGCTCACGGCACCGTCGAGGCGGTTCTCGGCGAAGAGCGCCACCCGAGGGGGGCCTTCGGCCGCCCGGTAGAAGAGGGCGGCGAGGGAGACGGCCCGCCGCCACACCTGTTCGTAGCTCCAGCGCTGGGGGGTGCGTCCCTCCATCTCCTGCAGGAAGGTGCGTTCCGGGTGGCGCTCGACCCGCTGGAGGAAGAGCCCCCTCAGGCCGAAGTCGATCCCCCGGAGCACCGGGAAGGTGGTCTCCGCCCACCGTTCCCGCGCATCGGGGGATCCCAGTGCCTTCAGGAAGGGGCTGAGACGGGTCAGGTCCAGGTAGCGCTCCCAGCGGTGCCGCCGGGTCTCGTCGGCGCGGACCGCCTCGAAGTCTGCTTCCTGTACGAGTGCCTCCGCCTCGTCCAGAAGGGCGGCCGCCCGTTCGGGGGAGGGGGCCCCGGACCCCAGGGCCTCCTCCAGCTCGTCCAGCTTCCTCGCCAGTCCCTGCTCGGTATCCGCCAAGACCCCTCTCCCCGTCAGTCGAAGATGGACTCCACGTCCTGGTAGGCGGGATACACCCGTTCACCGAGGGCGCGGATCGTTTCCATGTCCTCCCCCTCCGCACCCCGCGAGCAGCGGTACGAGCAGGAGGGAGGAGAGCAGCACGCTCGATGATGTTCTCGGCATGTCATCGTCCCTCGCATGCCCGGTGATCGCAGCAGATGTCCTCTCTCAGCGCGCCGCCGCCTGCTCCAGTTCTTCCCGGAGGGCCCGGGCGGCCCGGGCACCTTCTACCTTCCCCCGGAGCCGTTCCATCAGGGGGCCCATGAGGATCTCGAAGCGTTTCGGGTGCTCCGCGTATTCCCCGTTCTCGGCGACGACCCGACGGACCTCCTCCTGGAGATCCACCTCGGTCTCGAGATACGGCTCGGCGGCCTCCTCCGGGGTACTGCCCCCGGCCATCTCCTCCAGCACGGGGAGCACCGCCTCCCGGCAGAGTCCCCTGCGGGCCACCAGCCGGAAGAGGACGTCGAGGTCCTCCGGGGAGGGTTCGACCCCTGTGCGGCGCCGCACGTCGGTCACATTGCTCGCCAGGACGTTGAATGTCCAGGAGGGATCGAGGTCCATCTCCCCGGCCGCCCGCTCCAGCACGTCCGCGTAGCCGGCGATCTTCCTCAGGTCGTGCAGGGGAAGGGCGAAGCGCTCGGTCAGCCGTTCCAGCTTCTCCTCCAGGATCTCCGGGAGCTCCCCGCGGACCTCCTCGAGGTAGGCCCGGCTCAGTACCACCGGGGGGATGTCGGTCTCCGGGTACATCCGGGCCTCCCCCGGCAGGGGACGCATGTACTGGCTGTTGCCGTCCCCCATTGCCCGGCGGCTCTCCTTGGGCACACCCAGGAAGCAGTGGGCCAGGCGGGGGTGCAGCTTCTCCAGTGCCTTATCGACCAGGGAAGGGGGAGCGGCGAAGAGCAGGAAGGCGTCCTCTTCCCCCACTCCCAGCTCGGAGCGGACCGCCTCCCATTCGTCCTCCCGGAAGCCCAGGTCACGCCGCGACTCGTCGGAGTGGATGATCCCCCGTATACCCAGGGTGAGGACCTGTTCCTTCATCTCGGTGCCCAGGCGCTTGCCGGGACAGAGCTCGGTCCCGAAGAGCCCGCGGAAGCCGGGGACCCCGATGGCGATGACCACGTCTCCCCGCTCCAGGCGCCCACGCAGGGGCTTCACCTCCGTCCGCTCGAACAGGCGGGTGAGGTCGGCGGTCCGTCCCGCCAGGTCGGAGGCCTCGAAGGGGTCTATCCGGCTGTTCAGTCCCTCGGCGATCCGCCAGAGGTTCACCTGCCGGCGCGCCTCGCAGTCCATGATGGCGGGTACCATCCGGTGCCGCTGCACGCCCTTGATCTCTATGCGGGTCCCGTACTTCGTGGAGACGTTCACGTCCTGGCGGATGCTGCCGATACCCCTCCGCACGTTCAGGGATCGCACCAGGTGGCCCAGCCTGTCCGCCACCTCGCCCCCCTGGGCGGGGCTGATGAAGACCGGTCCGGTGACGATCTCCAGCAGCGGGATACCCAGCCGGTCCAGGCGGTAGACCACCTCCTGGTCCCCGGCGTGCATGATCCGTGCGGCGTCTTCCTCCAGGCAGAAGTACATCAGGTTCACGGGGCCCTCGGAGGTCTCCACCACGCCGTCGGTGGCCACGAGCATGGTGCGCTGGAATCCGGCGGTGTTGGAGCCGTCGATGACCGTCTTCCGCATGACCTGGATCTCGTCCACCATCCGGGCGTCCAGCATGAGCCCGGCCTGGACACAGATCTCCAGGGCCTCCCTGTTCACCGGGTGGGGGGGTTCCTCGTCCAGCTCGACCAGGCATACCGAGTCGAAGTAGGACTGGTAGTGGAAGGTGCGGGCCCTGCGGGCCTCATGGAGGGCGGCCGGGTCGTACTCACCCATCTCGCTGGCCACGGCATGGAGCCGGCGCGTGGTGGTGAGGTCGGGCTCCTCGCTCCGGACCCCGGTGGGACACTCGCAGAAGAGCTTGCGGGTATCGAGCTGCTGGTGGATCTCGATCCCGCCCCGGAACTCGATCTCCTCCCAGTCGAGGGGGGCGGTCATCACGCCTCCTTCCCGAACTGGGGGAAGTAGACATCGGAGCGGGTACGTTCGGTGATCTCACCCGCGTAGGAGCGGACCATCATCTCCTCGGCCTCCTCCGGGTCGCGGGTCTGGCCCAGCACCCACTTCAGCTTCACGGTGGCCACCTCGCTCAGCATGTCGCCCCCGGGGATCACCCCGATGTCCTGCAGGTAGCGTCCGGTGCTGTAGACGTTCATGTTGATGCGGCCGAACATGCAGGCGCTGGTCATCACCGCCACGCCCCCGTCGTCGATGAAGTCCGCCAGGGCCTTCAGCGTCTCGGGGTGGGGGGCGGTGTAGGCGTCCAAATCGTTCACCGGGATGTGTCCCAGGCCGGTCCCCTCCAGGACGATCCCCCGGTACTCCTTCTCGTGGGCGAAACGGATCAGTTCGGGGTGGAAGCCGCAGTAGCTCTTCAGCAGCACCACTTTCTGCTCGAAGTCGTAGAAGAAGGAGGGATCCCGGCCCGGGTCGCGGCGGGGCCGGTCCTCCCTGAGGAACTCGTGCCGCCCGTCCGGCCACACCCTGGCGTAGGGGTGCTGGTTGATGCTCCGGAAGGAGTCGCGCCGGGATGTGTGCATCTTCTTGACCTTGGTACCTTCGTGCACCAGGCAGGAGATATCGTCCATCGCCTCGTGCATGCAGAGGCCCACGCCAGCGAAATCGGCCTGTGTGGCGAAGCGGGCGGCGCACATCAGGTTCATCTTGGCGTCGCTGGACCCACGGTCGCTGGAGCGCTGACTCCCCACGAAGACGGCGGGGATGGGGAGGCCCTGGGCCACGAAGGAGAGGGCGGCGCTGGAGATGTGCATGGTGTCGGTGCCGTGGGTGATGACCACGCCCCGGGTCCCCTTCTCGATCTCCTCCTCGATCCCCTTCGCCAGGTTGATGATGTGCTCGTACTCGATGTCCTCGCTGAACATGTTCGAGACCATGCGGGCCCGGAAGTTCCCGATCTCCTCCAGCTCGGGGAAGAGCTGCAGGATCTCGTCGGGGGTGAAGGCGGGGACCACACCGCCGGTCTTGTAGTCCACACGGCTGGCGATGGTGCCGCCGGTGTGGAGGATGGAGAAGGTGGGCCGATCCGGGTCGAACTCGGGGGCCCTGGCCTGATACGATCCGACGTCCTTCCGCTCCCGCTGGACCTCGATCGTCTCCGAGCCGTCCACCCGGACGCCCACGTTGTACCCGTTGGCGAGCTTCATGATGACGTGATGCTCGTCCCCCAGCTCGCTGCGGGGCATGATGATGCCGTCGTAGACACCCTTGGAGGAGTGCAGCAGGACGCGGCTTCCCACCTCGGCGCCGTGCCGGTCCAGCAGGTCTCGAGCGATACCCTTGTAGGCCACGCGGATGCTCCGTTCAGAGGTTCCGAACCGTGGCCAATATGGCCGATGCGGGAAGGAGGGGCAACCGGGCTGAGGAGAGGGGGGGACGTGCATAGAGGAAAAACCAGAGGATGCCGACCCCGATGATCTTCTCCGCCCCCACGCAGGTTAAACGCCCCTGCGAAATTCCTCCAGCCAGGAAAGGAGAGCGATCTCCAGGCCGTCCGGGGGGAGGGGGGGAGTGTCGTGCACCTCGGGGGCCCCCTCCAGGGCCCTGATGGACGGGTGGATCTCCGCACCGGTCTTCGCGGCTACGTGCCGGAGCAGGCCGAAGGGATCCTGACCCCGGAGGGGGGAAGGCAGCGGCTCTTCGAACCGCATCCCTTCCAGGGCCCGCACCACCGTCCCGGGGAACTTCGACCAATGGGCGGTGGAGACCACCAGCATGGTCTCTTCCCCGTGGGTGTGTTCGGCAGCGTACCGCGCCGCTGCGGTGTGGGGGTCGATGATCTCGCCGGTCTCTGCGTGCCGGCGCTGGAGGGTCTCCAGGATCTCGTCGTCCCCTGCCGAGGCAGGCAGGAAGGTCTCCCGGACCCGGGCCAGGGTGGAGGGATCGACTTCGAACTCCCCCTCCCCATCCAGCTGCCCCATCCAGGAACGTACCTGCTCTCCGTCCCCTTCGGTCAGGTGGTAGAGGAGGCGCTCCAGGTTCGATGCCCGGAGGATGTCCATGGAAGGGGTCGGGGTGCGGTGGAGGTCCCGCCCGGCGGTATCGTAGCGGCCGGTGGCCAGGAACTCGGCCAGCACATCGTTGCGGTTGGTGGCACAGACCAGCCGTCCCAGGGGGATCCCCATCCGCCGCGCATACCAGGCAGCCAGGATGTTCCCGAAGTTCCCGGTGGGCACGCACACATCCAGGACCTCCTCCTCCCCCAGGAGCCCGGCCGCCCGCAGGTGCGACCACGATACGGCGTAGTAGACGATCTGGGGGAGGATGCGCCCCCAGTTGATGGAGTTGGCCGAGGCCAGGGTGATGGCGTGACGGTCCAGGAGTCGGGCGGTCAGGGACGGGTCGGCCATGAGCGCCTTCACCCCCTGCTGGCAGGCATCGAAGTCCCCCTCCACGGCGAAGACCTCGATGTTCCCCGCCTCCCGAGTGGTCATCTGCAGGCGCTGCAGCCCGGAGACCCCCTCGACGGGGTAGAAGACCGCGCAGCGCACCCCGGGGCGATCCGCGAATCCCTCCAGGGCAGCCGAGCCGGTGTCCCCGCTCGTGGCGACCAGGACGAGCTGTTCCTCGCCCTCATCCGAGCAGGCGGCCATGAAGCGGGGCAGGACCTGGAGGGCCAGGTCCTTGAAGGCCGCGGTGGGGCCGTGCCAGAGTTCCAGGACCGGACAGCACCCGCTGCGGTCGGCGCGGAGCGGTGCCGGCTCGTCCTCCTGGAAGGCACCGGGGTAGGCGGCGGAGAGGATGTCCCGCAGGGTCTGATCGGGCAGGCCCGGGTGGAAGGCCGAGATCACCCGGAACGCGGCCTCCGCGTAGGAGAGGGCGGCGAGTCCTTCCAGCTCTTCAGGGGGCAGTACGGGGATCTCGTCCGGGACATAGAGGCCCCCGTCCGGAGCCGTCCCCTGGCGGACCACCTCGTCGAAGGAAGCCGGTGCGTCGGATCCATCCCGTGTGCTCAGATACCGCATGGTCTGCTCCCGGCCGGAGTCCCATCCTGCCATCGAATGTAGTGCCGGACCGCACCGGGATAAACCTATCCCTTTGACCTGCGTCCCCCGCACGGACCGCATATGCCATCCCGGACCGGTATCGTGCGACGGGATGCCGAGTCGGAACCGGTCACCTCCGAGGAGCGGGCGGCTATCCGCCAGGGCATCGAGCGCGATGTCGCGGAGGCCGAGGACGACCGTCCCCGGGCGATTCGACCTGGCCTCAGTTCATGGGGAGGGTCATGCGGGGGCACCTCCTCGCCTGGGAGATGCACGAGGAGACCGTTGCCCGGCACCCGGTAGTCTATCGGATCGTACCGGCAGCGGGAGGTCTGACCTACCCCTGATCGGGGCCAGGTGCTTGCGGGAGAGCAGGACTTGCATCATGCTTTCCCGGCCCATGACATGTCCACACCGGCCCTCTGAATCGGAGGTCTCGTCCCGATGATCCCCAGACCGTCTCGAAAGCGTCTTCTTTTCCCTCTCCTCGGGCTCCTCACCTTTCTCCTGGCATCCTGCGGCCCTGCGGTCCAGGAATCGGACCAGGCGGCGTTCATCCGGACCCACTACGAGAAGACCGAGGCCATGATCCCCATGCGGGACGGGATCCGGCTCTACACGGCCATCTATGCCCCGAAGCCCGATTCCCCGGTCTTCGACCACAAGGGCGGGTTCCCCTTCCTCATGATCCGGACCCCCTACAGCTCCGGACCGTACGGGGAGGACGCCTACCCGGCGGGTCTGGGGCCGGATGAGCGGTACGTGCGGGAGGGCTACATCTTCGTGAGCCAGGACGTGCGGGGGCAGTTCCTCTCCGAGGGCGAGTTCATCAACATGACCCCCCATATCGAGGAGAAGCAGGACAGCACCGACGTGGACGAGAGCACCGACACCTACGACACGGTGGCGTGGCTGGTGGAGAACGTGCCGGACAACAACGGGAAGGTGGGGCAGTGGGGTATCAGCTATCCGGGGTTCTACACGGCCGCCGGTATGATCGATGCCCACCCCGCCCTGGTGGCCGTCTCTCCCCAGGCTCCCATCGCGGACTGGTGGTACGACGACTTCCACCATCACGGGGCCTTCTTCCTCCCGCACGCCTTCGGGTTCTTGAGCTTCTTCGGTCTCAGCCACGAAGGGCAGGGCACCGAGTGGCCGGGACGGATCGTGGATATCTGGACCCCGGACGGCTATCTCTTCTACATGGACATGGGGCCGCTGAAGAACGCGAACGAACGCTACCTGGAGGGCCGCATCGCGTTCTGGAACGATATCGTCGAGCATCCCAACTACGACCGGTTCTGGCAGCGCCGGAACATCATCCCCCACCTGGACGGGGTCACCCCGGCGGTGCTGACCGTGGGCGGCTGGTACGACGCCGAGGACCTCTACGGTCCGCTGAACATCTACCGGGCGGTGGAGGCCAACAACCCGGACATCTTCAACGTCCTGGTGAAGGGCCCCTGGGCCCACGGCGGCTGGCACCGCTCGGCCGGCGACCAGCTGGGGGACGCCTACTTCGAGGAACAGACCTCCCGGTTCTTCCTGGAACAGGTCGAGTTCCCCTTCTTCCAGCACTACCTGAAGGGGGCCCCGGCCCCCGAGCTGGCCGAGGCCACGATGTTCGAGACCGGCTCGAACACCTGGCGGACCTTCGACCAGTGGCCGCCGGCGGAGGCGGCATCCCGCTCGCTCTTCATGCGGGACGGGGGGAGCCTGTCCTGGAGCCGCCCGAGCGCGGACCGCGGCTACGACGCCTACATCAGCGACCCGGCGAAGCCGGTGCCGCACACGCGTGAGATCACCCAGGGCATGAACCGCACCTACATGACCGAGGACCAGCGCTTCGCCGCCCGCCGTCCCGATGTGCTGGTCTATCGGAGCGAGGTGCTGGAGGAGCCGGTGACACTGGCCGGTCCCATCGTGGCCGACCTGTGGGTGTCCACCAGCCAGCAGGACGCGGACTGGGTGGTCAAGGTCATCGACGAGTTCCCCCCCGACGCTGAGGATTTCCCCGACCTGGATCCCGGCATGCACACGGGGGGCTACCAGATGATGGTGCGGAGCGAGGTGCTGCGGGGACGGTTCCGGGAAGATCCTTCCCGTCCCGAGCCCTTCACCCCGGGGGAGCCCAGCCGGGTCCGGGTCCCGCTGCAGGACGTGCTGCACACCTTCCGGCCGGGGCATCGGATCATGATCCAGATCCAGAGCACCTGGTTCCCCCTGGTGGATCGGAACCCCCAGAAGTGGGTGGACAACATCTACCAGGCGGAGGCAGGGGACTTCACCGCCGCGGAACACCGGGTCTACCGGATGCGGACCTATCCCTCCCGGATCCAGGTGGGGGTGCTGCCTCCGGAGCGTTGATGGCGGACCGTGATGTGTTGAGACGGGTGTGTGCGGGGCGGTCGAAACACACCGCCCCGGCGGCCCGTATCAAGAGCCGAGAACCACTCTGCCGCAGGCCGTGGGGACCTGCGGAGGACCCTCCGCGGATCGGGAGCGTATGACGTGCTGGACACCTTCCGTCACGACCTGAAGTTCGGTCTCAAAGTCCTCTGGAAGAACAAGCTCTTCACGATCACCGCCCTGCTGACCCTGGCGGTCTGCATCGGGGCCAACACGACCATCTTCAGCGCTATCTACACGGTACTGCTGCGTCCGCTTCCCTACCCGGAATCGGACCGGCTGGTGGTCATGTACAACTCCTATCCCCAGGCGGGGGCGGAGATCGGCTCGAACGCCGCGGGGGACTACTTCTTCCGCCGCGAGGAGGTCGATGCCCTCGAGTACGTGGCGGCCTTCCAGGGTGCGGGTTTCACGGTGGGCGAGGAGGGACACCCCGAGCGGGTCTCCGGCCTGCGGGTGACCCCCGAGCTGCTCCCCCTGCTGGACTATGCGCCCGTCATGGGCCGCAACTTCGCCGAGGAGGAGATGGACCCGGGCAGCCATCAGGTGGTGATCCTCACCCACGGGCTGTGGCAGGAGCGCTTCGACGCCGATCCCTCCGTGCTGGGTGAGACGATGCGCATGAACAGCCGGCCCTTCACCATCGTGGGCATCCTGCCCGAGGGGTTCCGCTTCATCGGCAACCAGGATCCCCGCCTGCTGGTGCCGACGCCCTTCACCCCCGAGCAGCGTACCGTGGAGTCGCTTCACAGCAACAGCTGGCAGATGATCGGGCGGCTGGCGGAAGGTGCGAGCCTGGAGCAGGCCCGGAGCCAGATCGACGCCCTCAACCAGCGACTCATCGACGAGTGGCCCCTTCCGAACTCGCGGCAGGTGCTGGAGGACGCGGGTTTCCACACCCAGGTGCACCCGCTGCAGGAGTGGCTGGTCCGGGACATCCGGCCCATGCTCTACATGCTCTGGGCGGGGGTGTTCTTCGTGCTCATCATCGGGGTGGTGAACATCGCCAACCTGATGCTGGCGCGCTCCAACACCCGGATGGGGGAGCTGGCCACCCGGTTCGTCCTGGGGGCGGACCGCAGGCGGCTCATGGGCCAGCTGGTCACCGAGAGCACCCTGCTGGCCGTGCTCGGCGGCCTGGCGGGCATCGGGATCGGGGCCGCAGGGATCCGCTTCCTGGAGACCCTGGGGGCGGACCAGATGCCCCGCGGCACCGAGATCGCCATCTCGGTCCCCGTGGTCCTCTTCGCCCTGGCCCTGGCCGTGGGGGCGGGGGCGCTCTTCGGCGTCATCCCCATGCTGCAGGTCTCCCGGACCGACCTGGGAGGCGTGTTCCGTGACGAGGGACGGACCGGGACGGCTGGCCGGACCACCATGCTGCTCCGCAGCGGGCTGGTGGTGGGACAGGTGGCCATCGCCTTCGCGCTGCTCATCGGTGCGGGCCTCATGTTCTCCAGCTTCCGGAACGTCATGGAGGTGGACCCCGGGTTCCAGCCGGACGGTGTCCTCACGGGGATGGTCAACCTGCCGGGGGAGGACTATCCGAACGACGAGGCGGTCCGGACCTTCCAGCGCCAGCTCCTCCAGGAGGTGGAGGCCATCCCGGGCGTGGAGTACGCCGGTCTGGCGAACCAGCTCCCCTTCTCGGGGAACAACAACAGCAGTGTGGTCATCCCGGAAGGGTACGAGCCCCAGCCCGGGGAGAGCCTGCTGGCCCCCCGGACGAACTGGGTCAGCTCGCGCTATCACCGGGCCATGGGGATCCCGCTGCTGGAGGGACGGACCTTCGAGCCCTCGGACGATGCGGACTCCGAGCCGGTCATGATCATCGACGCGTGGCTCGCGGATCGATACTGGCCGGACGAGAGCGCGCTGGGCAAGCGGATGTACATGGGGGCTCCCGGGATGGCGGAGGAGGACATCCGCTACATGCGGGTCGTCGGCGTGGTGGGGGAGATCGAGTTCGACGACCTGGCCAGCGAGCGCTCCTTCGGGGCCTACTACATGCCCCTGCAGCAGTACGGATTGACCTCCACCTACCTGGCCGTGCGCACGGCCGTCGAACCCACCTCGGTGACCTCGGCGGTCCGGAGTACGGTCTCCCGTCTCGATCCCGACCTGCCCTTCTACGGGGTGGAAACCATGCGGGAGAGGATCGAGGAATCCCTGGCCAGCCGGCGTTCCTCCATGCTCCTGCTGCTCATCTTCGCAGGGGTGGCCCTCTTCCTGGCGGCGGTGGGGATCTACGGCGTACTGGCCTATACGGTGAGCCAGCGGGTCCGCGAGCTGGGGGTGCGCATGGCCCTGGGGAGCAGTACGGGACGGCTGTTCCGTCTCATGGTCGTGCAGGGCCTGAGACTGGTGGGGCTGGGTCTGGTCATCGGGGCCGCTGGCTCCTTCGCCCTGGTGCGGCTGATCCGGTCCCAGCTCTACGGGGTCCAGCCCGCCGACCCGGCGGTCTTCGGGGCGGTGGCGGGCATCCTGGCCCTGGTGGGCCTGGCCGCCTGTCTGGTCCCGGCCCGGCGGGCCTCGGTGGTGGACCCGGTGGTGGCCCTGAGCCCGAAGTAGGAGCGGACAGCAGACAGCCCGTGGGTGGATGGTCCTCGATGAATGCGGTCCTGGATGTGCACTATCGGGAAGGAAAGGCCTTGGCGGCCTGTGCCCTCTTCCGTGAATGGGAAGACCCTGACCCCGCAGAGCTGCTGCGGATCGAGCTGCCCGTCGAGGCCGCGTACCGCCCGGGCCGCTTCTTCGAGCGTGAACTGCGCCCGCTGCTGGCCGTGCTGGAAGCAGCGGGCCGGGACTTCGAGGCCCTGGTCATCGACGGGTATGTCCACCTGGAGGAGGAGGCGGGCAAAGGACTGGGAACCCACCTGCACGAGGCGCTGCCGTACCGGCCCGTGGTGATCGGTGTGGCCAAGAACACCCTGGGGGTAGCGGCCGACTTCGTGCCGGTCCTCAGGGGCCGCAGCCGCCGCCCCCTCTACGTCTCCGCTATCGGCTGCGATCTGGATGAGGCCGCCCGACGGGTCGCGGAGATGCACGGTCCCCACCGCATCCCCACCCTGCTGCGGGTCGTGGACGAGCATGCCCGGAGTGGCTGAATCCTCGGACGGCGTGTATCCTCCACGACGGCGTCCCGATGGAGTCACCTCTCATCGATCGATGCGATCACCGCCTCCACCAGCTCGTCCATCCTCCGCTGGTCGATCCAGCGGGCCACGATGACCAGGTCGTTCACCGGGTCCGCGTAGACCATGTTCGTCCCCGCGCCCAGGTGGACGAAGGCCTCCTCCGGTGCGGAGGGGAGCCGGCGCTGCCCCGTGTTGAGGAAGAAGTTCATGAACCCGTACCCGGGGTTCGCCGGTTCCGGGCTCCGGGCCATCCCGATCCACTCCTGCGAGAGGACCTGCTGGTCCCCCCATCGCCCCTCGTTCAGGGTCAGGTAGCCGAACCGGGCCATGTCGCGGGCGCTGATGAACATGCCGCCCCCCCAGTGGCCCCCGCCGCTGGGGACCTGGACCTCCAGACCGTCCAGCAGGACCCACGAGTTCTCGTAGCCGTGCCAGCGCCAGGTGGGGGAGGCCCCGATGGGATCCATCACGTACTCCCTCAGCACCCCGGGGAGCGGCCGTCGCCAGACGTTCGTGGCCGCCAGGGCCAGCAGGTTCACCCGGGTATCGTTGTACTCGTAGGCCGTCCCCGGCTCCCGGAGTTCCCGATCGAGCCATTGCCCGGGGTCCCGGGCAGGGCGGTCGGCCCAGTCCGGTTTCCCCCACAGGGTCCCCGACCAGTCGCTGGTCTGCCGGAGCAGGTGCTCCCATGTGATCCTCCGGTTGTGCTCGGAGGCGAAGGGGATGAAGGGCTGGGAGCGCCGGGGGAAACGGCCCCGATCGTCCCGGGCCATCACCGAGGCGGGGTCCAGGGCATGGATCGGGGCCATGTAGTCCGCCACCGTGTCCTGCACGCTCCGGATCAGGCCCCGGTCGAAGGCCGCGCCCACGGTGGAGGAGAGGAAGCTCTTCGTCACGCTGAAGGTCATGTCCACCCGGTGAGGATCTCCCCACTCGGCCACGATGTAGCCCTTCCGCACGATGACCCCGCTGGCCGGACCCCGGGTCCGGAAGGGACCCACCGCGTCCCCCAGGGGCTCCCGACCGAAGCCGGTGAGATGGGCCGCCTCCAGGTCCGCGCTCCCGGAGGTCTCGATCTCCTGGGCGAAGGCCACAGCCTCCTCGACCCGGCCGGCGTCCATGCCCACCTCGGAGGGAGCCCGATGCTCCCACGAGGGCCCGGGATCTGGGAAGTAGCGGTGGTCCTGGTGGAGGGGGCTGGAGCCCTGCAGGATGAAAAGCAGAGCAGCGATCAGGGTCGGGAACAGGTGTCGGGGCCGCATGTCGGTCCTCCTGCAAAGCGTCGGGTGCCGTCTCCTCCTACAGCCACCCCCGAGCGTATGTTCATCCCGTTGTCACTAAACGACCCAGGTGCATGAGCAGTCCATGGAACGCCCACCGTTCCCCCGATAAAAACAGGAGTCGGACATGAACCGATCAGCGAGGCGAGTCGCGCTGCTCCTCATCGCCGGCATCATGACCGGCTGCGGGTCGCAGGAAGAACCGGCCGTCCACGCTTTCGAGGTGGTGATGGAAGAGGGGGTGGCCACCGCCGTCACCTCAGGCGGCCCGCTGTATGAGGAGCCGCTCTTCACCTATGAAGAGGTCCTCCGCCTCCAGCAGGACGAGGAGCGGCCCGAGAGTCTCCTCTCCCGCCCCTCCTACTTCGTCATGGACGAGGGGGGCTGGTTCTACGTGACGGACTGGGGACAGAGCAGGATCGCCTGTTTCGGCCCGACAGGACGGTATAGTCACGACATCGGCAGGGAGGGGGAGGGGCCGGGTGAGTTCCGGTTCCCTTCCGTGGAGGCGGTCGAGAAGGGTGTGGTGACGGTCTTCGACAGAAGGCTCTTCCGGGCATCACGTTTCAAGACCGACGGGACGTTCATCGACTCTGTGCCCCTCACCCGGTCCAGGATGACGATCCAACGGTTCCGGTTCGGTCCAGGGGACGAACGGATGCTCCTCGGGGACTACCAGCGCGGTTCGATGAACGAGTACCGTCACAACACGGCCGCGGCGGTGATCCTCTCGGCGGACGGCGACACCCTGGCTTCCGTGCTCTCCGACAGCGTTCGGGTCTCCTTCCAGATCTTCCTCCCCGATATCAGGGTGGGAGGTATGGCACCGATCTACTTCAGCGGCAGGCCAGGTGTGGACTACCATCCTGACCACGGGCTGGTCATGACCACCGGACGTGATCCGGTGATCGGATACTACGGCCTGGACGGACGGCTGCAGCGGCGGATCCGCCTGGACGCACAGCCGGAGTCGGTGGCGACCGAGGAGCGCGAGGCGATCATGGAAGACCTTCGGGGCGCTGTGGAAGAGGCCCGCGACGATTCCCGCCGGAGGATGGCCGAGGCACGGATCGAGCATGCGGAGTTCCAGGACCCGAAAGGATTCTGGAGCGGGGTGAGGGTGGACGACAGGGGATACCTGTGGGCTGCGGGTCCCAACCCGTTCGCCCCGGAGTCTTCCCCGGTACTGAAGGTCTTCAGCCCGGAAGGGGAGTACCTCGGTGAGGCTGCATATCCTGCCCGGAGGAGTCAGCATATGCACGGTCACGTGCTGAGCGTGATCGAGGACGAGGAGACGGGTGCCCAGGAGCTGGTGGTCTTCCGGATGCGTCCGGCAGTGGAGGGCTTCCACTACCCGGAGTGAGGTGCAGGGAGCTGCAAACAAGAAGGGCCCCGGGGACGAAGCCCCGGAGCCCTTGAGCTTTGCAGCGGTGGCGTGGGTCACCCCGTGTCCAGGGGATCCCCTCCAGTGGCGCCACGTGCGCTCGGGAGGTCCCCCTTACGGGGTCGCCACCTCCGCTAAGCCGTACCGTTGATTATCCACTGGCTGGATCACCTCCTCCCCGGACGTATCCACATCGGCGGGACCCACACCCGCCCGGTCCCCGGAACCGCCCGAGATCCCGGGGGTACCGCCGCGCCGGCCCCGTCGCTGCGGGACGGTCGCGGATCGATCTCACCCCCTATGTACATCATGGCTGTGACAGGTTCAAGGCCTGCCCGGGGAGGGGCCTGGATCAGCCGGCCATGAGGGAGGGGAGCAGGAGGAGTACGAGGATGAGAAGAGCCGTATAGAGGGCCAGCAGGATGTAGGAACGCCGCCAGATCGGGCGCTCCCCCGGCATGGGGAAGATGACCTCGTCGGCCGCAGCGTGTGCCTCACCCCGGACCCGGGGCCAGAGCATCACGCTGACCGCGGCCAGCAGGAAGCCGAAGAGGTTCCACCACAGCCAGGAGACACCGGGGGCGAAGAGCCAGAGGGCCAGGTTGGTCCCCACCCCCAGGACCAGTCCGGTAAGCGCCCCGGCGGGGGCGGCCCGGCGGAAGACGATGCCGGTGAGGAAGACGGCGAAGACCGGACCGTAGAAGGCGGAGCCGATCTTGTTGATGCTCTCGATGACCGTGGGGGAGATGTCCCCGGCGTAGAAGGCGAAGCCCACGCAGAAGACCCCCCAGCCCAGGGTGAAGAGCTTGCCCAGCCGGAGTTCCTGCGCCTCGGTCAGGCGGTCGGGACGCAGCTTCTTGTAGACGTCCTCCATGGTGGCGGCACTCAGGCTGTTGATGGAGGAGTCCAGGTTCGACATGGCCGCTGCGAAGATGGCCACGAAGATGAAGCCGGTGAGCCCCACTGGCAGGTGCTCCCGGATGAACATGGGGAGCATGTAGTCCACGTTCCCCCCGGGGAGCGTGGCGAGGAACTCGGGATGGTTCGCCGCCCAGGCTCCCAGGATCAGTCCCACCGTACAGTAGGCCAGGACGATGGGGAAGCGAGCCAGTCCGTTGAAGAGGAGGGACCCCTTGGCCGCGTCCAGGCTCCGGGTGGAGAGTTCCCGCTGCACCTGGCTCTGGTCGCTCCCGTAGTAGGAGAGGTAGAGGAAGAGACCGCCGAAGAAGAGGGGCCAGAAGCCGAAGTCCCGGCCGTCCCCGAGACCGTGGGCGGTGAAGTCCACCGCCTGGAACCGGGCGGGGTCGAGGGCCGCCTGCACGGCGGACCATCCGCCCACCGCCGAGAGGCCCACCACCCCCACCAGGAGGATCCCGAAGAGGAGGATGATCATCTGGATCGTGTCGGAGAGGATGTCGATGTGGATACCGCCGAAGAGCTCGTACACCATGGCCACCGCCCCGGTGAGCACGATGGTGAGCCAGAGGGGTATCCCGGCGGTGACCGAGACCACGATGGCCGCCGCGTATATGGTCACCCCGGTGGCCAGACCGCGGCTGATCTGGAAGATGAGGCTCACCGTCACCCGCACCCGCACGTCGAAGCGCCGTTCCAGCATCTCGTAGACACTGGTGACCCGCATGTAATGGTAGACCGGGAGGACCACGGCCATGATGAGGAGGACCGCCGCGGGCACCGCCAGTTCGTAGCCCAGCCAGATCAGGCCCCCGCCCGGCCGGAGCCCCACGAAGGCGGGGGCCGAGATGAAGGAGATGGCGCCGAGCTGGGTGGCCATGGTGGACACCCCCACCGGGAACCACCCGAGGCGGCGGCCTGCCAGGTAGTAGTCCTCACCGCTGGCCTGGTTCCGCCCCACGTACCACCCCAGCAGGATCATGCCCGCCGCGTAAAAAGCGATGATGAGCCAGTCCAGGGTCTGCATGCGCACATCCGCTGCCGGGGGTGTCCGGGGGTGCCGGTATCTAGTAGCCTGTCGGGGTGTCGCTCAGGGCACGCCCCTCGATCGACCTATGGGAACCTGTATCAGGGACCGGGCCGTGTCTTCAAGCAGCCAGGACAGAAGGGAACAGCCAGCCGCCGACCTCTACCGGGCGCCCGCACCGGTGCGGATGCTGCTCGGGGGGCTCTCCCGTCTCGCCCCGCCCGCGGCCGTGCGCCTCGCTACCTATCTGTTCGGCCGTCCCCGGCGGGGGAAGGTGCGCCCGGAGGAGGAAGAGACCCTGGCCGGCGCCCGCGCCTTCCGCATGGAGGTCGAGGGGCGGCAGCTCGCCTGCTGGCGGTGGGGCGAGGGGCCCATCGTATTCCTCCATCACGGCTGGGGGAGCAGGGGGAGCCGGATGGTGCCCTTCGTGGTACCGATCACCTCCCGCGGCTTCCAGGTGATCACCTATGACGCTCCGGCCCACGGTGACTCCGAGGGGCGGACCACCACGGCGCCGGACATCGGAAGGGGCCTGGTGGAACTGGAGGAGAAGCTGGGCGGGTTCCACGGCATCATCGCCCACAGCGTGGGCTGCTGGGCCGCGGCGGTGGGCATGCGGAGGGGGCTGGGGGTCCGGCGCGCGGTGTTCGTGAGTCCTCCGGGGGACCTGGACTACTTCGCCGTATTCTTCACCCGACAGATGGGTTTCACCGATGAGGTGAGGGAGAGGATGGAGGAGGTCTTCCGTGAGCGCACCGGTGTGCCCTGGGACACGCTCCAGCCGGAGCGGATGGCACCCCCCGACCCGCCGCCCCTGCTGGTCTTCCACGACCAGGAGGACTCGGTGGTCCCCGAGGAGCACGCCCGAAGGGTGGTGGAGGCATGGAAGGGTGCGGGACTGGTGGAGACCCGGGGGCTGGGACACCGGAAGATCCTCCGGGACCCGGAGGTGGTCTCGCGGGCCGTGGATTTCATCACGCAGGGATCGGAGCGAGCCGGGTGATGAGGGCATGAGAGTCTTCTATGCGGTACTGGACATGGGGCTGGGGCACGCCACCCGCAGCCTTCCCGTGATCCGGGCCCTGGAGGAGGAGGGGTGCCGGGTGACGGTGGGGAGTGCCGGCAGCGCGCTGAGCCTGCTGCGCAGGGAGTGTCCCGACCGGGAGAGCGTGGGGCTGCCCCCCTACGCCCTCCGCTACGGTCGGAGAGGAGCCGGGCTCCCGGGGCTGATCCTCCAGGCCCCCCGGATGCTGCGCACGATACAGCAGGAGCACGAGACCCTCCTTCGGCTGGTCGAGGAGCTGGGGGCCGAACGGGTGGTGAGCGACCACCGGTACGGATGCTGGCATCCCGGGGTCCCGAGCTATTTCCTGACCCACCAGCTTCGCTTCATCGCTCCGGGGACCCTGCGCCCCTTCGAGGTGGTGGGGGGGCTCTTCAACGCCCGGTACCACAGGCGGTTCGAGAGGGTGCTGGTCCCCGACCTCCCGGATGAGGAGGGGGGACTCCTCTCGGGGCGCCTGACCCGCGGACACCGCGGTGCCGACCGATCACGGCACGTGTTCACAGGGCCCCTTTCCCGTCTCGTCCCCGGCGAGGGGGGAGAAGAGGGCGGGCCCCTCGACCTCTTCGTCAGCATCTCGGGTCCCGAGCCCCAGCGCACCATCCTGGAACACCTGGTCATGCAGCAGATCCGGTCGCTGCCCGGACGCAGGGAGGTGGCCCTGGGGCTCCCCGGGGGGACGGGGCGCGAGGAGCCGGAAGAGGGCCTGGTCGTGCACGAGTACCTGGACGCCGACGCCATGCTGAGCAGGATGCGGCGTGCCCGGATGGTGGTCTGCCGGTCAGGCTACAGTACCCTGATGGAACTGGCAGCACTCGGGGGGAAGGCGCTGCTGGTCCCCACCCCCGGGCAGACCGAACAGCTCTACCTGGCCCGCCGTGCGGCCCGGAGGGGATGGGTGCACACCGTCCAGCAGGCCGAGATGGACCTTCCCCGGGACCTGGAGCGGGCCCGGGAGAGCGGGGGGATACCGATCGGCTATCGGCCCCGGGAGTCCGCGCGTCGGGCCTGTGAGATCATCCTGGAGGGCACATGAGCGGCGAGAGACTGCATATAGGGCCGTGGGAGGCCCTGGAAGGGGCGCTGCTGGAGGGGATCCGGGAAGAGCATCGAGAGGGGGGTCTCTTCACCGAACACTGGGTGGTGGTCCCCCATGTCGGCCTGGTGCGGCACCTCCAGCACCTCCTCGCCTCGGGGCTGGGAGCGGTCGCCGGGCTGAGGGTGATCCGTCTCGAGGAGGCGGCGGAGCGGATCCGCTCCGGGGAGGGGGGGGGGAGCTCCAGGCGGCTGGACCTGCTGGGCCGCGACCTCCTCCTCCGAGGGGTCCTCCGGGAGCGCATGGGCCGGCTCCGCGGTCTGCTGGGAACCGACCTGGAGGTCACCCCCTCCCTGCTGGAGGCGGCTGCGAAATCGGTCTACGACCTCCGTGAGGCCGGGGTGGACCCCGACGAGGTCCGCGGCCTGGCACGGGGGGGCGGCGGACGCTCGTCGGACCGTCTCCGTGCGGTGGCGGAGCTCCTGGAAGGCTACCTTTCCGGACTGGAGGCCCGGGACGCGGTGGACGACGAGTCCCTGCTCCGGGAGGCGGCGGAGGTCCGGGGCGGGCCCGTGCCCCCGCAGCGGATCCGGGTGTACGGCTTCTACGACGTGACCGGGGGGCAGCAGGCGCTCCTGGACGCCTGGATCACCGGGGGCCTTGGGGGGCTCTACCTGCCGTGGTATCCGGAATCGGAGGCCTATGCCGGAGCGCTGCGGGCCCATTGGGAGGAGATGGCGGGAGAGCCGCGGGTGTACCCCGGGGACGAGGCCGCGCGGGAGTTCCTCTCCTTCGACGAGCTCGCCGGGCGGATCGGCGGGGACTCCGGACCGACGCTGACCCTCATCTCCGCTCCCGGCCGCGGGCGCGAGGTGGACACCGCTCTCCGCCTGCTGGCCGGGGCGTGGGAAGCGGGGGTGCCGGGGCACCCGCGAGCCGATGCGCACTCGACCGCCAGCTGTGGTGTACTTCGACATACCGCCGGCCAGCAATTGACAGACTGCGCGCCAGAGCAGGGGCTGACAGAACCCGCAGAACCTGAGCGGCG
>JAWOFN010000043.1:0-32776 GCA_046497505.1 bacterium | reverse complement strand
GATCACCCCGGAAGAGGCCTTGAGACACCCCACCTGGGAGATGGGACCGAAGATCACGATCGACTCCGCTACCCTGATGAACAAGGGGCTGGAGGTCATCGAGGCCCACTGGCTCTTCGGGATCCCGGTGGACCGGGTGGGGGTGGTCGTGCATCCCCAGAGCATCGTGCACAGCCTGGTGGAGTTCGTGGACGGGAACATCCTGGCCCACCTCTCGGTGCCCGATATGCGGCTGCCCATCCAGTACGCTCTCACGTATCCGAAGCGGCTCCCGGTACGCACGGCGGAGAGACTGGGTGTGGAGGACCTGGGGTCGCTGGACTTCGAGCCGCCCGATACCGATCGTTTCCCCTCGCTGGACCTCTGCAAGGAGGCGGTGAGGGCGGGGGGCACGTGCCCTGCGGTGCTGAACGCCGCGAACGAGGTCGCCGTGGCCTCCTTCCTGGCGGGTTCCCTCTCCTTCCCGGGGATCACCGAGACGATCCGGCGGGTCCTGGAGGAGCATAAACCCGTTGACGACCCCGACCTGGAGGACCTCATTCAAGCGGGAGAGTGGGCCTCGGAAGGGGCCCGGAGGCAGGCAGAGAAGGCCCGGGAGGCCATCTAGGTGACGACGACGCTCGCGGCATTCATCATCACGCTCGGTGTCCTCATCCTCGTCCACGAGCTGGGGCATTTCCTGATGGCCAAGGCCGCCGGGGTCCGGGTGCTCACCTTCAGCATCGGGTTCGGCCCTCCCATCGTGAGCTTCACCCGGGGAGAGACGGAGTATGCGGTCTGCTGGCTCCCGCTGGGGGGCTATGTGAAGATGGCCGGGGAGGAGCCGGAGGGACTGGAGCCGGGGGAGCCGGAACCGGAGTGGGAGGAGGGGGACTTCATGGCCGCGAGCCTCCCCCGGAGGTTCGGTATCATCACCGCCGGTCCCGTCATGAACCTCTTCCTGGCCGTGCTGATCTACTTCGGGATCGCGCTGGTGGTGGGCAACACCATCATCCCCACGACCCGGGTGGGCACGGTCCAGCCCGGCAGCGTGGCGGAGAAGGCGGGTTTCCAGCATGGGGACGCGATCGTCGCCGTGGATGGGGAGTCCGTGGACCACTGGGGTGAGGCGTTCGGGGCCATCCAGGAGGGGATCGGCGTGGAGCACGCGGTCACGGTGGAACGGGGCGGGGAGCAGCTCGACCTCGTCCTGCCCAGCTTCATCACCGGGGACGGTCAGCCTCGGGAGGGTGCGGAGGGTTTCTACGGCCTGCGATGGCCGATAGGGACCCGCGTCGCGTCGGTGGTGGACACCGGGGCGGCCGCAGCCGCGGGCATGAGGGCGGGGGACGAGATCGTCGCCGTGGGAGGACGTGAGGTAGACTCGTGGTACGAACTCACCCGGTCCATACAGGACGCGGAGGGTGGGCCGGTGGAGGTGGCGTGGATGCGGGGGGGGGAGCGCATGTCTGCCCGGGTCCGTCTGCAGCGGAGTCCCCCGGACTCCACGGGAGGCCGGGAGTGGATGCTGGGCATCGCCTCCGACCCCACCGACTTCGAGATGGAGTACCGCCACCCCGGCCTGGTCGGGGCCGCCGTCCAGGGTGTGGAGCAGACCTGGGGCAACATCACCATGACCGTGGAGATCGTGGAACGCCTGATGACCGGCCGCATCTCCGCCAAGACACTGGGAGGACCGGTCATGATCGCCCAGGTGGCCGGGGACCAGGCCCGGGGAGGCCTGGGAAGCCTGGTCGTCTTCATGGCCTTCCTGAGCGTCCAGCTCGGGATCCTCAACCTGCTCCCCATCCCGGTCCTGGACGGCGGGCACCTGGTCTTCCTGGGGGCCGAGGCAGTGCGGGGACGTCCGCTCCCCATGAGGGTCCGCCTCATCGCCACGCAGATCGGCATGGCGCTGCTGCTCATGCTCATGATCTATGTGACCTTCAACGACATCATCCGCGTCTTCTGACCCGCTCTCCCATCGAGGACCTGATATGAACGCCGACCTGATCCTGCTTCCCGGTCAGCCCCTGCTGAACGACCTGCTGAACGCCGCCCTCATCTTCGCGGCGGCCTGGCTGGTGAGCCGGATGACCCGTTTCCTCTTCGGTGTGGTGGAGCGGCGCATCACCTCCCGAACCGCCACCGACCTGGACGACGAGGTCCTCCAGGCGGTGAAAGGACCCGTCGGCCTGGCGATATGGGTCCTGGGTCTGAAGTGGGCGCTGGCCAGCATCCATGTCGCCGACCTGGGGTTCTTCCGCGGAGAGGCCGAGGTGATCGGGGCGGCGTGGGACCGGACGGTGGATGGGGTCTTCTTCCTGATTCTGACCCTGATCGTCGTCGTCCTCATCATCCGGGCCTTCAACCAGGCTGCCCGGTTCTATGCCTCCCGGGTGGCGGCCAGGACCGAGACGCGCATCGACGACGAGCTGGTGCCCCTGGCGGAACGCCTCTTCCAGGTCCTCACGTGGGCGGTGGCGCTGATTATCGTCTTCGACCGCTTCGGGATCCCGGTGAGCAGCCTGCTGGTGGGACTGGGCGCCGGTTCCCTGGCTTTCGCCCTGGCGGCCCAGGAGACCCTGGCCAACATGATCGGGGGGTTCGTCATCTTCGTGGACCGCCCCTTCCGGGTGGGGGACCGGATCCTGCTGGAGAACGGCACCAAGGGGGACGTGCAGGACATCGGGCTGCGGAGCACCAAGATCCTCACCTTCGAGAACACGGTGATGGTGGTCCCCAACGCCCAGATCATCAAGGAGAAGGTCACCAACCTCTCCTATCCGGATCCGGCGATCCGGGTGATGGTGGATTTCGGTGTGGCCTACGGCACGGACCTGAACCTGGTGAAGCGGATCGTGCTGGAAGCGGTCCGTTCCCATCCCGGGATCAAAGAGGACCCGGAGCCCCGGGTCTATTTCCTCGACTTCGCCGATTCCGCCCTGAACCTGCGCCTGGTGGCCCGGACCCACGACTTCAAGGAGCAGTGGGACATCACCGAACAGGTCCGGATGGCCGTCTGGCAGGCCCTCTACGACCATGGGGTCGCCATCCCCTTCCCGCAGCGGGACCTCTGGGTCCGCAATTGGCCCCCCCAGCTGGCGTCCATCCTGCTCCCGGAGGAGGAGGCCGGAGAAGGGGGAGAGGGAGCCCCCCCCCCGAAGAGGGACTCCCGGGGGGTGTCGGGGGAGGATGCGCTCTGAGCTCGAGATGCGGTCCGAGGTGAACATTCCCGCCCCGATGACGTCTTACTGGTAGAGATGGACACGCTATCCCGCACCCGAAGAAAGGGGGTCCTCGCGGCCCTGCCCGTCGTCGCCCTCCTGGCGGCAGGGAGCGGTGTGCCCGCCCCCGTCGGGGCCGCCCAGGCCGTGACCCTCTCCTCCGCGGTGCAGGACACCAGCCGGATCGTGGACATGCGGCGGCAGAACGAGCTGAACCGCCTCTACACCACCGGCTACAAGTACTACCAGATCTCCGAGTTCGAGGCCGCCATCCCCGCCTTCCGCGAGTACACGAAGCGGGACTCCAGCAACACCGAGGCGTGGCACTACCTGGCCACCTGCTACGTGCAGACCGGGCAGTACGAGGAGGCCCGGGGAGCCTATCGGGCCCTGCTGCGCCAGGACCCCGCCGACCTCTCCGCCCTCCGCGGCCTGGCCTGGCTCCACAAAGAACTGGGGGAGCGGGACCGCTACATCCAGGCCTACGAGCGTATCGTGGAACTGGCGCCCCGGAGCGTGGAGGACCGCCAGGTCCTGGAGTCGATCTATCGCCGCAGCGGGGACGACCGGGCCCTGGTGAGTCTGCTGGAGAAGCAGGCGGAACTGGAGCCGGAGGACGCCGGGGTCCGACAGCGCATCTCGGAGGTGCACCGGAAGTCGGGCGACATCGAGGCGGAGGCGGAGAGCCTGGAAGATGCTCTCGACCGGGACCCGGAGAACGCAGGCTATCTGGACCGCCTGGCCCGGCTCTATGAGAACGACCTCGACCGCCCCTGCGACGCAGCAGGACTCTACCACCGAATGACGGCACTGCGCCCCGAGGACGCACTGGTGTGGCGGAAGCTGGGCAGGGCCCGGCACCAGTGCGGCGAGTACGCCCTCGCGGCCGAGGCCTTCCGCCGCTCACTCGAGCTGGCGCCCGACCAGATCAGGGTCTACAGTGAATGGGCCCGATCCCTCATGGAGCAGGGGCGCTTCGGACCCGCCCGGGAGGCGATCGAGAAGGCGATCGCCCGTCAACCAGATGATGGGTACGCCTATGTCACATGGGGCGATATCTTGTGGGCTGAGGGTTTCGCCGTCGCCGAGGGGGACCAGGTACCCTATGAAGGCAAGATCGTACTGGAGCAGGCCATCGACCGATACCAGCAGGGTGTGGCTACCGGTACGCTCTCTCCCGAGATCGAGGCCTACGCCCTGCGCCGCGCCCGGGAGCTGGAACCCTACCGCAGGACCCCCGCAGAGATCTTCATGCAGCGGGCCCGCAACAGGGACATACCCCCCGCACGCCGCTGACGCGTCCACGCCCGCCACGGGCGATGCCGTGTCCCTTCCCCTGGAGGCAGTATGATCCGACCCGATCCCCTCGCGGACCGGGGTGACGAGGTCCTCCGTTCGGTGGACCCCGACATCGCCGGGGTACTGGAGGACGAGGAGGCCCGACAGCGCAGCCAGCTGGAACTCATCGCCTCGGAGAACTGCGTCTCACCCGCCGTCCTCCGGGCCGCGGGATCGGTCCTGACCAACAAGTACGCGGAGGGGCTGCCGGGCAGGCGCTACTACGGGGGGTGCGAGGTGGTGGACCGGGCCGAGGCGCTGGCCATCGAGAGGGCCTGCCGGCTCTTCGGGGCGGAGGGGGCCAACGTCCAGCCGCATTCCGGTGCTCAGGCTAACATGGCGGTCTACGCGGCGTTCATGGAGCCCGGGGATACCCTGATGGGGCTCAACCTCTCCCACGGCGGTCATCTGACCCACGGCCATCCGGTGAACTTCTCCGGCAAGCTCTACGATGTGGTCCAGTACGGTGTGGACCGCCGGACCGAGAGGATCGACTGGGACGCGTTCGAGGAGACGGCCCGTCGGGCACGGCCGAAGGTCATCGTGGGGGGGGCCAGCGCCTATCCGCGGTCGTGGGATTTCGAGCGCATGCGCAGGGTGGCGGACGAGGTGGACGCCCACCTGGTGGTGGACATGGCCCACTTCGCCGGCCTGGTGGCCACCGGACACCACGATTCCCCCGTCCCGTGGTGTGACGCGGTGACCACCACCACACACAAGACACTGCGGGGACCGCGGGCGGGCATGATCCTCTATCCCGAGCGTCACGCGAAGGTCATCGACAAGGCGGTGTTCCCCGGCACCCAGGGCGGTCCCCTCATGCACGTCATCGCCGCCAAGGCGGTGGCCCTGAAGGAGGCCTCCACCCCGGCGTTCAGGAAGTACGGTGCCCGGGTCCGGGCCAATGCGGACGCCCTGGCCTCGACCTTGAAGGAAGAGGGGATCAAGCTGGTGAGCGGAGGCACCGACAACCACCTGCTGCTCGTCGACCTCAGGCCCCAGGCCCTCACGGGGAAGCGGGTGGGATCCCTGCTGGAGGAGACGGGCATCACGGTGAACAAGAACACCGTCCCCTTCGACGAGGAATCCCCCACGGTCACCAGCGGGATCCGGATCGGTACGCCCGCGGTGACCACCCGGGGCATGGGCGAAGGGGAGATGCAGCGTATCGGCGGCTGGATCGCCGACGTCATCCACCACCCGGACGACGAGGCGCTGCACCGAAGGATCCGGGAAGAGGTGGACGCTCTCTGCAGCCGCTTCCCCCTCTTCACGTGGAACGGCGAGACACCGGGAGGGGAGCAGAGATGAGCAGGCCGGAGTGGTCCACCTACTTCATGGACATCGCGGGGCGTGTGGCCTCCCGCTCCACCTGTCCCCGGCGTGCGGTGGGGGCGGTGATCGTGAAGGAGAAGCGGATACTGGCCACCGGCTACAACGGTGCTCCCTCGGGGATGGACCACTGTACGGACATCGGCTGCCTCATGGTGGAGGGGCACTGTGTGCGGACCCTCCACGCCGAGCAGAACGCCATCATCCAGGCCGCCCAGTTCGGCGTGAGCACCAAGGGGGCGGAGATCTACACTACCAGCAGCCCCTGCCTGACCTGCGCCAAGATGATCATCAACGCCGGCATCCGGAAGGTGTGGTACTGGGAGGGCTACCCGGACGAACTGGCCGCCGAGTTCCTCCACGCGGCCGGTGTGGAGATGGTGAAGATGGACATGGGGGAGCCCCTGAACGAGCACCTGGACGCCGAACCCGAAGGAGCCTGAGACCATGCGCTGTCCCCACTGCGGGGGGGTCGACGACCGGGTGGTGGATTCCCGGTCGGTCCAGAACTCCTCGGCCATACGCCGACGCCGGGAATGCCTGGCCTGCGGGGAGCGCTTCACCACATACGAGTACGTTGAGGCCTTCAGCCTCATCATCATCAAGCGGGACGGGAGACGGGAGCCGTACGACCGGAGCAAGCTCCAGGAGGGGCTGCTGACCGCCTGCAAGAAGCGGCCGGTGCCCATGGAGCAGATCGAGGAGCTGGTCCGGACCGTGGAGGGCCGCCTGCAGAACCTGGGCAGGCGGGAGATCCCCTCCCGGCAGGTGGGGGAGATCGTGATGGAGGAACTCCGGAAGGTGGACCAGGTGGCGTACGTGCGATTCGCCAGCGTGTACCGAGACTTCAAGACCGCGGAGGAGTTCCGGTCCGAGCTGGACCGGCTCTCCTCCCCGGACGAGCGAGCCGGATGATGCAGCCATGAACGAAGAGACTGCCGGCGGGACCGTACTGGTCGTCGACGACGAGAAAGGGGTCAGGGACTCCCTCCAGCTGGTGCTGGAATACGAGGGATACCGGGTCCTCAAGGCCGCCACCGGACAGGAGGGGCTGGAGAAGACGGAGGCGGAGGAGCCCCACGTCCTCCTCCTGGACGTGAAGATGCCCGGGCTGGACGGGATGGAGGTGCTGGAACGTCTCCGCCCCCGTGAGACGGGACGGGTGGTGGTGATGATCAGCGGGCACGCGGACGTCCCCACGGCGGTGGAGGCCACGCGGATGGGGGCGTACGACTTCCTCGAGAAGCCCCTGGACCAGGACAAGGTCCTGCTGGTGATCCGCAACGCCATGGCCCGCTCACGGCTGGAGCGCCAGAACCGCCTGCTTCGCAACCAGGTCGACGAGCAGTACCGGCTGGTGGCCGAGAGCGGTGCCATGCAGGAAGTGCTGAGGATGGTGGAGCGGGTGGCGGACACCGACGCGCGGGTCCTTATCACCGGCGAGAACGGCACGGGAAAGGAACTGATCGCCCGCCGGATCCACGGTCTCTCCACCCGTTCCGGCGGCCCCTTCATCCCCGTCAACTGCGCCGCCATCCCCCGGGACCTCATCGAATCCGAGCTCTTCGGCCATGTGAAGGGGGCCTTCACCGGGGCCCACGCCAACAAGGCAGGGAAGTTCGAGCTGGCCTCGGGGGGGACCCTCTTCCTGGACGAAGTGGGGGACATGAGCGCCTCCGCTCAGGCGAAGGTGCTCCGGGCCCTGGAGGAACGCGTCATCGAGCGGGTGGGGGGGAGCAGTCCCATCCGGGTGGACACCCGGGTGGTGGCCGCCACCAATCAGGACCTCCCCTCCCTCATCGAGGAGGGAGACTTCAGGGAAGACCTCTATTACCGCCTGCGGGTCGTCCCCCTCCACATACCGCCCCTCCGGGAGCGTCCCGACGACATCCAGCCCCTCTGCGCCCACTTCCTGGCCCACTACGCAGCGGCCAACAAGCTGGAGCCCCGGACCCTGGGACCCGAGGCCCTGGAACGCCTCACCGGCTACGACTGGCCGGGGAACGTCCGGGAACTCCGGAACGCCATGGAGCGTCTCGTCATCATGAGCGACCGGCCGGAGATCGGTCCCTCCGAGGCGGGGACGGTCCTGGGGGGCCCCCGCGCCGCGGCGGGGGCGGAGGAGGAATCCGGCGGTCCCGCGGGCGGACCCGTCGTGGAGGTGCCCCCCGAGGACCTGGCCGGTGTGGAGGAACTGACCCGGGCCCTCCGGGAGGCAGAGGACCTGCAGGGCTTCAGGGAGGAGGCGGAGAGGATCTATCTCCTGAAGGTACTGAACGAGCACGATTGGAACGTGAGCGCCAGTGCCGAGTCGATGGACCTGCAGCGAAGCAACCTCTACCGCAAGATGAAGAAGTACGGGATCGAGCGGGGGGACAGCCTCCCCGAGCGGGAATGAACCAGCGACGAGACGCACGGAGTGATCAGACACGATGCCGCACCGCCGAGCCGAGGACGTCCCGACCGAGGAAGTGAAGGCAGGGGAGGGGACCGTACGCCAGGTCCTCATCGGGCCCGACGAGGGCCCCAACTTCGCCCTGCGCCGGTTCATCATGCAGCCGGGAGGGGGCATGCCCCGCCACACCAACCGGGTGGAGCACGAGCAGTACGTGCTCCGGGGCCGGGCCCGTGTGGGTGTGGGAGACGAGGTCCATGAGGTCGCTGCCGACGACGTGCTCTACATCCCCGCGGAGGTGCCCCACTGGTACGAGGCCCGGGGGGAGGAGCCCTTCGAGTTCCTCTGCGTGGTGCCCAACGGCCCCGATCGCGTCGAGATCCTGGAGGGGTAGGCAGGCTCCGGCTCTTCCGGCGTACCTGCGGCGGAGGGGAGAAAAACATACCTGACTATCTGGTCTGAAATTACTAGTTTTCTGCCTGATCGCCCCGGCCGGGGCGGATGCTGTGTCCATCCGGTCATCAGCCTGCAGAGAGCAAGCAACGGAATCGCACACGTAGAGAAGGATTGCACTTCATGCCGGACGCTCACGTCGTAGCTATCGTCGGAGGCGCCTGCGCCGGTTCCACCGCCGCCGAGATCCTCGCCCAGAAGGGCGTGAAGGTGGTCGTCTTCGAGCAGAATCCCAAGCCGTACGGGAAGATCGAGGACGGACTGCCGCGCTGGCACAAGATCCAGCGGCGCAAGGAGTACGAGCGCATCGATGAACGCCTCTCCCACGACAACATCACCTTCGTCCCCCTGACCAAGCTGGGGGAGGACATCCAGTTCGACGAGCTGGTGAACGAGTGGGGATTCAGCGCGGTCCTGCTGGCCAATGGTGCCTGGAAAGACAGGCCGCTGGAAGTGGAGGGTGTGGACGAGTACCTCGACAGGGGGCTCATCTATCAGAACCCCTTCATCTACTGGTTCAACCACAAGAACGAGAAGGATTACGACGGGCCGCAGTACGAGGTGCTTCCGGGAACGGCCATCATAGGCGGCGGTCTGGCCTCCATCGACGTGGTCAAGGCCGTCCAGATGGAGCTCTACGAGAAGGCCCTGAAGGAACGCGGGATCGAGTGCGACATGTACGAGCTGGAGCACAAGGGGATCACCGCCTTCTGTGAGAAGCATGATCTCGACCCCGAGAGTCTGGGCGTCGAGGACGCGGCCCTCTACTACCGCCGCCGCAAGGTGGACATGCCCCTGGCGGAGCCGAAGGACCGCTCCCCCGAGGCCCTGGAGAAGGTCCAGATGGTCCGGAAGAAGATCCTGGACAAGGCGATGGAGGAGTTCCGTTTCGACTACCAGGAGCGGCACCTGCCCGTGGACAAGATCGTCGAGGACGGGCGCCTGGCGGGGCTGGTATTCGTACGCACCGAGGTGGACGGCCGCAAGGCCATCCCCCTGGAGGGTACGGAGAAGGAGGTCCGCTTCCCGCTGGTGATCTCCTCCATCGGGAGCGTGCCGGAGCCGATCCCCGGGATCGAGATGACCGGAGCGTACTACAAGTTCGCCGACTGGGACCTCGGCATCTACGAGGGCGCCGAAGACGTATACGGCGTCGGGAACACGGTCACCGGCCAGGGGAACATCCGGCTGAGCGTGAAGCACGGCGAGGTCGTGGCCCATCACGTGGCGGATGAACTGGAGAAGAAGGACAAGCTCCCCGAGGAGAAGGTCGAAGAGGTCTTCGAACGGGTCGAGGAGCGGCAGAAAGCCGTGGGCTATACCGGTGAGTACAGGGCATGGGTCGAGGCGATGACCCCGCCGGACCTGGAGTAGCCACCGGGGAGAGAGCGGCAAAAGTGAAAGGCCCCGCCGTCGGCGGGGCCTTTCTTTAAATCTGCTCTCTTCGGAGGCGGGCCTAGAAGTAGATACCCCCGGAGACCACGAACTGCTCCCCCCCGCTCATCTCGATGCGGAGTTCCACGAAGGGGACCATCCCGCTGTCCATGGGGGCGAAGGTGCTGCCCGCCAGGAGGTTGAGGCCGATCTCGGTGGAGGAGTAGTCCTCGACGAAGGCACTGTCGTATGAGATGCTGAGGATCGCGATGTTGAGGCCGCCCCCCACGTAGGGATTCAGGCTGCTCTCGCCCTGCATCGCGATGGGGTAGTGTCCGTTCAGGTTGATCTCGTACCAGCTGAAGTCGACCCCCGTCCCCTGGTCGCTCGGGAAGAAGATGTCGAAGGACCCCACCCCGATCAGCCCTTCCATGAAGTTGTCGAGCGGCGTGGCTACCCGGGCACCCACCCCCAGGTCCGAGTCACCTCCGTAGCTCGCCTGGGCGCCGAACGTCATCTGTGCCTGGGCGGTGGTGGTGCCGAAGGACAGAACGGCTAGAATGGCGATAGGCAGCAACAGTTTGCGCATCAGGGCCTCCCGAAGTCGTAGCGTGCAGTGGTTTCTAAGGTCCTTGGCAGCTGGGCCCGGCCTGCACATGTCCCGGCACCGCCGCAATTCCTGTAAGAAAGCAGGTGCACCGACATCGGTGCGTCCCCAATAAGCTATATGACATATTTCTTCTTGGCTACCGCTCTCCATAATCTCGGAACTTCTGCCGGAAGAGATGATACGCAGGGCGAAGACACCGGTGGAGAGTTTCCGTTCCAGGAGGATGCCCGCGATGTTCCCCGCGGCATATCCTCCGGCCTAGAAGAGGAACAGCAGGGGGGACTGCCCCACCCGGACCACTACCTGGGAGACGGCCGCCACCCAGACGTGAGGGCCTCCTTACCGCCTTGCGGAGAGCGGCAGAGGGCGTAGATTACCGGATGAGCAGGTCTGAAACAGAGGAACCAACGGAATCCCAGCTCAGGAGAGGGGACGGATGCACGAGAAGAGCATCGAGCTGCTGAACAAGGGTGTCGCCGACGAACTGTGGGCGGTACACCAGTACATGTACTTCCACTTCCACTGCGACGACCAGGGCTACGATCTGCTGGCCGACATGTTCAAGCGGATCGCCATCTCCGAGATGCTGCACGTGGAGGACTTCGCCGAGCGGATCCTCTTCCTGGGCGGGAAGGTCATCATGAAGCCCTCCCACGAGGTGGCCGAGATCCACGACGTCAAGGGGATCCTGGAGAAGGCCTTGCAGATGGAGCAGGGGGCGGTGAAGGACTACAACCAGTACGCCAACGTCTGTGCTGAGAACGCCGACGCCGCCTCCCGTCAGATCTTCGAGCACCTGGTGATGGACGAGGAGGGTCACGCCGACGCCTTCGAGACCCAGCTCGACCACCTGGACAAGTTCGGCGAGCAGTTCCTGGCACTGCAGTCCATCGAACGCAGCCGCAGCGTCGCCCAGGGGGGCGGCGAGGAGCACTGAGCCGGCCTACCCGATCCCCCGGGGCGTTCGCTCCACGGGCGCGGGCCCACCAGGGGGGCGGCCTCGTAGGGAGGGAAGAAGCCCCGGTCGTCCTCCAGCACCCGGAGGTCGGTCCGACCCAGCCGTCCGTCGGTGGAGTAGCCGTCGATGACGTCCACCTCCCCCCCCGGAGAGGGCCTCGTACTTCAGGGCCTGCATGAGGGAGCGCGTCCGGCCGAACTCCATGTCGTAGACGGATCTGAGGCCCGGGAGTCCGTCCCGCCGTCCGATGAAGTCGGGGGAGAACCCGGCGATGAGGTGGGGGCCGGCCCCTGCCAGGTCGCTGAGGGTGGCAAGGTCGTATTCCCGGGCGGTCTCCTCCCGCAGTGCTCCGAAAATGATCCCCGTGGATCCCAGACGGGGGCGTCCTGCACGATCCGGCCCCTCTTCAGGACGGCCACCTCCCCGTAGCGGCAGAGGACTCCCTCTGCTGTGAGGACTTCCTGCGGGTCCCTCTCCTCCACCGACATGCCGTGCGGACCTTTCCTTCCCCCGAGAGTGAGTGCATCCTGGAGGGTAGTGGAAGAGTCCCTCCCACCCCAACCCCGAGAGGGGAGGCCTATGAGAAGGACGAAGATCGTCTGCACCATCGGTCCGGCCAGCAGTTCCCGCGAGGTCCTCGACGGTCTGGTGGGGGCGGGGATGGATGTGGCCCGACTGAATTTCTCCCACGGCACCCGGGAAGAGCACGGCCGGACCCTGGAGAGGATCCGGGGGGCGGCTGCTGAGGAGGGGCGGCCGGTGGCGGTCCTGCAGGACCTGGGGGGGCCGAAGCTCCGGGTGGGGGCCATCGAAGGGGGACCGGTGGACCTGGAGCCGGGGAGCCGGTTCGTCCTCACGCTGCGGGAGGTGGCCGGCAGTTCCTCGGAGGTCCGCATCGACCTGCCGGACCTCCCGCGGGAGATGCGGGCCGGGGACCGCATCCTGCTGGCGGACGGCAACCTGGAGCTGAGCGTGGAGGAGACCACCGAGGAGGACGTGGTGACCCGGGTGGTGGTCGGGGGGAGCCTCTCCGGCCACAAGGGGATCCACCTCCCCAACCGCTCCCTGGGCCGCCCCAGCCTCACCGACAAGGACCGGGAGGACCTGGCCTTCGGACTCCGGGCGGGAGTCGACTTCGTGGCCCTCTCCTTCGTCCGGGCGGAGGCGGACATCCATCAGGCCCGCGAGCTGATGAAGGAGCTGGGGCGGGAGGTCCCCATCGTGGCCAAGATCGAGAAGCACGAAGCCCTGGAGAACATCGGGGCGATCCTGGCGGCGGTGGACGCCCTCATGGTGGCCCGGGGGGACCTGGGGGTGGAGACGCCCCTGGAGAAGGTGCCGCTGGTACAGAAGAGGCTCATCCGCATGGCACACCGGGCGGGCAAGCCGGTGATCGTGGCCACCCAGATGCTGCGCTCCATGACCGAGAACCCGCGCCCCACCCGGGCGGAGGTGACCGACGTCGCCAACGCCATACTGGACGGGACCGACGCGGTCATGCTCAGCGAGGAGACGGCCGTGGGTACCTACCCCGTGGACTCGGTCCGGATGATGGATCGCATCGCCCTGGACACCGAACAGGAGCTCCCCTACGGCCTCTGGGAACAGCGCACCGGGGAGTATGTCGGACTCTCGGTGCCGGAGGCCGTGGCCCACGCCTCCTGTACCCTGACCGGAGACGTGGGCGCCCGCGCGGTCGTGGTGCTCACCTCCTCGGGTGCGACCGCCCGCCTGGTAGCCAAGTACCGGCCGGAGCGTCCCATCGTGGGTATCACCCCCAGCCTGGAGACCTTCCGAAGACTCGCCCTGGTCTGGGGGGTCAGACCCGTGCTGGCCGAAGATGAGCCGGGACGGGAGGAGGTGGCAGGGTTCGCCGCTGCCGAGGCCCTGAAGACGGGGCTGGTGGGGGAGGAGGACCTGGTGGTCATCACGGCCGGGGTGCCCATGGGTACCCCGGGAGGCACGAACCTGATCCGGGTATGCCGATGCGGCTGAGTGCTGCCGGGATTCCCCTTCGTCGGACACCGCCGCTCCGGCCATCTTGTCCATGGAGGTGATGCGCATGTCGATCTACAGGAATCGGAAAGAGGCCGGCCGCCGACTGGCGGAGGGACTGGAGCGGTTCAGGGGAGAGGAGGACCTCATCGTGCTGGGGCTCCCCCGGGGAGGAGTCCCGGTGGCCTGCGAGGTGGCCGAGGCGCTCGGCGCGCCCCTGGACGTGTTCCTGGTCCGGAAACTGGGTGTGCCGGGCCGCGAGGAACTGGCCATGGGGGCCATCGCTTCCGGCGGTGTCCAGGTCCTGAACGAGGAGATCGCGCGGGACGTGGAAGAGGATGCCCGGGAACGTGTGCTGGAGAAGGAGCGGGAGGAGCTTCGCCGCAGGGAAGAGGCCTACCGCGGGGAGCGGGAGGAACTCGACCTGGAAGGGCGGACCGCGCTGGTGGTGGATGACGGGCTGGCCACCGGGGCCAGCATGAAAGCGGCCCTGGAGGGGGTCCGGGCATCGGACCCGAAGAAGATCGTGGCCGCCGTGCCGGTCGGGCCGCCGGAGACGGTGGAGGAACTGCGCTCCCTGGCGGACGAGGTAGTGTGCCCCGAGACCCCGAGGATGTTCGGCGGGATCGGGCAGTTCTATCAGGATTTCTCCCAGACCACCGACGAGGAGGTGCGGGAGTCCATGGAGAGGGCCGCCGGGCCCTGAACAGGATCAGCGCCCCTGCTCCTCCATCCCGGCCTCCATGACCTGGCCGCCCTTGCTGCAGGTGCGGAAGACCGTTACGCCTTTCAGCCCCAGTTCCCACGCCTTCCCGTAGAGACGGGCGATACCCTCCGCCTCGAAGTCGGCGGGGAGGTTTATGGTCTTGGAGACCGCGTTGTCGGTGTGCCGCTGGAAGGCCGCCTGGATGGCCAGATGACGGTCGGGGTCGATCTCGGCGGCGGTGCGGAAGAGCTCCTTCATCTCGCCGGGGAGGTCCTCCATCCCCTCCAGGCTGCCTTCCGCCTTCACCTGCCGCATGACCCGTTCCAGATCCAGCCCGTGCTCCTCCACCCACTGCTGCAGCAGGGGGTTGACGGTCCTCAGCGTCTGTCCCGAGAGTACGTTCTGACGGCGGTAGGCCAGAGAGTAGAAGGGCTCGATGCTGGGGCTGGTCCCGGCGATGATGCTGATGGTGCCGGTGGGCGCGACGGCGTTCCGGGTGGCGTTCCGGACCCGGATGTCCCTGCGCTCGAACTCGCTCCCCTTCCAGTTCGGGAACACCCCCCTCCTCTCCGCCAGTTCCACGGAGGCCTCCCGTGATACGGCCGCGATCCGTTCCATGACCTCTTCTGCCACCTTCACCGCCTTCTGGGAGGCATAGGGCACCTCCAGTCCCACGAGCAGGTCGGCGAATCCCATCACGCCCAACCCGATCTTTCGGTTGGCCCGTGTGATCTCCCCGGTGGGTTCCAGCGGGTAGCGGTTCACCTCGATGACGTCGTCGAGGAAGCGCACCGCGTCCCGGGTGACCTCTTCCAGTCGCCGGCGGTCGATGACGGTCCGCTCTCCCTCCCGGACCGTCATCCGGGAGAGGTTGATGGAACCCAGGTTACACGACTCGTAGGGGAGGAGGGGGATCTCACCGCAGGGGTTGGTGGCCTCGATCTCCCCCAGGTGCTCCAGGGGGTGTGAGCGGTTGGCTCGGTCCAGGAAGAACATCCCGGGGTCACCGGAGGACCAGGCCGCCGCGGCGATCCGCCCCATGATCTCAGCGGCGTCGCGCTCACCGACCTGCTCCCCGGTGCGGGGATCGACCAGTGCGTAGGAGGCCCCGGCGGCCGCCGCCTCCATGAAGGCGTCGGTCGCGGCCACCGAGAGGTTGAAGTTGCGAAGGCGGGAGGGGTCTTCCTTGGCTGAGACGAAGTCCTCGATGTCGGGATGGTCCACCCGGAGCACCCCCATGTTGGCTCCCCGGCGCCGTCCGCCCTGCTTGATATGCTCGGTGGCGCAGTTGAAGATCTCCATGAAGGAGACCGGTCCGGAGCTCTCCCCCCCGGTGGAGCTGATGAGGGCCCCCCGGGGACGGAGCCGGGAGAAGGCGAAACCGGTCCCGCCTCCCGACTGCTGGATGAGGGCCATCTGCTTCAGGGCATCGAAGATGCCCTCCATGCTGTCGGGTACCGCCAGCACGAAGCAGCCGCTGAGCTGTCCCAGGTGGGTACCCGCGTTCATGAGGGTAGGGCTGTTGGGCAGGAACTCCAGGCCGGCGAGCAGGTCGAAGAAGCGCTCCTCCCACACCGCCGCCTCCTCCGGGCCGTGGAGCAGGGTTTCGGCGTGGGCCACCCCCCGGGCCACGCGGCGGAACATGTCCTCGGGGCGCTCGTCCGCCTCGCCCTCCCCGTCCCGACGGAGATAGCGGGCCTGCAGGACCCGACGCGCGTTCGAGGTCAGCTCTTCCATCCCCGCATCTCCTCACTCCACAGGGGCGAGGTGTTCCCGGAACCAGTCTGCGGCCAGGTCCGCCACCTCGTCCAGCTTCCCCTCCTCCTCGAAGAGGTGACCGGCACCTTCCACGATCTCCAGCTCCGTCTCCGCGTTCATCTGCGAACGGGCCTCCCTGTTCATCTCGATGACCCGGGTGTCCTTCCCCCCGACGATGAGGAGGGTGGGGGAGGCCACCTCGGGGAGGGCCTCCTCCGCCAGGTCGGGCCGCCCTCCCCGGGAGACCACCGCTCCCACCCGCCGGGGCACCTGGGCGGCGGCTCTGAGCGCGGCCGCGGCCCCGGTACTCGACCCGAAGAGACCGAGTCCCCGATCCCTCCGGCAGCTTCGGGTACCTCCATGAGGCCGGGGAGTTCGTCGCCGTGGGACACCACGAGGACCCTCCTCCCAGGCTCCGGCCGTTTCGTTCTCTTCTCGGGACACGGCGTTCACCTCGCAAGGGGGTGGATGCAGGTCTCCTCCAAGAAAAGGGAGAAGCTAACAGGTGGAGTGGAAGAGACCGCCCACCGGTATCTCCTCCCGGAGGGCGTTGTAGCGTTCCACCGCCTCTTCGGTTGCCAGGACGTGGACCTCGATGCCCTTCTCCTCCAGCATCCGGAGGGTCTCCGGCTCGACCTTCAGCCGGCGGTTCATCCCCTGGGAGAGGACCACCGCCTCGGCGCCTTCTTCCAGCAGTTCCTCCACATCGGCGGGCTGGATACCCGGGGTGTGGTCGGTGCCGGTCTCTGACCAGTCCCATTCCCGGGCTCCGCCGGGATAGAGTTTCGCGTCCTTGAAGCTCTTCGACGCACCTTCGACCTCGATGCTGCCCCAGGAGATCTCTTCGATGCGGGGAGATACGGGTCCTTCCACGGGGATCCCTCCTGATGGGTCTGCCGGAGGCGCGTTTCTCCTGGTCCGCCGGCATCCGACAGGGCATGGTGGGTGATAGGAGGTGTGCGTGTCTCTATATGCAGCGTGCGTTGCCGCACCCCTCCCCATCAACTGCAATCTCGGCATATCCCTGGAGGTGGATGGTTTGGGCGGGTCGGACGGCAGGGTCCGGATCGGGACCTCCGGCTGGCACTACGAGGAGTGGGCCGGGCCCTTCTACCCGCAGGAGCTCTCTCCCGCGGAGTGGCTGGCATACTACGCCCGCCGTTTCTCCGCCGCGGAGGTGAACAATACCTTCTACCAGCTCCCCGAGGAGGAAACCCTCCGCACCTGGCGGTCAGAGGTCCCCGGGGACTTCCTCTTCGCGGTGAAGGCGAGCCGCTATCTGACCCACATGAAGAAGCTGAAGGACCCGAAGGACCCGCTGGGCGAGTTCCTGGGAGCGGTGGTTCCCCTGGAGGAGAATCTCGGTCCCATCCTCTACCAGCTACCCCCGAACTGGTCCTTCGACGGGGAGCGGCTGGCCTCCTTCCTGCAGGTCCTCCCTTCCCGCGGGCGCCACGTGCTGGAGTTCCGGGACCCCTCCTGGCAGTGCGAGGAGGCCTACGAACTGCTTGGGGAACACGGCGCGGCCCTCTGCATCCACGATAAGAGCGGGGAACCTGCCCCGAAGGTGCTCACCGCCGGTTTCACCTATCTCCGGTTCCACGGTCCCGAGGGGGAGTATGCCCGGGCCTACGAGGAGCAGGATCTGGCGGGATGGGCCGGAGCCATCAGTTCGTGGCGGGAGGAGGGGGTGGAGGTCTTCGCGTTCTTCAACAACGACCACCAGGGACATGCCCCCCGGGACGCCGCCCGCCTGGCGGAGATGCTCGGATCGGGTTGAGGATCCAGCCTGGACAACCCCCCCCCGCCACCGGCAGCTTGAAGACAGCGGACAGAAGTCACGAAGGGCGGCCGCCGAGAGGCGGCTGCCCAGGGCCCGGCGCCTCAGCCCCGGATCACGGTGCCGGGCCCGCTTTTCATGCGGAGGGTCCATGGAGGACGAACGATGCGTCAGCTTCCTGCAGTGGGCTCTCCCGAAGATGGGGATGCGCTGGGAGGGGTTCCGCAAGCCCCGAGGGCAGGTCTGCAATCGGATCGAGGAGCGCATGGAGGAGCTGGGGCTGCCCGGGTCCTCTGCCTACCGGGACCATCTCCGGGAACATCCCGGGGAGTGGGAGGAGCTCCGGCGCCTGTGCCGGGTCACCATCAGCCGCTTCATGCGGGACCGGGAGGTATGGCGCTGGCTCTTCCGGGAGTACCTGCCGGAAGAGGCCGGCGGCATGGCAGAGGAGGAGACCTTCCGCTGCTGGTCGGCCGGCTGCGCCTCGGGGGAGGAACCGTACACGGTGAGCCTGCTGTGGTACCGTCATGTCGCCGGACCGCATCCCGCGCTCGATCTGGAGGTGATGGGCACGGACATCGACGAGGAGGTCCTGCAGCGGGCCCGGAGGGGCTGCTACCCGGAGAGTTCGCTGAAGGAGCTGGAAGAGGATATAGTGGATGAGGCCTTCCGCCGCACGGGGGATGAGGCGGACCCGCTCTGCTTGAGGCGGGCCTTCCGGCGGCCGGTCAGCTTCCGGAGGCAGGACCTCCTCGAGGGGATGCCGGAAGGGGACTTCCCGCTGATCCTGTGCCGCAACCTGGTGTTCACCTATTACCAGGAGGGACTTCAGCGGGAGGTCCTGGAGGGTCTGGTGGCCCGGCTCCCCGCCGGCGGACTGCTGGTGGCGGGGAGCAGCGAGGAGATCCCGGGGGGAGACCATCCCCTGGAGGAGATCGGGCCGGGAGGCTGCATCCGGCGTTCACGCTGAGCAGGGAGCACCATCCTATCGAGGGGAGGGGCCGCATGTCGGACGAAGGTCGTGAACCGCGTCGGGACGGAGTGGCGAGAAGGTGGGGTGGCGGCCTCTTCCGGGAGGCCCTCGAGGGTTCAAAGGTGGTCCTCAGCACCACCGACCTCCAGCGCAGGTACACCTGGATCTACAACCCGCACACCGCGCCAGATCCCTCATCGATCCTGGGCAGGCGGGATGAGGACCTCGTTCCGCTGGAGTGGGTGGCGGAACTCATCCGGCTCAAGGAACGGGTGCTGGAGACGGGTGTGAGGGTCCGGGAGATGGTGGAGATCGTGGTGGAGGGGGAACCCCGCTTCTACGACATGGATATCCATCCGAAGGGGGATGCGGAGAGCGGGGAGGTGACGGGGCTCGTCGCGGTGGGGGTGGACGTCACCGACCATGTCCGTGAACGGGAGTCCGAGAGGGAGCAGCTGAAGGAGGAACGTGATCGGCTGAGGCACACCATCCGGGGCCAGCATGTCTCCATCTCCCGGCGGGACCGGCAGCTCCGGTGGCTCAGTTCCCAGCTCATCCGTGTGGAACAGCGGGAGCGGCAGCGGCTGGCCCGGTTCCTCCACGACGACCTGCAGCAGCTTCTGGTGGCCGCCTCCCTCCAGGCGGAGGCAGTGGGGGAGTCGATGCCCGGGGGCCGGAGGGAGCAGCTCGAAGGAATGCGGGAGCTGGAGGGACTGCTGGACGACGCCCAGCACGTGGCACGGAACCTGGTGACGCGGCTGAGCCCCCCCATCCTGGACGGGCCCCCCCTCTCCGATGTCTTCACCTGGCTGGCCGAACGGATGGACGAACTCCACGGTCTCCGGGTGGGCCTCGTCCTTGAGACGGGACTGGAGTCGGAGAACGACACGCTCCGCAGGCTCCTCTTCGATGTGGCCAGGGAGCTGCTGCTGAACGTGGTGAAACACGCGGGGGTGCGGGAGTGCTCGCTGCGCGTGGGCAGGGTGGAGGAAGGCTGGATCCGGCTGGAGGTGGAGGACGAAGGAGCGGGGATCGACCCCGATCGTGCACCCGACAGGGAAGACCCCCACACCTTCGGGCTCTTCAGCCTCCGGCGCCGGGTGGAATCCGCCGGGGGGAGCACCCTCATACGTTCCGGGCCGGAACGGGGTGTCCTTGTCCGGGTCGAGATCCCTCCCGGCGCCTTCGAGGACCCCGCCCCGGGACCTCTCATTCTGCCCTGACGGGTTCCCCCTGATGCTCCTGGTCGAGGGATCGCAGGCTGCGCTCGATGTCGGCTTCGGTGTCCCAGTCCCCCCAGAGGAACCCCCGCAGCCGCATGCACGCCAGCCGACGGGTCCCCCTCATGAGGATCCCCTCTTCGATGTCCCGTCGGGGTACCGACGAGAAGCCGCCAGCGAGGCGGAGGGTACCCTCCTCGGTCGCTTCCAGGCCGCCTGCGGAGAGGGTCTTCAGCATGTACCTGCTGTCCCGCTGCGCCAGCTTCCAGAAGGTACGGACGCTCCCCGTCATCAGTCCGGTCTCCACCACCGCCCCCAGGGCCTGCAGTCTGCGGGCGAGGGGTGGGGAGGGTCGGGGCAGCACCCCCTCCACCCGCCGTATGGCGTTGCCGCCGAACTTGCCCAGGGCCTCTCCGGGCTGGATCCAGAGGCGTCGCTCGTCGGGGCGCACCGGGGTGACCCCGGCCAGGAGGATGCGGTCCTCCAGCAGGGGGACGATGTCCATCGCGTAGCGGAGCTGCCGGAGGAGTCTCCGCTCCGGGTGGTAGAACCCGTCGGAGGGCTGTACCAGGAGGCCGGCCACGGGGTCGATCTCCCGGATCAGCGCCAGGGCGGCATAGAGGGCGGGGAGGGTCCCGCGGTCGGAGGGTTCTGTGAGGATCCTGCCCTCGAAGGCCGGGGCCTGGCAGCGGAACCATTCCAGGTGCTCCTCGCGGATCACCACCACCTGGCGGTCCCAGGCGGTGAGCCGGTCCGCGCGGTCCAGGGCGTGCTGCAGCAGACTGCGCCCCCCGACGAAGGAGCAGTACTGCTTGGGGCGCTCCTCACCGAACTGCCGGCGGACCAGGCTGCGGAGGCGGACCCCTGAGCCTCCGGCCAGGGTGACGACCCAGGGTGATCTCTCGATTTTCACCTCCCATCACCGTTCCCTTCCTCGGACCGGGCCATCGCACGGATCCGGCCGAACCGGGAGTGGAGCAGGCAGCGCGCCTCATGGCGTGAGTCCCGCTCGATCTTCTCCTCCAAAGGCAGACGGGCCCACGCGGGTGCTTTCCACCGCCTCCTCCGAAAATAACCGGCCGTCTCATAGTCGACCCGGACGCGCACTCCGGGCTGGTCCAGCAGTTCGGTCGCCACGGGGAACACCTCGCTCGGATGTGTCTTGATGAATCGGCTCGGCGGCGAGGCGGAGGGTGGGCGATCCCGGCGCCTCGCCGCGGAGGACGGATCTCATCCTCACGTGAAGAGTCTGCTCGGGATCCGGTACGGGGGTAAGGGGGAGGGGTTCGAGAAGGGGAAGCGCCGGGGGGGAGGTTTCCCCACAGGGGAAGAGCGGGCTCAGTCCCTGGCGGTCTCCTCCGCCTCGCGTCCCGGGGCGAGGAAACCCGCCTCAAGGGCCAGGCGGACCAGGTCGGACCGGTTCTTCAACCCCAGGCGCCGCATCAGGCGGGAACGATAGGTATCCACGGTCTTGGGGCTGATGAAGAGGCGTTCGGCGACCTCCCTGCTGGTGTATCCTTCGGCCACCAGGCCCAGGACCTCTCTCTCGCGGGGGCTGAGACCCTCGATCCCGGCCTCCCCGCTCTCCCCGTCCACTCCCGCGATCTCCAGGCTCTCCCAGACCTGGTCCTCGTCGAAGGTGAGGTCCACGTGGGCCCTGCCCCGGGCGACGGAACGCACCGCGGCCCGGAGTTCCTCGACGCCGGAGCGCTTGTTCACGAAACCGAGGGCACCGGCGGCCAGGGCGGCGCGGAGGAAGGAGACGTCGTCGTGCATGGTGAGGACGAGCACCGCCAGGTCGGGATGGATCCGGTGGGCCTCGTCCAGCAGGTCGAGGCCGCTCCCCTCCTGGAGGCGTATGTCGAGGATGAGGACGTCGGGTCTGTGCTCCCGGACCAACTCGAGGGTCCCTCCGGCGTCGGCCGACACCCCCACGACCTCCAGGTCGTCCTGGGTGTCCAGGACCTCCCGGATACCGCGGCGCACCATCTCATGATCGTCACACAGCAGTATGCGGACCGGCACGTGCGACCTCCAGGAGGGGGCCATGGGTGACCGATACCTGAGCGATGGGAGTATGCCCGAGCCGCGGAGGGAGGGCAAGGGGCTCTCACACCATCCACGGCTCCGCCTCGTAGAGGTCGAGGGGTTCCACCTCCGCCAGACGCTCCCCTTCGGGGCCCTGGATCCTCACCGTGACCCGGTCTTCGCCGCGTCCCTGGCTGTAGCGGGCGGTGAGGGAGGCGGCGGTGAGGAGGGTCTGCTCGTCCGCGCCCAGGTCCACCAGGGTGAGGGGGCTCCCGAAACCGGTGACCTGCAGGGCGTAACGCTCCGCCTTGAAGCCCTTCAGGAAGGCGTTCTCGGGGGCGTCCCTCCCCACCACCACCTTGATCCCGCCGGGGAAGCGGAAGTGGCGGCCCACTTTCAGGAGGATGAGTTCCTCCCGTGTGAGGGCGGAACGGTCCCCGGTGTGTTCGAACACGTCCTGGAGCCGCTCGGCGAAGTTCGGGTCGGGGAGGAAGCAGCAGCCACCGGCGGGCTGCGGGTAGTCGTCGATACCGTACGCGTCGGCCAGGGCGATCTGGGTCTTCCTGCCCCTGCCCTGGATGTCCAGGAGCTGCTCGCGGTCCACCCAGCCCTCCTGCTCCGGGATGGTGGGGTCGAGGAACTTCGCGGAGAGAGGGCGCAGCAGCAGCCCCTCGAGGCCGGCCCGTTCCTCGATGAGCTGGAGCGCCTGCATGTGCTGGCTCATGGGGCGCTGCCCCAGCACCTCCCCGGTGAACACGAAGTGGGCCTCCAGATCCTCCATCATCGCCCGCGCCCTCCGGAGCATGAAGATCCGGCAGTCGATGCAGGGGTTCATCCCCTGCCCCCTGCCGTACTTCGGCTCGATCACCACGGTCTGCAGGTACTCCTCGGCCACATCCACCACCCGCACAGGGATCTTCACGTCGGCCCCGGCGCGGAGGGCCTCGTTCCGCAGGCGTCTGCTCTCTTCCGGGGGCCCGGCGTGATGCCGGGCCATGGCGCGGTGATGGTCGGTGAGACAGAAGCCGGTGGAGAAGTTCACCCCGTGGACCTCGATCCCCATCCCAGCGATGAGCCTGGCGGCGATGGTGGAGTCGAGGCCCCCGCTGACCATGGCGACGGCCTTGATGGGACGTCCCTCGTCGTCGGTGGGGCGTGCTTCGGATGCTTCGGCGGACATGGGAGATACCTCGCTCGTCTGGCGCCGGATGGACCCGCTTGAACGACCTCTCAGGGGCCGGCCACCCGACTGTGGCATACCGTACGATACCGGAGGGAGAGGGCGTGTCAACACCCGGGGGGAGGGGTCGGGGTCAGCGTATGATGGTGAACGTGCCGGTGCGGCGGTTTCCCGGGGTGCGGACCTCGAAGACATAGATGCCGGAGGGGACCCGCTTCCCCCCGTCATCCCGCCCGTCCCAGAGCAGTTCGTGACGGCCGGCCCCGAGGAGGTTCCCCTCCGCGACGGTCGAGACCCAGCGTCCCCGTACATCGAAGATCCGCAGCGTGACGGGCCCGGCGGAAGCCATCCGGAGGGGGAATCGGACCGTGCCCCTGCTGGGGTTGGGGCGGGGCAGGAGGGTGGCGTCCGACGGTGCCGGAGGGAGGGCCGCGGCCAGGGAGAGGGAGGAGGCCGCGTTCAGCCGGCCCGCTCCGTGATAGATGTCGAAGCCCGGCTCGTCCTCCCCGGGGTCCCCCACCTGGTCGTCGGCCCCCTCCCTGAGGGAGGAGCGGACCTGGGCCGGAGTCATATCGGGCTGGAAGGCCAGCATGAGAGCGGCGATACCCGCGGCGAGGGGGACGGCCATGGAGGTGCCGCCGTTCAGACCGTAGGGGTCCCCCAGGTAGGTGGGGAGGGTGGAGACCAGGCTGTCCCCGGGCGCCACCAAATCGATATGGGGACCGAAGGAGGAGCCCGGGGGTTCACCCGAGCCGTTCCACCAGTAGAAGGGGGCCGCCCGCCGGTCGGAAGCGTCGGTGGCGCCCACCGCGATGGTCTCCTCGTAGGCCGCCGGATAGTAGGGGACGTCGCTGTTCTCGTTCATCATGGCGGCGAAGACCGCCGCTCCCCGGTCCCGGGCGTAGGCCACCGCGTCGTGGAGGACATCACCGTCCGAGGCGCCGCCGGCGGAGAGGCAGACGATCCGTGCACCCAGGTCGGCGGCGTAGACGAACCCGGAGGCCCACCACGTGTAGTAGCCGGAGAGCTGGCTGTCCAGGACCTTGATGGGGATCACGGCGGTCCGGAAGGCCGTCCCGGCGATCCCCGTCCCATCGTCCGCCCGGGCGGCGAGGAGTCCGGTGACGTGGGTGCCGTGTCCCCGGTCGTCCAGGGGCTCGCCCTCACCGCTCACGAAGTCCCTCCCGTACGCCCAGAGCAGCACATCCCGAAGATCGGGATGCTCGGGGTCGGAACCGGTGTCCAGGACGGCGACGGGTACCGACCGGGCGTCCCGGACGATCGCCCACCCCCCGGTCATGTCGATGTCGGCGTCGGAGGGCTGCTCCAGGTACCACTGCTCCGGGAAGCGGGGGTCGTCGGGGAGGTAGGCGGACCGGAGGGGACGGGGCGGGGGTCCGGCGGCGGTGCCGGTCCAGTCCGGTTCGGCCCGCTCCACCAGGGGGCTTGCGGCCAGGCGCTCCACCGCCGATGGGACCTCGTCCCCCTCCTCGAGGAGCAGGAGGAACCACCGGTCCAGCCCGAAGCGGGCCCTGCGGGCCTGACGTACCCGCTCCGGTTCGGCGGGGAGGACACCGTGGATCGGGCGGCGGTCCGGGGAAGAGGGCCCCGGGTCGGGGAAGAGCGGGGTGAGCCTCACCCCCCCCAGCGCCGCTCCCGCCCGCCTGAGGGCAGCCGGATCGGTCGGGTCGGTCGATCGTGCCAGGTAGGTGCCGGGGGTCAGTTTCACCGCCACCCGCTCGGGATGGTACGGCACCGGCGGCGGGGAGGGCCGTCCACCGGTGAGGGGAGATTGGGGCAGGGTGCTTCCCGAGAGCAGCAGGACGAGGAAGAGGGCGGGGATGGGAGAACGCATGGGCGGCAGTCTAGAAAGGCCCCCCGGCGGGTACAAACCCATTTTGGCCTACCTCCCCGAAGGTGCTCCTACTATCCTGCGCAGGCCGTGTTCCCGATACGAGACAACAACCCCGTCGAGCGCACCCCGCACGTAACATGGTTCCTGATCGCCGCCAACGTGGTGGTCTTCACCGTGGAGATGATGCTGGGGCTGTACCAGCGCTCCCTGGAGTTCCGTCAGTTCCTCTACTGGTTCGGTGCGATCCCCGCGGAGATCGTCCCCCGGCTGCTCTATCCCAGCGAGTGGTTCCCCTGGCCCATGGGGACCCTCTTCTCCAGCATGTTCATCCACGGGGGCTTCATGCACCTGGCGGGGAACATGCTCTTCCTCTACATCTTCGGGGACAACGTGGAGGACGAGCTGGGGCACGGGCGCTTCCTCCTCTTCTACCTCCTCACCGGCCTGGCGGGGAGTGCGGTCCACATCGCCCTGGGGCCGAACTCCACGACCCCCATGGTGGGGGCCAGCGGGGCCATCAGCGGCATCATGGGGGCCTACATCCTCCTCTACCCCCGGGCCCGGGTCATGACGCTCGTGTTCTTCTTCTTCATCACCGTCATCGAGATCCCCGCCTACTGGTTCCTGGCCATCTGGTTCGGGATCCAGTTCATGGGCGGTCTGAACAGCATCGGCTCCTCCGGTGTGGGCGGCGTGGCCTTCTGGGCCCACGTGGGGGGCTTCATGGCCGGCATGGGGATCATCCGGCTCTGGATCAGGTACTACGGACGCAGTTACATCTGGTGGGAGCAGTGAGACCATGAAAGGCACCGTCGAATGTCCGGAATGCGGGGCCGAGGTGCCCCAGCGGCGCAACCCCTTCCCCACGGTGGACTGCCTCATCCGCCGCAAGACCGGAGAGGGCGCCCCCGGGGTGGTCCTGATCCGGAGGAAGAACCCTCCGGAGGGGTGGGCCATCCCCGGCGGCTTCGTGGACTACGGGGAGAGCGTGGAGGACGCGGTCCGGCGGGAGATGAAGGAGGAGACCGACCTGGAGCTGGAGGAACTGGAACAGTTCCACGTCTACTCCGCCCCCGACCGCGACCCCCGCTTCCACACCATCTGCACCGTTTTCCTCGCCCGCGGGGTGGGGGAGCTGCAGGCGGGTGACGACGCGGCGGACGCTCGGGTCTTCCCCCTGGACGGTCTGCCCCCGGCGGCGGAACTGGCCTTCGACCACCACGCGATCCTCACGGACTACCTCGAGTGGAGGGCCGGCGCGGAGGTCGCACCGCTTGAGTGAGGTCCCCCCTGAGCAGAACGCCGGGATCTGGCGGAAGCTGACCTCGACCCGGTGGCGGGTGGCCTGGGGCTATCTGGGGGCCGTGCTCCTCCTGGTGCTCGCCCGGCCCACCCCCGGCTCCCTGCTGGCGGGACTCCCCCTGGTGGCGGCGGGGGAGGCGATACGCATCGTGGCCAACGGGACCCTGGTGAAGGACAAGGAGCTCACGAACAGGGGCATCTACGCCCATATCAGGCATCCCCTCTACGTGGGGTCCTCACTCATCGGGGCGGGCTTCATCATCATGGCCCGCGACCTGGTCCTCACCGTGGTGATGATCCTCCTCTTCGCGGCCCTCTACCGGCGGCAGATCCACCGGGAGGAGGAGAAGATGGAGGCGTTCTTCGGGGAGGACTATCTCCACTGGGCTCGGCGGGTGCCCCGCTTCTTCCCCCGCCGCTTCCGACCGGGGGAGATCGCCGCCCATTTCACCTTCCGGAAGGCGTGGGCGAACAGGGAACACGAGGGGGTGCTGGGCGCTGCGGCCGTGACGGCGGTGCTCTGGGTGAAGTATCTTCTATCCGGGTGATCCACCATGGACGGACAGCGAAGCATGGACGTACGGCCCGCCGGCGTGGCGGGCTCCTTCTATCCCTCCGAGCCCGCCGCCATCGAACGCACGGTGGAGGGGTTCCTCTCCGAGTCCCCCTCCGGGTCCGGTCCCCCTCCCAGGGCCCTGGTGGTGCCCCACGCGGGCTATCCCTACAGCGGAGCGGTGGCCGGGGCCGGATTCGGGACCCTGGGACCCGCCGGCTGCGGGACGGTGGTGCTGGTGGGCCCCAGTCACCTGGAGTCCTTCGGCGGGGTGAGCGTCTTCCCCGGTCGGGCCTACCGCACCCCCCTGGGCGAGGTACCGGTGGACATCGGTCTGGCGGGGGCGCTCGTCCGGCACGGTGAGGGGGCGGTGCACAGCTCCCTCAACGGACACTGGATGAGCGGTTCTCCCCGGCAGGAACACGCCCTGGAGGTGGAGCTCCCCTTCCTCCAGGTGCTCTGTGAGGAGCCTCCCTCCCTGGTCCCCCTGGTCATGGGGGAGCAGTCGTGGGAGACGGTGACGGCCCTGGCCGAGGCGCTGGCCCGGGCCGTCGAGGAGGAGGGGGACACGGAGAGGGTGCTGCTGGCAGCTTCCTCCGACCTGAGCCACTTCCATCCCGGCAGCCGCGCCGAGGAGAAGGACCGGCGCACCCTGGACCTCATCGAGGCCTTCGATCCCCGGGCTTTCCACCGGGCACTGGGTGCCGGGGAGGCGGAGGCGTGCGGCGGGGGGGCCATCGCGTCGGTGATGCTCGCTGCGGCGCGTCTGGGGGCGGGGGGGGCCCGGACCCTGGCCTACACCCATTCCGGGCACGTGACCGGGGACCTCGAAGGCGTCGTGGGATACGCCGCGATACGGATGGACGGATGAGACGGCACCCTCCCCGGACGGCGGTCCTGCTCTCCCTGCTGCTCCTGACGGTGGGGGTGGGAACGGCCCTCTCCCAGGAGGGGCCGCACCCCTGGCTCCGGGCGGTGCCCGAGGTCGGCGGCCTCCTCTCGGACCTCCAGCTCGCCCGGCTCGAGGCGCCCTGTCCGGCACGCTTCCCCGCTGACGATGCCGCCGCCTCCCGGGCCCGGGCGCTGCGGGAGGACCTCCTCGAGGCCCGGGCCTTCTGGCGGAACCTGCTGGGTGCCACGGTGGACGGGGGGATCCTCATCGGCGATTCCGCGGTGTGGACCGCCGTGCTCCCGGACACCTGGTACGGGATGCCCGGGGCGCGGGTCCGGACGCGCGAGGATGGCCTGCTCGCCGTGGTGGCCGCCGACCGGCCCACTCGGTTCGGCGAGGAGGCGGGGGAACTGGCGGGCATCGCGCCTACCGCCTTCCGGGGGCTCCTGATCGCCCGGGGGCTGGACGGTGTGGAGGGGGCGGAACGATACGCCGACCTCGTACGGTGGGTCCTGCTGGCCGAGGAGCTCTCCGACGGCCTCCGGATCGGGGCGCGGAGCTGGTGGCAGCGCCGGCTGGTCGGCGCCGCGGGGGCATGGATGCTTCTCGCCTCTCCACGCGGCGGGGAGATCGAACCCGGCGGGGCGGGGGTCATGCGATCGTGGGGCTGGTTCTTCCGTTCCTACTACCGGGACATCGCGTCTCCCCTGAGCGCGGCCGGGGACATGCCCCCGGAGGGAGACCTGCGGAGGAGGCTGGAACTGGACGCCCGGCTCTTCGCCCTCGGGCGTGAACTGGTCGAACACCGCCGCGAGGAGACCTTCGCGCGGCTCAGGACCGCCTGGCCGGTGGATGCCCCCGGGATGGACACCGCCGAGGCCCTGGAGGCCCTCTTCGAGCAGTTCCCCGATCTGGACCACTGGCTGGGCTGGCTGGAGGACCCCCGCCGCACGATCCCCCCGTCCATCCCGCCGCGCTGAGAGACCCGGACATGATCTTCCACGTCGACATGGACGCCTTCTACGTCTCGGTGGAACGCCTCCGCCGTCCCGAACTCCGCGGGGTGCCGGTGGTCATAGGCGGGGCGCCGGAGAGCCGGGGGGTGGTGGCCTCCGCCTCCTACGAGGCGCGGCGGTTCGGTGTGCACAGCGCCCAGCCGATGTCCCGGGCCCTCCGTATATGCCCGGGGGCGGTACGTGTCCCCGCGGACATGGCGGCCTATGCGGCCAAGTCCCGGGAGGTGGACAGGGTCCTCCGGCGGTTCACCCCGGCCGTGCAGAAGGTGAGCGTGGACGAGGCGTACATGGACATGCGGGGGACCCAGCGACTGTGGGGTCCTCCCCCGGAGGCCGCAGGTTCCCTCCAGGGCGCCGTCCTGGAAGAGGCGGGACTCCCCTGTTCGGTGGGGGGAGGCAGCAACAAGCTCATCGCCAAGGTGGCCTCCGGCCTTGCGAAGCCGCAGGGGGTCCTGCTGGTCCCCGAAGGGCAGGAGGCCGCTTTCCTGGGGCCCCTGCAGGTGGGCAGGATCCCCGGCGTGGGGGATGTGGCCCGAAGGGCCCTCGAGGACATGGGGGTCCGGACGATCGAACAGCTCCGGGGGGTGCCCGAGGAGGAACTGGTCCGTCGTTTCGGCACGCACGGCGCGGAACTGGCCGCCCGGGCGCGGGGAGGGGGGTCCACCCGCTTCCCCGGCAGGGAACTCCCCAAATCGGTGAGCCGCGAGACCACCTTCGAGCGTGACGTCGGCGACCCGGGGATCCTCCGGGGGGTGCTGACCCGCCTGCTCGACCGGGCCGCCTTCGCCCTCAGGGAGGAGGGACTCCTGGCGGGGGGTGTGACGGTGAAGATCCGGTACGGCGATTTCTCCACCACCACCCACGGGGAGACGCTCCCCAGCCCCAGCAGGGTGGACACCGACTTCATGCCGGTGGTCCATCGCCTCTTCGAGAGGATGTGGGCACGACGGGACGAGCCGGTCCGCCTGGTGGGAGTGAAGCTGGACCGTCTCTCCACGGGGGGACAGATGGGTCTCTTCGATGACCGGAGCCGCCGGTGGGAGCAGGCCCTGGAGCGGGTGGATTCGGTCCGCGACCGGCACGGGTTCGGCAGCGTGAGGTGGGGGAGGGAGCTGGCCGGAGAGGCGGGGAGGAGTGCGCAGGGGGACGGCCTGGACCGGGAGGCCCCCCGCCGGATGCGTGAAGAGGGGGAAGAGTCCGACGGGGAGGAGTGAGGCCCGGGCGGCCGGGATGGTTCACCGCGGCGGGATGATCTCCCTCCCGAGGGTCTTTTCCTTGCGCGTGGCAGGGACACCCTCTTCGATCCACATCGGTGCCGGGGCCCCCTTCAGGAAGTGGTCGAAGTACTGCTGGAGCCGCACCGCCCAGTCCTTCTTGTTGGGCCAGGTGATGGGCCAGTGGGGCTGCTCGTTGTAGACGACCATCCAGACCGGCTTCTCGAGCCTCCGCAGGGCGGTGAAGAGCTCGATCCCCTGCTCCCACGGCACGGCCCCGTCCTCGTCGTTGTGCATGATGAGCAGTGGGGTCTCCACCTTGTCCGCGAAGAAGAGGGGGGAGTTCTCGATGTACCGGATGGGGGCGTCCCAGAGGCTGGCCCCGATCCGGCTCTGGGTCCGCTCGTACTGGAACTGCCGGTTCACACCGCTCCCCCAGCGGATCCCCCCGTAGGCGCTGGTCATGTTGGCCACCGGGGCCCCGGCCTGGGCGGCCTTGAAGAGGTTGGAACGGGTGATGATGAAGGCGGACTGGTAGCCGCCCCACGAGTGTCCGGCCATCCCGATGTTGTCGGCGTCCACGAAGCCCCGGTCGATGAGGTCGAGGACCCCGGGGATGACGCAGTCCACCGCGCTCTCCCCGGGGAAGCCCACCCGATAGACGATGTCGGGGATGAACACGAGGTAGCCGCGGCTGGTGTAGAAGGTGTAGTTGATGATGGAGCGGTGGGGCTGGGGATACCAGTGCTGGTGCAGACCGTCCGAACTCCGTTCGTAGAACGAGACCATCATGGGATAGCTCTTCGCCGGGTCGAAGTCCTCCGGCCTGTACAGGATGCCCTGGAGGGGCAGCCCGTCCGTGCTCACCCATTCCACCAGCTCGGCGGTTCCCCAGAGGTACTCGTTCATCTGGGGGTTGGCCTCGCTCATCTTCCTGGGGTTCCGGAACCGCGTGCCGCTCACCCACAGGTCGGGGAACTCACGGTAGCTCTCCCGCGTGTAGACCAGTCTGTCCCCCTCCTCCGCCTTCGAGGGGGTGCTGTACCGGTGGTCCCCCCAGAGGAGCCGTTCGGGTGCCCGGTGCCCCTCCACCCGGTCCCGGTAGAAACCGCTCGCCTTGCTCTTCACATCGAAGGCGGTGAGGAGCATCTCCTCGCCGGGGTCGATGGTCTCCTGTTCCCGGTCCAGCCGCACGGCACGGAAGCGGATCCCCGCCCTGCGCCCCTCCTCCTCGGTGATGCAGCGGGGAACGTCCCGCCCTGAGGGGTCGGCGGCCCAGATGTCGAACTCGTCGTAGACGAGGAAGTGCTCCTCCTCCCCGGTCCATCCCGCGGAGCCGGCCGGACCGTCCAGCATGGGACGGTCGTTGGTGAGGTCGTTCACCGGATAGGGGATGCCGCCCGAGAGCTGCACGGTGCTCCGGTCGTGCAGGTCCATGGCGAACCAGTGGGCCTCCTCGTAGTCCCACCACGTGAGATAGCGGGCCGTGGGGGAGAGGGAGGCGCGGACCCGGACCTCCTCCATGAGGAGGGTCCGCTCCCCGGTGTTCACGTCCACCAGCCACAGGTCGGAGAAGTTAGGGGTCTCCCACTGTCCCATGACGCGGTAGCGGAGGTCGGACTCGGCCAGGGCGACGGGCGCGTCACCGTCCGAGCCCACCCGGACCGATGGGAGATCCCGGTCCTCGAGCTGGACCACCCGGTCCTCGCGTATGTGGTAGACCGCCTCGTACGTGCGGCGGCGTTCCCGGTCTGCCTGGAGTTTCTGCTGCGGCTGGAGGTAATCCTCCTGCCAGTGCCAGATGTCCACGACCACCTCCCCCTGTTCCGAGTCCTCCCCGATCATCGGCTTGAAGGGGGGCGGGGCGGTGCCGAAGAAGAGCCGGCGGCCGTTCTCGCTGAAGCGGGGGGTGCTGTGCCCGCTCACCCGCATCTCCCCGGTGATGCCGGGGGCGTGGGCCGGGACGGCCTCCCGGGCCGTCTCCTCCCCCTCCCAGAGGTAGAGGGAGAAGGTCTCCTCCTCTTCCTCCCCCCCGGGTGTGTGCCCCGCCAGGAAGGCGGCCTGCGTCCCCGCTCCGTCGAGGACGAGCCCCTCGTAGGTGCCGGGCCCGGTGAGGACCTCACGGACCTCGCCGCTGGCGGTGTCCACCGCGTACACGCCGTCCCGGGCGTCCTCCCCGGCGTCGGCGACGTAGACCAGGAGGTCCCCCTCGGGGCTCAGCAGGTGGTCGGTGACGTTCGGGAAGCTCCAGTTCCCGTCGCCGTCCAGGCGGCGGAGCACCAGGGTATGCCCTTCCCCCCGTTCCTCATCCGCCTCGCCCTCTTTGTCCTCTTCCCCCTCCGGGGCGGGGAGGGGGGGCTCCTCCAGGTAGGTCATCGCCCCTGCCCCCTCTTCCGGCAGCCGGTAGGAGCGGACCCGGGGGATCGTCTCCGAGGAGCCGCTCTCCAGGTCCACCAGGACCAGGCTGGACTTCGGACGCTCGGCCGGCTCCATCTCGGTCTCCGCCGCCGCTTCCATCTCCTCTTCGGAGGGGGCGAGCAGGAAGACGACCCGCCTGCTGTCGGCGGTGAAGGCGGGGCGGGTACCCAGTCCGAACCGATAAGTCCGCGGGCCCTCCACCTCCCGGACCACCAGCGTG
>JAWOFN010000072.1:0-21648 GCA_046497505.1 bacterium | reverse complement strand
GGGAGGATTTCGACGAGGAGGATGAGAACGGGGACAGCGGCGACCCCGCCGGCAAGAGCGGGAAGAAGCGGGAGAAGGGACCCAGCGAGACGGTGGGGCGGGTGAAATACGACGACCCGGTCTGGATCTACATGCGGGAGATGGGGCGGGTCCCGCTGCTGGACAGGGAGGGGGAGATCCGCATCGCTCGCCGGATCGAGTCCGCCCAGCACGGCATCGAGAAGACGCTCATGCGGTCGAAGGCATCCTTCCGGGTCGTCTCCAGCCTGGGACGGCGGGTCCGCTCCGGCAAGCTCCGGGTGGATGAGGTGGTGGACGGAGAACTCCGGGACGACCGTTCCGGCCCCGCCAAGGAACGGTTCCTCGACCTCGTCAAGGAACTCGAGAAACACGAGATGAGCGTGGAGAACGTACGGAGCGACCTCCGCAGGGCCCGCTCCGACACCCGCAAGGAGGCGCTGGAGGCCAAGATGGCCGAACAGTGCGAGCGGGCGTGGGTGGTGTTCAACAAGATGAACGTCCATCCCAACTGGATGGACGAGATGGTCCACCAGATGCAGGAGGCGGTCGAGGACATGGCCGCCACCGCCACCGAGGTGAGGGAGATCGAGAAGAAGGTCGGACTGGACCGGGAGGGTCTCAAGGACTTCGCCCGGAACGGGACGAAGAAGCAGGCTCGGGAACTGGAAGAGAAGACCGGGTTCAAAGCGGACTTCCTGAAGGACTGCTGGCGGGAGATACAGAACATCGACCGCAGGATCCGGAGGGTGGAGCAGGACGCCGGCGCCGACATGCAGCGTCTGAAGGAGGACCTGCGGACCATCCGGCGCCTCTACCGGGAGAGGGAACGGGCGAAGGAGGAGATGGTGGAGGCCAACGTCCGCCTGGTGATCTCCATCGCCAAGAAATACACCAACCGCGGCCTGGAGTTCCTCGACCTCATCCAGGAGGGGAATGCTGGCCTGATGCGGGCGGTGGAGAAGTTCGATTACAAGAAGGGCTACAAGTTCTCCACCTACGCCACCTGGTGGATCCGCCAGGCGATCACCCGAGCCATCGCCGACCAGGCCCGCACCATCCGGGTGCCGGTGCATACCATCGAAGCCATCAACAAGATCCTCCGGATGAGCCGCCACATGGTCCAGGAGAACGGCCGTGAGCCCACGGTGGCCGAACTGGCCGAGCGACTGGACATGCCGGTGGGCAAGCTGCGGACCGTCCTGAAGGTGGCTCACAACCCCATCAGCCTGGACAAGCCGGTAGGGGACGACGAGGGATCCCAGATGGTGGACTTCATCGAGGACCCCAAGGCGGATTCGCCGGCGAGGAAGGCCGCCGCCTACATGCTCCAGGAGCAGATGAACAAGGTGCTCTCCACCCTCACCCAGCGTGAGGAGCGGGTCATCCGCCTCCGGTTCGGGCTCGGGGACGGGCAGCCTCGGACCCTGGAGGAGGTGGGCAACATCTTCAATGTGACCCGGGAGCGGATCCGCCAGATCGAGGCCCAGGCGCTGAGGAAACTGAAGCACCCCAGCCGCAGGGACAAGCTCTCCGGATACAGCAACCTGCCGTGAGGAGAGGATCGCGCACGACCGGCGGCCGGGTCGGCCTGCTCCTGCTCGGGCTGGCCTGTCTGCTTCCCGTGCGGGTCGCTGCCTCCCCCTCCGGACACCCCTCCCTCCAACCGCCGGCGGACCCGGGGCGGATCCTCCGTATCATGGAGGTCGAGCTGGACCGCGACCTGGATCGACGGGTCCGGGACCTGGAGCAGCTCCGGGAAGCCCCCCTCACCGAACCGTACACCGGCCCGGCCATCCTCCTGAACCGATCGGCGGGCGTGTTTTTCCACGAGGTCTTCGGGCCCCGGGGGCACCCCTGGGAGATCCGGATGGACGGCCGGACCGGCGATGGGATCCCCATCAGCGTGGTGGCACCGGACGTCCTCTTCGAAGAGGTCGTACTGGCTCCCGTAGGCGGGCGCCGGTCGCACCCTCATCATGTGTCCCGACCCCGGGTTGCACCGGGCGGGGAGAGTCCCTAGTTTCCAGGGGACCCGAAGGTCAAGAATCACACAGCACACGACGCAACGGAGCAGTGACGTGATCACGTTCACGGAGGAAGCACGGCAGGAGATCGAGCGTCTCATGGAACAGCAGGACCGGGACGACCTGGTCCTCCGCATCGCCCTGGTGGGTCGGGGACCCCAGGGATTCCAGTACGACATGGCCTTCGTGGCCGAGGAGGACCGCCGGGAGGAGGACATGGAGGTGGATGCAGGGTCTTTCAAGGCCGTGCTCGATGAACGGAGTGCCGGGAACATGGAGGGCACGACCGTCGACTTCGTGAACGACCTCCAGCGTCGAGGGTTCCAGATCGACAACCCCAACGCGGGGTGGGCCGACCCCCTGGCCGACGCGGTCCAGGAGGTCATCGACACACGCATCAACCCCGGGGTGGGCATGCACGGCGGTTTCGTGAGCCTGACGGGGGTACGGGAGGGTGTGGCCTACATCCGCTTCGGCGGAGGATGCCAGGGGTGCGGGATGGTCGACACCACGCTCCGTGAGGGTGTGGCGGCCCAGATCCGCGAGGAGGTTCCGGAGATAGAGGACGTGGTGGACACCACCGACCACGCCGCCGGTACGGACCCCTACTACGCAAGCAAGAGCGCCGACTGACCGGGGAGGCAGCACCGTCCTGAACGACACGCTCGGCCGCCCTCTGCGGGACCTGCGGATATCGGTCACCGACCGATGCAACTTCCGCTGTTCCTACTGCATGCCCCTGGACCACTACGAGTGGGTCCGCCGCAGCCGGATCCTCCGCTTCGAGGAGATCCGCAGGCTGGCGGCGGTATTCGCCGCTCTGGGGGTCTCCCGGCTCCGCCTCACCGGAGGGGAACCCCTCGTGCGGGCGGAGATCGAGGACTTGGTGGCCATGCTGGCCGCCCTGCCCGACATCGAGGACCTGGGCCTGACCACCAACGGTGCCCTGCTCGGCAGGCTCGCCGGACCGCTGAGGGAGGCGGGACTGCACCGCCTGAACATCAGCCTCGACACGGTGCGGGAAGAGACCTTTCGGAGGATCACCCGCCGGGGGGATTTCCATGATGTGATGTCCGGCCTCATGGCCGCACGGGACGCGGGTTTCGAGGAGGTCAAGATCAACGCGGTGATCAGGCGGGGCGTCAACGACGAGGAGGTCCTGGAGATCCTGGACTTCGCTCGTGAGAACCGCTTCCAGGCCCGGTTCATCGAGTACATGGACGTGGGCAACGCCAACCACTGGGTTTCGGAGGGGCTGGTGCCCGGGGCGGAGATCCTGGCGGCCATCGCGGCCGAGCATCCCCTGAAAGCCGCCGTGCGGGAGGACCCCCGGGCCCCCGCCGCCGAATACCGCTTCAAGGACGGCTCGGGAAGCGTAGGGGTCATCGCCAGCGTCACCGCACCCTTCTGCGGCGCCTGCAGCCGCGCCCGACTCACCGCGGAGGGCACCCTGGTCACCTGTCTCTTCGCCGCCGCGGGGTTCGATCTCCGGGGACTGCTCCGGGGGGGAGCCACGGACCAGGAGATCGCCGATGCGATCCGAGGGGTCTGGTCCCGACGTGTGGATCGCTACTCCGAGGAGCGCTGCGAGGCCATGAAGTCGGAGACCGGCTACGATCCCGCCGGTCGGGACAAGATCGAGATGATACGCCTGGGGGGCTGAGACCTCCCCGGCCCACGCTGCTCCACTCGTCCCCCGAAGCGTGAGCCCGGTATCCTGACGGCGGGACGACGCAAGGGACCCAGGATGGACGACAGCACACGCTACCAGCGCAACATTGCCCGGGGCATGGAGCGGGCCTGGGAAGGCGCGGAGACGGAGGAGGTCCGAAGGGACCTCGAGGACCTCCACCTGGTTATCTTCTCCGACCACCACCGTGGCCTGCGCGGCAAGACCGACGACTTCCGCCTGTGCGAGCAGGCCTACTGTGCCGCGCTCGGCTACTATCTGGAGCAGGGCTACGACCTCCACCTCCTGGGGGACGTGGAAGAGTTGTGGGGCCATGATCCCCGCAAGGTCATGGAGACCTACCCCGAGACGCTCGCCCTGGAGGAGCAGTTCCTCGCCCGCGGCGTCCTCTATCGCTACTGGGGGAACCACGACGACCTGTGGAGCGATCCCCGGACGGTGGACGAACTCCTGCGGCCCGCCTACAAGCGGGGGATCGAGGTCCGGGAGGCCCTCCGGCTGGTGGTGGAGGAGGAAGGGAAGGAAGTGGGCACGCTCTTCCTGGCCCACGGGCACCAGGGGGAGTTCTGGAGCGACCGGCACGGGAAGAAGACCCGATGGTTCGTGCGTACCTTCTGGCGCCCCTACAAGAGGCTCAGCCGCACACCGTCCAGCACCCCCGCCACCGACAACAGGCTCCGCAAGCGCCACAACATCGCCATGTATCTCTGGGCCCGCACCCACCCGGGCATGGCCCTCATCGCCGGTCATACCCACAAACCGGTCTTCCTCATGCACGAGAACGTGGAGGCGATGCGTGCCGGCCTGGAGATCAATCGCGAGGACCGGGACGTGGACATGCAGGAGCTGGCCCGGGAGCGGGCGGACCTGGAGTGGGTGCGGGCGGGACAGCGCCATCGCTTCTACGAGATGGACGAGTTGCTGCGCCCTCTCTGTCCCTGCTATTTCAACACCGGCTGCTGTTCCTTCGCGGACGGTGAGATCACAGGCATCGAGATCACCGAGGGCCGTATCCGACTCGTGCAGTGGCCGGATGACCGGGGAAGGCCCCGTCCCCGGACCTTGGCCTCCGCCGACCTGCGCGAGGTCCTTGGCGACCTGCGATGAGCGTCTAAGGAATGCCGATGTCCCTCCCCTCCTCCGCCCCAGAGCCCTCCTCCGTGCCGCCAGATGAGGGGGGATGGAAGCAGGCCCTCTGCGGCATCTGTCCCGCCGGCTGCTGGGTGGAGGTGCAGGTGGAGGAGGGACGGCTCACGGGCATCCGGGCCGACACCACCCACCCGCTTGGCATGATCTGCCGCCGGGGAGAGCACGCCCCGGAGATCGTCCATTCCGAGCACCGCCTGAAGCATCCCATGCGCCGGTCCGGCCCGAAAGGGACCCACGAGTTCGAGCGCATCACCTGGGACGAGGCGTACGAGGAGATCGTGGGGCGTCTGGAAGCCATCAAGGCGGAATCGGGACCCGAGGCGGTGGCCATCTACACCGGCCGGGGGGCCTTCGAACTCTCCCTCTGCGATTTCTACCAGCCCGAGGGGGTGGCCGTCTCCTCTGCCTCCAACGTGCTCTTCCCCTTCGGGAGCCCCAACACCATGGGGGTGGGGGCCCTCTGCTACGTCTCCTTCGCCATGATGGCCCCCCACCTGACCATGGGGCGGATGCTGGTGGACATGTTCACCGACATCGAGAACGCCCAGACCCTCCTGGTCTGGGGCTCCAACCCCGCCACCGATTCGCCCCCCCTGGACATGGAGCGCCTGGAGTCAGCGGCCTCCCGGGGAGCCGAGATCGTGGTCATCGATCCCCGCAGGACCGAGACTGTCCACCGCACCGGGGCGGAGTGGGTCCCCATCCGGCCGGGCACCGACGGTGCCCTGGCCCTGAGCATGATCGGGGTCCTGGTGGAAGAGGACCTCTACGACATCACCTTCGCCGAGGAGTGGACCCACGGCTTCGAGGAGCTGACGACCTACACCCAGCACTTCACGCCTGAGCAGACCGAGGTGATCACCGGGGTGCCCGCGGATACGATCCGTCGCCTGGCCCGGAGCATCGCCCGCTCCGACGGGGCCGCCCCGGTGATGTACACGGGGCTGGAGTACTCCGATACGGGCCTGCAGTCCGTCCGGGCCGTGCACACCCTCTTCGCCCTGGCCGGGCAGCTGGACGTGCCGGGAGGGATCGGCCTGGCCATGCGGGATTCCCACTTCCCCATCAACCGTTCCACGAACATCCCCAACCCGGATCTCGATCGAGCCGCCGCCCGGGACCGATTCCCGCTCTACAGCCATTACCGGGGTGAGTCCCATGCCAGCGGCCTGGTGGACGCGGTCCAGGAGGGGGATCCGTACCCGATCCGGGCCCTCATCATCCACGGGGCCTCGATCCTCACCTCCTGGCCCCAGACCCCCATCTGGCGGAAGACGCTGGAGGGACTCGACTTCCTGGTCACCATCGACCGGCAGCTCACGGCCGACGCCGCCTATGCGGACATCGTCCTGCCGGCCACGACGATGTTCGAGATCCAGAGCTACATGACGTACGGGCCCATCTTCCGCCTGCGGGAGAAGGTCATCGAGCCGGTGGGGGAGGCCCGGAACGACTACCTCATCATGGCCGAGCTGGCCCGGCGCCTGGGCTACGGGGACCGCTTCCCCCAGATCGAGGAGGCCATGGTCCGGCACGCGCTGGAGGGCTCCGGCTACACCCTGGAGGAGGTCCGGGAGGCCGGGGGCTGGGTCAAGAAGCCCTCCGGGGCCATGGAGTACCGCAAGTGGGAGAAGGGGGGGCTGCGTCCCGACGGGGAGCCCGGCTTCGACACCCCCACGGGCAGGTTCGAGATCTGGTCCACCACCCTGGAGGACTACGGCTACGAGCCCCTTCCGAAGTACGTCGAGCCGCGGGAGGGTCCGGTGGGCTCCCCCCGCCTGGCGAAGGACTACCCCCTGGTCTTCAATTCCGGGGCCCGGATCCAGACCGACTTCCGCTCCCAGCACCACGGGATCGACGGGCTGGTGAGCGACCATCCGGAGCCGGTGGTGGAGATCAACCGCCGGGACGCCGAGGAACGAGGGATCGCCCACGGCGACCTGGTGGAACTCCGCACCCCCCGGGGCGCCGTGCCCTTCCGGGCCGTGGTCACCGACGACATCGCCCCGGGCTGCGTGGAGGCCAACCAGGGGGGCGGCACGCCGGTGGGCCCGAAGGCGTGGCAGGACCGGAACGTGAACGAGCTCACCGACCTTGAGGCCTACGACGAGATCTCAGGCTTCCCGGTCTACAAGGCCCTCCTCTGCGAGGTCAGCAAGCTCGAGGACGGGGCGGGGGAGGGGATCACCCCCACCGAGCGGGCCGAGCCCTACAAGGGGCTGACCTCCCCGGTCCGGGAGCCGAAGGAGCCCGTCCGCAGGGTCTACCTGGACAACAACGCCACCACCCGGACCGCCGACGAGGTGAGGGAGGCCATGCTCCCCTTCTTCACCGAGGCCCACGGCAATCCCTCCAGCCTCCACGAGGTGGGCCGGAAGGCGAAGGAGGCCACCGAGGACGCCCGGCGGCAGCTGGCGGCCCTCATCGGCGCCCGGCCCCGGGAGGTGCTCTTCACCGGAGGGGGCTCGGAGTCGGACAACCTGGTCCTGAAGGGGGTGGCCGATGCCCTCCGGGACCGGGGCGACCACATCATCACCTCCACCATCGAGCACCCGGCCATCCTGAACGCGGCGGCGTGGCTGGAGCGGAGCGGCTTCCGGGTCACCTTCCTGGAGGTGGACTCGGACGGCATGCTCGACCCCTCAGGCCTGGAGGTCGCCCTCACCGACGAGACGATCCTGGTCTCGGTGATGATGGCCAACAACGAGGTGGGGACGATCCAGCCCATCACCGAGCTGGCGGCCCTTGCCCGCCAGCGGGATGTGCTCTTCCACACCGATGCGGTCCAGGCGGTGGGGAAGATCCCGGTGGACGTGGACGAGCTGGGGGTGGATCTGCTGAGCATCTCCGGACACAAGTTCCACGGACCGAAGGGGATCGGGGCCCTCTACGTGCGCCGGGGGGTGGAGCTGGAACCCCTCATCCACGGCGGCAAGCAGGAGGGGGGCCTTCGGGCCGGCACCCACAACGTCCCCGCCATTGTGGGGATGGGCAAGGCCGCCGAACGGGCCCGGCGCCGGATGAACCTTGAGCAGCGGCAGCGCATCGCAGACCTCAGGGACCGCCTGGAGGCGAGCGTGCTCGAACTGCTCCCGGATGCGATCCGGAACGGGCACCCCACGCGGCGGCTCCCCAACACCCTCAACCTGAGCCTCCCCGACATCCGGGGGGAGTCGGTGGTGGTGGCCATGGACCGCTACGGGGTGGCCCTTTCTTCGGGCTCGGCCTGCAAGGCGGGTTCCCCTGATCCGCCCCATGTCCTGCTGGCTATGGGGCGGACCACCGAACAGGCCCACTGCTCGGTGCGCTTCTCCCTCTCGGCCGAGACCACCGAGGAGGATATCGACCACACCATCGGTGCCCTGGAGGACGTGCTGGAGGAGATGGAGAACACGATCCGCTTCCTGCCCTGCAAGTAGCCCGAGGGGGGACCGCAGGAAGATTGGGGTTCTGCGCCTCGTGCTGGTATCATCTGCGGGCAGGTCGTATCCTGACCCCCTGGAAAGGACCGGCTACGTCGATCCGGATGAGCGGTGCCATGGCCCTTTGTGTGTTTACGCTCGGGCTCTCTGCATGCGAGGACAGCGGCACGGAGAGCGTGCAGTGCGGGCAGACCGAACTGCAGGCGGTCATGGACGCCGTCAACCAGGAGCGGCAGGCCAACGGCCTGGGGATCCTCCGGGTGGATGTCCGCCTGGTGGACGCGGCCCAGGGGCATGCCCAGAACATGGCGGACAGTCTCTTCGTGGGCCACACGGGGAGTGACGGATCCACCGCCGTGGATCGCGTGAGCGCCGAGGGCTATACCCCGACGACCGTCCTCGAGGTCGTCGCGGCGGGACCCGGGACCGGCGAGGACATCGTGGCCGGATGGCTGGCCGAACCGACCCAGGCCCAGTTCCTCCGCAGTCCCGCGGTCCAGCACATCGGGGTGGGGCGGGCGGAGGGGGGAACCGGGTCGTCGGGTACCTGCTGGTGCGTAGTGCTCGCCGCCACGGAGGGAGCCATCCAGACCACCCCGGACGGGTGTCATCCCTCACCATGACCGGGCCGGATCCACCTCTGGGGGAAGGTCGAGGAGGCCCAGTTCAAGGCCCTGGAGAGGAAGTGGAAGCAAGGCCGGCGCCTGCGGCGTTAGATCATCCTGCTCTGTCCGAATCCCAGTGCCTTGTGGCAGTGGGGGCAGAAGTAGACGATGTTCCTCCCTTCGATGAAACCGGCCCCCTTCGAGCGGGCGAAGACCTCCTTGAGTTCCATCTCGCAGTAGGGGCACTTCGGTGTGATGTCTTCTCAGCGGGAGAAGCTGAATCCTGGCTGCTGCATAACAGGCCCTCGTGCATTTCGGTGTGAAACTGCTCGACCTCGAACCGGGTCTTTCCGATGATACGTTGGTTTCGGCACTCGCTATCAAGTGCATGACTTCCGCCAGCTGACGGGAGGGAAGTTCTTCGGTTCCGAAAGTCCGGGGGCGGTCCTATCATGTCTGCGAGGGCCTATAGCTCAACTGGTTAGAGCAGCGGACTCATAATCCGCAGGTTCCAGGTTCGATCCCTGGTGGGCCCACCATCTTCTCCAGCGGCTGGCGGAACGCCGCTGTCGAGGTTAGTATCCTCACATGGCTCATCTCAGACACACACTCCGGCTCTCCTTGGTCGGCCTCGTGGTCTCCCTCGCACTGCTGACGTCCTGCGGCAGGGGCGAACAAGTTCCCAGGCTCCCCAACCATGATGCCTTCTTCGCGGCGCTCTCCTCCGATGACCACATCGAAGCCTTCGGACTCATGGAAGAGGGCATCGAGGGCATGGAGGCCGTCCGTATGACCTACACGGTCGAGTCCTCGGGCGCCTTCACCGCCTTCCTCACCGGCGTGCTGGACCTTCGGACCGATGCCGACACACTGCTGACTGCACAGGGCAGTTTCGGCGGAGAGGTGATGGATCTGGTGCTGGCGATCAGGGGAGACAGCCTGATCGCCCGCTCCGGCGATCGCCAGAAGTCGGTGGAGAGGCCCGAGGATGTCCGCGAGGCACTGGTCATCGGTCTCACCCGCATGGGGATCTTCCACAACCTGGCCCGTTTGAGCGCGGCCCAACCTCCCGACCACGGGGAGGGGGGCGTCCGGGAGTGGGTGGAGGTGGTGGACGTCCGGGCTCCCTCCGGCAATATGGAAGGGGAGGAGAGCGGGAGCAGCAGCTTCCGCTTCGGGATCCGGGTCTCAGGACAGGATTCGGGTGAAGCGGTCCTCATAGTGAATCGGGAGACCGGACTCCCCCGCATGCGGATCCAGGAGGTACGGTTCCCCGGAGGGATGATGACGGTCCGGGCGGAGTACGCCTGGAGGCGATGAAGTATTTCGGCGACCTGGGTGGTCCTCCTCGTTCTTGCCTTCTCCGCATGGAGTCTGTTCCGCATCTTCATCGACGTGCTGGCCCTGGGCGGGGCGGCCCCGGAGGTCCGGGGGACCCAGATGGTCGGTCTGCTGGTGGGGACCGGCTTCTATGCCTTCCAGGTCCTGGTCTTCCTCCGCCGGGAGACCCAGGATCACTTCGGGTTCCGGGGATTCCCGCTCATCTGAGTTGTCATCCCGGACGATCGGAGGTCGATGTTGATGGGGATCCGAGCGATGCAGGCAGCCGATTGGCCTGGGGTCGCCTCGGTCTATGCCGAGGGGATCGCCACCGGGAACGCCACCTTCGAGACCGAGGTCCCTTCCTGGGATGACTGGTCGGATGGGCACCTGGAGGCCTGCCGGCTGGTGGCCGAAGAGGGCGACCGGGTGGTCGGCTGGGCCGCCCTCTCACCTGTCTCAGAGCGATGTGTGTACGCCGGGGTATCCGAGGTGAGTGTCTACGTGGCCCAGGAGGCCCGTGGCCGCGGAGTGGGGAAGAAGCTGCTGGGAGCCCTGATCACCGCGTCCGAAGAGGAAGGGATCTGGACCCTGCAGGCGGTCATGTTCCCTGAGAACGAGGCCTCAGTCGCCCTCCACCGGAGCTGCGGCTTCCGCCAGGTCGGAACCCGTGAGCGTCTGGGTGAGCTCGATGGGCGGTGGCGAGACGTGCTCTTGATGGAACGGCGGAGCGATCGGATCGGAGTCTGAGATGGCGGACGGAGGGAGGAAGGGACGGGCGACGCTGAGGGCCATCTACGTGAAGCGCTTCCACCGTGGTCCCATGGACCGGGTGGAGGAGGGGGAACTGGTGCCGGGGCAGGGCCTGGCCGGCAGTGCCGACCAGGGCGGTCGGCGCCAGATCACACTCCTGGAGGAGGAGGTCTGGGACGAGATGATGCGCCGCCTGCATGTGCAAGCCGACCCTTCGGTCCGGCGCGCCAACCTCCTGGTCCGCGGCATCCCCCTCAAGAAGAGCAGGGGACGGGTCCTGCAGGTCGGGGGCTGCCGAATCCGTATCAACGGGGAACTCAAGCCCTGTGAACGCATGGACGAGGCGGTACCGGGCCTGCAGAAGCTCCTCTTCCCCGCCTGGCACGGCGGCGCCTACGGGGAGATCGTGGAGGGGGGCGTCATCCACGTCGGGGCGCCGGTACACTTCGTGGAGACGGCAACGGACGGGGACGATGGGACCGGATAAGAACAGCAAGGTATGGGCGGGCCTCGATCTGGGTTCCAACAGTCTGCGTCTGCAGATCGTTCAGCCCGCCGGGGAGGGGGAGTTCGAGCAGATCGATGCGGGACGTTCGACCCTGCGGCTGGCCAACGACGCGTTCGATACGGGACGGTTCTCGGAGAAGACCATCGAAAGGCTGAAGGGGGCCATGGCCGCCTTCGCCTCCGCCATGTACGGCCAGGACGTCACGCGCTACCGCTCGGTGGCCACCGAGGCCTTTCGCAGGGCGGCGAATCATGAGGAGGCCGCAGAACGGGTACGGGAAGCCGCCGGCATCCGGATCGAGACCATCTCTTCCGAAGAGGAGGCACGCCTGGTACTGGTCGCCGTACGCGCTGAGCTGGGGGATCTGGAGGGGGCGCCCCCGCTCGTGGTCGATCTGGGGGGCGGCAGTCTCGACCTGATCCTCGACCGGGGGGAGGGGAAGGAACCCCTCCTGGAGAGTCACGCCCTGGGCCTGGCCGCACGGTTCGAGTCCTTCCTTGCAGAGCGGGTGGCGGGGGAGGAAGTCCGCCGGGGACTGGGGCAGGAAGCCGCACGGATCGGTGAGAGACTCGACTCGGCCATCCTGGACGACGCACCCGAAGGTGCGCCGGTCGTGTTCGTCGGCGGACAGGCCGCCATGCTGGACCTGCTCGCCGAGCAGTGGGGGATGTGGTCGGCGGCGGATTCCACCCGGGACGGTGCGCCGCTGGATGCCTTCGATACCTTCTACGAGCGGCTTGCCGGGACACCGCCCGAGATCCTGGAAGGTCTTCGGATCCCTGCCGACCGGGCACCCATGCTCACCGGTGCTGCGGCCCTCTACCGGGCGCTGGCGGTGCGTGTGGGCTCTCCCAGCATGCGGCTTCCGCGTACCGGCCTCATGGACGGGCTGCTGCGCACCATCGGGGAGGAGGGACATCCCTGGCCACCGGAGGAGGAACAGGGCGTTGACAAACGGTCCCTGTGATAGCTCATTAAAAAGGCTGTGAGGGCGACTCACCGGCAGCCCGGTCCGGGGGCGTGTCGAGCAGCGGGACCCAAGCGCGAGACTTGATGAAGAACCGATCCGTCACACCTCCTCAGAACCACATCGCAGCACGAGGAAGGTGCACCCGGGACAGGGTGCATTTTTCGTTTCAGGGGGATTCGCGCATATGATCCCCGGGCCGGCGGAGGTGTACGGAACGCTGGATTCCCGATACCCCTTCCACACGGCCTACGATTGGGACAACAGCGGCTGGCAGGTCCGGGGCACGCGCCCCATCTCCCGCTGTCTGGTCGCTCTGGACCCCTCGGAAGCCGCCCTGGAGGAAGCCCGCTCCTGGGACGCGCAGCTCCTCCTCACCCATCATCCCCTCTACTTCCCGCACATCCGCGGCCTCGACCCGGATGACCGGATCGGTCGGATGACCGCCGGCCTGCTCGCCTCCGAGATCGGCCTGCTGGCATCCCACACCTGTGCGGACCGGCACCTGGACGGTGTGAGCGGCGCCCTCGCCGACCTGATCGGACTGGAGGGGCAGCGGATCCTGGCACCGGATGGCGAGGCCGGGTTCTACAAGCTGGTGACCTTCGTGCCCGGCGGACATCTCGAGGCGGTCCGGAACGCCCTCGCAGCCGCCGGGGCCGGGGAGATCGGCGATTACACCGAATGCAGCTTCACGGCGAGCGGCAGAGGGACGTACCGACCCCAGGAAGGGGCCGAACCGATGGCAGGAGAGGTGGACCGGCTGGAAGAGGCGACCGAGGAACGCCTGGAGATGCGGGTGGAGGAGGGGCACATCGACAGGGTGCTCGAGGCGCTCTTCGAGGCACACCCCTACGACGAAGCGGCCTATGACCTCTTCGAATCACATCGGCAGGGTGACCCCCTCGGTATGGGGGTGATCGGACACTGGCAGCGTCCTCTGCCCCTGGAAGAGGCCCTGAACAGATTGAAGGAGGCACTGCTCTGGGTGCCCCTGGGTGTGACCGGGCCCGAAGGTGGTGAGGTGGGGACGGTCGCGGTGGCCGGCGGGAGCGCGAGCGGACTCATCGCCCCTGCCCATGCTCGGGGTGCCGAGCTCTTCGTGGGGGGGGACCTGAAGTATCACGACCTGCTGGAGCACACCGGCCGGATGGTCTGCGTCGACCCGGGTCATCGGGCTTCGGAACAGCCGGGGGTCGAGCGCCTGGCGGAGACACTCGGGGAGGCCGCGCGGGAGCGGTCGTGGGAGCTGGAAGTGCGCACATTCCATGAGGATCCGGCTCTGAGCCGGACCTTCTGACACGGAGGGCCCTGGGCCCGGGAGGAAGCAAGACGAATGCAGAAGCAGCTGGAGAACCTGGCTCGACTGCAGGAGATCGACGACCGGCTCAGCATGCTCGAACGTTCCAAGGGGGATTATCCCGAGCGGATCGAGCAGCTCGAGGAGGAACTGGAGGAGAGACGGGGCGATGTCGAGGAGAGCCGGAAGCGCCGCGAGGAACTGGAGAAGGAGCAGCGGCATCTGGAGCGTGTGATCCAGGAGCAGAAGACCCAGATGGAGAAGTACCAGAAGCAGCTGGCGGACGTGAAGACCAACAAGGAGTGGGATGCCCTCCAGAAGGAGATGGACGCGGTGAAGAAGAAGATGGCCGCGTCCGAGGACCAGCTCCTCGAGGTCCTGGAAGAGCTGGGTGAGCTGGAGGAATCGGTAGGGAACGCGGCCGAGGAACTGGGGGACTTCAAGTCCCAGGCCGAGACGGAGATCAAGGACCTGAAGCAGAAGCTCGGCTCGGTGGACACGAGGATGAGCCGGATGCGCAGCGAGCGGGACGCCCTCTCCACCCAGATCGACGACCGGCTGAAGCGGGTCTACAACAGGGTCAAGCAGGGCAAGCAGGGTACCGCGGTGGTGCCGGTGGTCCGGGGAGCGTGCGGAGGGTGCTACAGCAAGATCCCGCCGCAGACTCTCAACGAGATCCGGAAGGCCGAACGGCCCATCACGTGCGAGAACTGCGGACGGATCATCATCTGGCCCGCCGAAGAGTCCGACGCATCGTGAAGGCGGCCGAGCCGGTCCTCTTCACCGCCCATGTGGACGGCGGCGCACGAGGCAACCCGGGGCACGCCGGTATCGGGGTCCGGATCATCGTGGACGGCATGGGAGAGGTGTACCGCCGGGCCGACTACCTCGGCAGGACGACGAACAACCAGGCGGAATACCGGGCACTGGTGCACTGTCTGAGCGTATTGGAAGAGATGGGTTTGAGGTTCGGGATCGTACACAGCGATTCCGAACTGCTGGTCAAGCAGGTCAGCGGGGAATATCGTGTGAAGGACGCGGGGCTCAAGCCCCTCTACCAGGAGGTCATGAGCCACCTGGAGAGGCTGGGGCACGTGAAGGTCGTGCATGTCCCCCGCGTGAAGAATTCCGAGGCCGACGCCCTGGCCAACCTGGGTATGGATCTGGGCATCGCGGTTTCGGGGGAGACGGACGGGTGACCGCGCTTCCCGGCCCTGCCGGGAGGTGAGGAAAGTCCGGACTCCACAGGGCAGGGAGCTGGGCAATCCCCAGGCGGGGTGACCCGACGGAAAGTGCCACAGAAAACAGACCGCCGGTCTACGGGCCGGTAAGGGTGAAAAGGTGGGGTAAGAGCCCACCGCCGCTGCGGGTGACCGCGCGGGCATGGCAAACCCCTCCCGGAGCAAGGCCAAATAGGGGAGCAGAGGCGGCCCGCCTCGCTACGACTCCCGGGTAGGCCGCACGAGGTCCCGGGTGACCGGGATCCCAGATAGATGGTCACCGCGGTCCGGCCTGGCCGGGCCGCACAGAATCCGGCTTACAGGCCGTCTCCCCCCTTTTTTCTCTGAGTATCAGAGCTACCCGTATCTAGGAGACCATGCGCTACCGCTGGAACATCCTGCCCGACCCGCCGGAGGAGGAGCTGCGGGAGATCAGCCGCACGGCCGGGATCCCCCGGGTACTCGCACGGGTGCTCTACCACCGGGGCTATTCGAGTCCGGGTGAGGTGGAGTCCTTCCTGGCGCCCGACCTGACCGGCGGGCACGATCCCTCCCTCCTCACCGATCTCCCTGCTGCTGCCCGCAGGCTGCGCAGGGCCGTTGCCGGGGAAGAATCGATCCGCATCCACGGCGACTACGATGTTGACGGGGTGACAGCCACCGCCCTGCTGGTCCGGGTGGCCCGGAGCATGGGGGGCAGGGTGGACGCCCGGATCCCCCACCGGAACGTGGAGGGGTACGGCCTGAGCATGGAGGCGGTGGAGGAGGCGGCTTCGGACGGGGTGGACCTGCTCGTGACCGTGGACTGCGGGATCACGGCGATCGAGGAGGCAGGCAGGGCCCGTGAACTGGGGCTGGACCTCATCATCACCGACCACCACACGCCGACCGAGAGGCTCCCCCACGCGCTGGCCGTCATCAACCCCCGGCGGCCGGGCGACGCCTACCCCTTCAAGGACCTCGCCGGCGTGGGCGTGGCCTACAAGCTGGCCCTGGCCCTCGACGCTCCCTGTCCCGAGCCGTGCCTGATGGACTACCTGGACTTGGTGGCCCTGGGGACCACGGCGGACGTGGTGCCCCTGCGCGGGGAGAACCGGATGCTGGTGAAATACGGCCTGATCCAGGCCGCCCAGACGTGCTGGCCCGGGCTGGACGCTCTCATGGACCGGGTGGGGCTGAAGCGGGACGGGCTGTCCGCAGGGCACCTGGTCTTCAATGTGGCCCCCAGGATCAACGCCGCCGGCCGGATGGCCCACGCAGAGGCGGCCCTCGAGATGTTCCTCACCGACGACCCCTTCCGTGCCTCCCAACTGGCCCGGGAACTGGACGAACAGAACGACCTCCGGAGGGAGGCGGACGAGCAGACCCTGAACCTGGCCCTGGAACTCATCCGGGACCAGGGAGGGGTAGCGGACCGTCGTGCCCTGGTGCTCTGTGCCGAGGACTGGCATCCCGGGGTCATCGGTATCGTGGCCAGCCGGCTGGCGGAGCGGTACAACCGGCCGACGGTGCTCGTCTCCTTCGAGGGAGAGCTCGGGAGGGGGAGTGCCCGGGGTATCGACGGGTTCGACCTCTACGACGCCCTCGCCTCCTGCGCGGAACACCTGGAGGCGTTCGGGGGTCACCGCCACGCGGCGGGACTCACGCTGAGCAGGGCCAAGCAGCACGAGTTCGTCGCCTCCTTTGAGGAAGTAGCCGCCAGTAGACTGTCGGACAGGGAGATACGTCCTGAACTTGAAGTGGATGCTGAGGTCCGGCTGGAGGAACTGACCCCCGAGGTCCTGGAGGTGCTCAAGCGGTTCGAGCCCTTCGGGAACAAGAACCGCCGCCCCTTGTTCCTGGCGCGGGACGTGCAGCTCCGCGGGAGCGCGCGGAGGGTGGGTTCCGACCGTTCCCACCTGCGTTTCTCGGTGAGGCGTGACGGGGAACCGCCCCTCGACGTGATCGGATTCGGACTCGGCGACCGCGCCTCGGAACTCGAGCAGGGCGAGGCGGACCTGGTCTTCGCCTTCGAGGAGAACGAGTTCCGCGGGGTACGCCGTCCCCAGCTCCGGCTGAAGGATCTGCGAGTCCAGGCTCCTTGAAAAGGCACCCGCCCGGCACGTACCTTCTGGGAGCCCGAGCAGCGCAGCCCGATTGAACAAGGATCCTGCCGTGCGTGTGCCTGAAGATGTACTCATGGTCCGGCAGATGGTCCGCGAGTTCGCCGAGAACGAGCTCCGACCGGTCACCGCCGAGATCGATCGCGAAGAATCCTTCCCCCATGACGCCCTCCGCACCATGGCCGAACTGGGCCTGCTGGGGATCACCATCCCCGAAGAGGAGGGCGGGAGCGGCATGAGCACCCTCGCCTATGCTGTGGCCGTCGAGGAGGTGGCCCGCGTCTGCGGGTCCACCGCGCTCACCCTGGCCGCCCATATCAGCCTCGGCTGCCAGCCTCTCCACCTCTTCGGCTCCGCGGAACAGAAGGAGGATTACCTCCGCCCCATGGCCGCCGGGGAACACCTGGGAGCCTATGGGCTCAGCGAGCCGGACGCGGGGTCGGATGCCGGGTCCACCCGCACGTCGGCCGAGGAGGAGGGCGACGCCTGGGTGGTGAACGGGACGAAGATGTGGGTCACCAACGCCCTCTATGCCGGGACGATGGTCTTCACGGCCCGGACCGGGGGGCACGAGGAGGGGACGAGGGACATCACGGCCTTCATCGTGGATCCCCGGGCGGAAGGGATCACCATCAACCCCATCAAGGGGAAGCTGGGGGTGCGGGGCTCCACCACCGCCGAGGTGGTGTTCGAGGGCGTGCGGATACCGAAGAGGGATCAGCTCGGTACGTCGGGAGAGGGTTTCAAGCAGTTCCTGACCATCCTGGACGGCGGTCGGATCTCTATCGGGGCCATGGCCCTGGGCATCGCCCAGGGGGCCTATGAAGAGGCCCGCCGCTATGCCGCGGGACGGGAGCAGTTCGGACGGCCCATCGCCCGATTCCAGGGCATCGGCTTCATGCTGGCCGAGATGGCCACACGCATCCAGGCCGCCCGGCACCTGGTCTACGACGCCGCGGTACTCAAGGACGAGGGGACCCCCTTCGTGAAGGAGGCCGCCATGGCCAAGTACTACGCCAGCGAGACGGCGGAGTGGGTGACGACTCGGGCCATCCAGGTCCACGGCGGGTACGGTTACACGAAGGAATACCCGGCGGAACGTATGTGGCGAGACGCCAAGCTGACCACGATCGGGGAGGGCACGAGCGAGGTACAGCTCCTGGTGATCGGTCGTGAGATACAGAAGGAACTGGAGGGCTGATGAGGGGGACCGCCGGGGGCAGGGAGGACGGCAGTGCGGTCCTGGACCTGGGGGGCATGCGACTGCGGGTCCTGGACGGGGGCACCTTCCGCCTGGACGGAGCCACCCTCTACGGCATCCTCCCGAAGGTGTTCTGGGAGAAGAAGAACCGGCCGGACGAAGACAACCGGGTCCTCCTGGCCTCGTCGCCCCTGTTGGTGGAGGGCCCCTTCGGGAAGGTGGTCATCGACCCGGGCATCGGGAGCGGGTGGGGCCCCCGGGCCGTGGACCGCTACGCACTGCAGGGCCAGCGGAGTCTGGCAGAGATGCTCGGTGAGGCGGACACCGATCCCGGAGAGGTCAAGGCCCTGATAGCCACCCACCTGCACTTCGACCACGTCGCCGCGGCCGTCCTCCCCCCCCAGGAGACAGCAGAGGACCTGAGCCCCAGGGAGTGGGCGGAGCAGCTCACAGGTGACCTGGAACCGGCCCTCCCGTCGGCGGCGCTCTTCGTACAGGAGGAGGAGGTCCGGGCCGCCCTGCAGCCCGACCTCCGCACCGCGGCCTTCGTGGCCCCCGCCGTGTGCACCGCCTACGAACAGGCGGGACGGTTGGCACGGGTGATGGGGGACGACGAACCCTTCCCCGGCGTGCGCCTGGAGCGAACCGGAGGCCATACCCCCGGTCACCAGGTCGTCTGGCTGGAGGGGTCCGAACGCACCGTCCTGATGCCCGGGGACATGGTCCCCACCACCACCCACCTGCGCGGGGAGGTCCAGGAGGGGATGGACCACCAGCCCTCGAGGACGGCCTCGGCGAAGGCCGGACTGCTGTCCCGGCTGGTGGCGACGAGGGGATACATGACTTTCTATCACGCACCGCGGGTCCTCTGGGCCCGGGTGCTCTCGGGCCCCTCGGGGTCCTATCAGCTGGAGGAGATCCAGACGGCCGCCCCGACGTCTCTTCGGGGCTGACCGTCACGCGAGTCCAGGAGTCGTCCACGACAAGGAGCGAAGATGAGCAACAGCGCCAACGAGCCCGTCATACTGAGCGCCGTACGCACCCCGATCGGTACCTTCCAGGGTACACTCGCCCCGTTGAGCGCACCCCGTCTGGGAGCGGTCGCCATCCGTGCCGCGGTGGAACGGGCCGGGATCCCCGGGGACCGGGTCGAGGAGGTCCTCATGGGGCACGTGGTCCAGGCCGGATGCGGCCAGGCTCCGGCCCGCCAGGCTGCCCTGGCCGCCGGACTGCCCGACACCACCCCGGCCGCGGCCATCAACAAGGTCTGCGGGTCGGGACTGAAGACGGTCATGCTGGCGTCCAGTATGATCAAGGCGGGGGACGCCGGGCTGCTGGTGGCCGGGGGGCAGGAGAGCATGAGCAGCGTGCCCTACGGGCTGCGGGACGCCCGGGGAGGCTATCGCATGGGGAACAAGGAGGTCACCGACCTCATGATCCATGACGGTCTCTGGTGCGGCTTCAACGACTGTCACATGGGCGTACTGGCCGAATACACGGCCGAGAAGGCGGACCTGACCCGCGAGGAGCTGGACGAGTTCGCCTATCATAGTCAGATGAAGGCGAAGAAGGCACAGGAGGAGGGGAAGTTCGACGCTGAGATCGTACCCGTGGAGGTGCCCCAGCGCCGCGGAGAGCCGGTGGTCATGGAGGCGGACGAGACCCCGCGTCCTGACACCACGTTGGAGATCCTGGCCGGTCTGCGCCCCGCCTTCCAGAAGGAGGGGATCGTCACAGCCGGCAACGCTCCGGGTCTGAACGACGGGGCGAGCGCGGTGGTCGTGGCGAGCAGGGCCGTCGCCGAGGAACTGGGGGTGCGACCCCTGGCCCGGGTCCGGGCGTTCGCCCAGGCGGCCGTCACACCGAAGGAACTCTTCTTCGCCCCCGTGCACGCGGTGCGGAGCCTGATGGACCAGATGGGGACGGGGATCCGCGACTTCGATCTCATCGAGGCCAACGAGGCCTTCGCTGCCCAGGCCCTCGCCGATGGGAGGGAACTGGGCTGGGACTGGGAGAAGGTCAACGTCCACGGAGGAGCCATCGCCCTGGGACACCCCATCGGTGCAAGCGGTGCCCGGGTGCTGACCACGCTGATCCACGCCCTGCGGGACCGGGGAGGGGACCTTGGCCTTGCCGTCCTCTGCCTGGGGGGCGGCGGGGCCGTGGCCATGGCCGTGGAACTGGAATCGTAGAACGAGCTACTCGAAGAAGGAGCAGAACCGTGGGTATCGAACGATACGCGGTGGTGGGAGCGGGCACCATGGGCAACGGCATCGCCCACGTGGCCGCGCTGGCCGGCCGGGAGGTACAGCTCATCGATATCGAGCAGGGTATACTCGACCGGGCCATGGGTACGATACGGAAGAACCTGGACCGCCAGGTGAAGAAGGAGGTCATCACATCCGAGCAGGCCGAGGAGACGCTGGCCCGGATCACCACCGGGACCGAGCTGGACGCGGCCTCCGGAGCGGACCTGGTGGTTGAGGCAGTCCTGGAACAGTTCGAGGTGAAGGAGCAGGTCTGGGAGAAGCTGGACGATATATCCTCGAGTGAGGCCCTGCTGGCTTCCAACACCTCCAGCATCTCGATCACGAAGCTGGCCGCCCTCACCTCCCGTCCCGGATCCTTCATCGGGATGCACTTCTTCAACCCGGTACCGGTGATGAAGCTGGTGGAGGTCATCCGGGGCCACGCTACCTCGGACGAGGTGACGGAGCGGGTCATGGAGGAGGCCTCCGCCCTGGGGAAGACCCCCGTGGAGGTCCACGACTACCCCGGTTTCGTGAGCAACCGGGTACTGATGCCCATGATCAACGAGGCGGTCTTCGCCCTCATGGAGGGGGTGGCGGACGTCGAGGCCATCGACACGGTGATGAAGCTGGGCATGGCGCATCCCATGGGGCCCCTGACCCTGGCCGATTTCATCGGCCTGGATGTGTGCCTGGACATCATGGAGGTGCTCCACACCGAACTGGGCGACCCCAAGTACCGTCCCTGTCCGCTGCTGCGGCGCATGGTGGCCGCCGGTCATCTTGGCCGGAAGACAGCCAAGGGCTTCTACGACTACAGCGAGTAAATCGAGCCGGAGGAACCGCCGTGGACTTCCATCTTTCCGAAGAGCATCAGTTCATCCAGCAGGCGGCGAAGGAGTTCGCCGACGAAGCCGTCAAGCCCGGCGCAGCCGAGCGGGACGAGAAGGCGGAGTTCCCCGACGAGCTCGTGAAGCAGCTCGGAGAGCTCGGCTTCATGGGCATCGCGATCCCCGAGGAGTGGGGGGGGACCGGGGCGGGACACCTGGGCTACGTGCTGGCCCTGGAGGAGATATCCCGGGCGGACGCCTCGGTGGGCGTCATCATGAGCGTGAAC
>JAWOFN010000052.1:0-5544 GCA_046497505.1 bacterium | reverse complement strand
CGCGGACCATGTCCCCCGCATGGGGCGCGTACATGGGGAGGGGGCGCCGCCGTTCCGGGACCGGCTCGGTCAGCGCGTTGCGGTAGCGGACCTCGTCCACGATCCCGCGGGCGCGCATCCGCCGGAGCACCTCGTCCCGGCGGGCCCGGGCAGCCCCCGGGTCCCGGTCGGGACGGAGGGAGGCGGGGTTGTTGGGCAGCGCGCTCAACAGGGCGGCCTCCCCGGGGCTGAGCTCCGAGGGGGCCTTGCCGAAGTATGCCCACGCCGCCGCACCCACCCCCACCAGGTTCCCCCCGTAGGGGGCCAGGTTGAAGTAGTGGGTGAGGATCTCGTCCTTCGAGAAGCGGAGTTCGAGCTGCAGGGCACGGAAGGCCTCCACCATCTTCGCCCCGAGGGTCCTGGGCGCCGGGTCCATGAGGCGGGCGACCTGCTGGGTGAGGGTGGAGCCCCCGCTCACCACCTCCCCCGCCAGGAGGTTCTGCCAGGCGGCGCGGAGCACCGAGAAGGGGTTGATCCCCGGGTGCCTGCGGAAGAAGCGGTCCTCGAAGGCGGTGGTGGAGGCGATGAGGAAGGGGGAGACCTCCTCCAGGGTGACCGGCCGGTGGAAGTCGCCCCGGCTGTTCACGTAGACGCGGAGCGTCCCGCCCCCGGAGTCGGTGACCCAGGTGGAGGGGGGCGGTGTGAGTTCGGACACCGGCAGGGGGACGGTCAGCAGGGCGCCCACCAGGAGCAGCCCCGCCGTCCCCGCGGCGAGCGTCCCCCGGACCCGGTTCATCGGCGCAGCACCCTCAGGGACCCGCTGCCCGAGACGCTGTTCAGACCGGGGTCGTACATGCACTCCGCCCAGACCGGGGGAAGGAGGAAGTCCCCCGCGGTCACGGCCCGGACCGAGTAGTAGAACCGTTTCGCCTCACCCTGTTCCAGGTCGGTGTAGAGGAGGATCCGGTCGTCCCGGATGTCCATGTAGTCCGGCCTGGCCGCCTGCCGGTCGTCGGGGAGCACCTCCCGCGACGCCAGCCGGGGGTTCTCGATCTCGAGCCCGGCGGGCAGCAGGTCGGCGATGACCACGTTCTCCACCTCCCGGTTCGGGCTGCTCACCTGCAGCCGGGCCACGTAGAGCTCCCCGTGTCGGAGGCTGTCCGCCGGGACCGACCTCCCCGCGGTGTCCAGGTAGAGCCGGCGGATCCGCAAGCCGTTGTCCTCCTCCCGGAAGTCCTGCCCGATGGGGATGCCCCGGACCCGCCAGTACCAGTAGGCGGTTCCCTCCCCCTCGACATGGATCTCCACAGTGCGTCCCGGCAGGTCCTCGCGGGAGAGGGCGAAGGGTCCGCCGTCCAGCCGGCCGGCGGGCTCGCCGTCCACCGTGACCGTACCGCTGAATCCCCGCTCCCCCACGCGTCTCAGGATCTTGCCCAGGGCCAGGAAGGCCCAGGCGTCCTCCTGGGTGTTGTGCCACCCTCCCGCCTCCGCCTCCGAGGAGAGGTACTCCACCAGGGTGGGGATCGACGCGTGGTCGGGGGAGACATCTGCCAGGACGGCCAGGACGATGGCGTTGTCCCGGACCGAGGAGGAGAGGGTGGTGCCGGTGAGACGGTCGGTGGTCACCGGCTGGAGGAAGCCGGGCAGGATCTGGAAGGCGCTGGCGGTCTGTCCCGAGAGGGCGAAGGCGCCGGCCAGGAGCATGCGGCCCGGAAGGGGTGTGGACTCCAGGCGCGACTCGAAGAGGAAGTTCATGGCGCTCCGCTGGGCCTGTCCGTCCAGGGCCAGCACGTAGGCGGCGTAGGCCCGGGTCATCAGCGACCGGCGGTCGGAGGCCGCCACGACCCCTCGACGCACCTCCTCCTCACTGCCGAAGAGGATCGATCGGGTGTGCCGGGCCGCTCCCTCCAGCACCCGGTCCGCCACCGCGTAGCCCGCCCCGTCCGCCTCCACGAGGAAGTGGTGGGCGTAGACATGGGTCCAGTCGTTCACCCCGCTCCGGGGCCAGGTGGTGAACGCCCCGTCGGAACGCTGCTGGGCGGTGATCCTCCGGATGGCCTCGCCGACGAAGTACTCGGGGGCCCGGTCCCGGAAGATCTCAGGTTCCGCCACCCGGGCCAGGTCCTGGAAGTAGAGGAGGGGGAAGGCCCGGGAGGCGACCTGTTCCAGGCAGCCGTGGGGATAGCGCAGCAGCTCCTGCAGGCTGCCGCTGAACCGGACCAGGGGGAGGGGATGCACGGCCACGACGGCGCTGGCCGAACCCTCCATCCACCCGCCGGGCAGGGTGAAGGAGGCCGGCCGGTCCGCGGAGGCCGAACCCGCCGAGGCCCGGACCAGCGGCGGGGCGGGGGGGCGGACGGGCAGCTCGATGACCCTGTCGACCTCCACCGCGGCGGAACGGGCGCGTACGGTGAAGGTCGCCCTGCCCGAGGAGCGGTCGGCTCGGGCCCGGAAGGAGACCGAACCCTCCTCCCCCTCCATCAGGTCGAGGATGACCTGGGAGGGGCCGATGATACCGGCCGCTCCCTCCGCCTTCACGCTCACGGCCACCGAACCCTCCCGACCCGTGCCGTTGAAGACGGTCACCGGGATGCGGATGGAGTCGGCGGGGGCCAGGAAACGGGGGAGGGTGGGGGTCAGGACGATCGGTTCCCGGACCGTCACCTCTCCCCGGGCGGAGCCGAACTGCTCGCCGGAGGCGGCCGCCGCCATGAGGCGCAGCCTCCCGTTGAAGTCCTCCGGCACCTCGAGGGGCACGGAGGCGGTGCCCGCGGCATCCGTTTCCACGATCCCGGACCAGAGGGCCACCGGTTCGACCCGCCGGGCCGACGCCGGCGAGAGCATCTGCTGCCGGAGCGCCTCCATGCGGTCCCCCCCGGGGACCGAGTAGGTCTGGCTCTCCTCGACCTCGGGCAGCAGGAGGGCGAACACATCGTAGGTGGTCACGTCCAGCCGCTTCCTGCCGTAGAAGAACTCCACGGGGTCGGGGCCGGAGAAGCCGGTGAGCTGCAGGATCCCCTCGTCCACCGCGGCGACGGTGAGACGGGTGCCGGGAGCGGGGGGTGCGGCCCCGCCGGCCCGTACCCGCACCGTCACCGGGAGGGTGGTGCCGGGACGCATCGTCACCGGCACGTCCAGGTCGAGGTCGAGGACCCGTCGGGAGCGCTCCATGACCGCCGGTACGGTACCCCAGGCCCGGGTGGGCGCCTCCGTCTCAGCGGAGTCGATGCTCCGCACCAGGGTGGCCGTGAGGTAGGCGTTGGGGAACCAGGAGCGGTCGGCGGTGAGGGTGATCTCCGCGGTGTTCGCTTCCATGCGGTGGAGCTCGCGGTGCAGCACCCGCTCCCGCTCGACGGTGAGCAGGAGCGTCCCGGCGAAGGGGGCCTTCACCAGCACCTTCACCGGGTCCCCCTCGTCGTAGCGTTCCCGATCCAGCTCCAGGTCCACCCGGTCGGGGTTGTCCATCGACCAGGGGGAGTAGCCCCACCCGGAGGCGTAGAACTCCAGGGCGGCGGAGGCCCCGCTGCCCGGGTGGGTGAGCCGCACCCGGTAGAGACCCCATTCCGGGGGGGTGAAGGTGAAGCTGCCCCTGCCGTCGGGGGTCGAGATCTCTGCTGTCTCCAGTGGTTCGAGGGAGCGGGTGGACTCGAACCGGACCCGGCCCGAGGAGTCCCGCTGCACCGTGGTGTTCCAGCGCACCCGGTAGAAGCGGGCCTGCAGCCCGTCCACCTGCCGAGGCCGTCCCTCGGGGGTGAGGACCACGTACTCGATGGTCTCGGGACGTCCCGGTTCCGCGTACCCCTCCGAGGGCCGGCGCAGCCCCGGGTAGAAGGGGTAGACGTCCACCGGGAAGCTCACCGCACCGGTGACCGCCCGTCCCCCTTCCTCGCGGACCGTGGCGTAGACGGTGCCCTCCAGGGCGGCGGGGGGGCTGAGGTCGGCGGGTATCACGAAGGGCAGGGCGGCCCGCCCCTCGTGGTCGAGGCGGCGCTCGCCGACCTCGTCGGTGAAGGTCTCGAAGGAGACCTGCGCGTCCCCGAAGGTGAAGGAGGTGTGGTCGGGGGGGCGGAAGGGGACCGCCTCCAGGGTGAAGCGGGCCTCCAGTCGTCTCCCCGCCGCCGGGGGGCCGAAGAGCATGGTCCCCATGACCGATACGTCCAGGGTGTCGCCGGCGGCGTAGCGGGGCTCCCAGCTCACCACCTCCACCTTCATGCGGTCGGGCATGAACTCCTCGACCCGGAAGGAGGCGGTGCCCAGCGGCTCCTCCTCACCCCCCAGGAGCTGGGCCTGGTAGCGCCCGGTGGGGGCGTAGTCGGGGACCGGGAAGTCGAAAGAGGCCCAGCCCTCCTGCGGCTCCCGTTCCTGCCGCTCCAGCAGGATGCGGCCGTCGGGGCGCACCACCCTGAGGCGCAGGGGGAAGGAGGGGGGCACCGTACCGCCGGGACCCCGGACGATGGAAGCGGTGTGGACGGTCTCCCCCGGGCGGTAGACCCCCCGCTCGGTGTAGACCATGGCCTCGTAGCCCTGCTGCAGGAAGGGTCGGCCGTCCACGTCGAAGTCGGCGTCGGAGACCCTGCATTCGGAGAAGAGGAGGAAGCTCATGTCCTCTCCCCTCCGGGCCCTCAGCAAATACGGTTCGAACTCGGAAGCCCGGTCTGCGATGCCGGTGAGCAGGAGGTGGCCCCCCTCATCGGTGCGGCCGGACGCCATGGTCTGGTTGCTGCGGCTCAGCAGCTCCACCTCCACCTCGGGGACCGGTTCCAGGCTCTGTGTGGAGAGGGCCCAGACATGGAGCTGGTCGCCGGCCATCTTCCCGATGAGACCGATGTCGGTGAGGAGGACCCGGCGGGCGTCCCCCGTCCACATCCGCTCGGTGTTCCGGGCCGTGACCTGGAAGAGGCCGGCGGGGTGCCCGGAGAGGAACTCCTCGAAGTCCACCGTGATCGTGGCCGGCTCGTTCCGGTCCAGGGTCAGGGGGATCTCCCGGCTGAAGACCGGGTGACCCAGCTCGCCCGCCGAGGAGCCCCAGTAGGAGCGAGAACGCCTGAGGAGGAAGGGCACCAGGTTGTTGGCGTAGACCTTCTCCACCTCCACCTGCACACCCGGCACGTTCACCGCCTCGATGGCCACGTTCTTCAGTCCGGTGCGGGCGAGATAGGTGCCCGGGTGGGTGAAGTCCACCGAGGGGGAGAGGTCGGTCATGCGGACCGTCCGGGAGAAGGGGCGGTCCAGCCGGGAGCCGTCCCGTGCGCGGAGTCCCTCGTCGATCCGCACGGTATAGACGGATCCGGCATGGAATTCGCCGGAGAGCCTCAGACGGGAACCGGCGGCGGAGACCCGGTGGGGGACCGCCGGTTCGATGGTGATGAAGGACTCGGCGGCTTCCGGGTCGACGGGTGAGGAGAAGCGTATGGTGATGTCGCTGACATACTCCCCCAGGGTGGGGCGGACATGGTCCACCACCAGTCCCTTCGGGGCCTCGAAGGGCATCTCGTATCGGAAGGGCTCGGCCATCCCCTCGCTGCCGCGGTCGGGTGCCAGGCCCTCCTGGACGGCGAGGATGAG